>NZ_LOVM01000007.1:0-84300 GCF_001523445.1 Burkholderia sp. ABCPW 11 | reverse complement strand
CGACGTCACCGAGCTGTTGGTCGTGCTCAGACCCGTCGACAGCGAGCTGACGCTGCTCGACGTCGAAGTCGACAGCGAGTCCAAATTGCTGTTCGTCGTGCTCAACCCAGTCGACAGCGAATTCACACCGCTTTGCGCCGTGCTGATACCGGTCGAGGCCGATGTCGACAGTGAACTCAACTGGCTATAGTTCACTGCGTCGGTCGGATCTACGCCTGCTGCCACGTTGGTCAATTTGACTGGCGCAGTCGCGCTTGTACCACCCAGCGTCACTGACGTATGAGCCGAATTGTCATACTGCACCGAATTTGCTACACCGGTCGACAGCGAAGCAACCGAACTGTTGGTCACGCTCAGGCTGGTCGACAATGACGTAACGCCGCTTTGCGCTGTGCTGATGCCCGTCGACGCCGACGTCGACAGTGATGTGACCGAGCTGTTCGTCGAGCTCAGGCCGGTCGAAAGCGACGTCACCCCACTTTGTGCCGTGCTGATGCCCGTCGACGCCGACGTCGACAGTGAAGTGACCGAGCTGTTCGTCGAGCTCAGGCCGGTCGAGAGCGACGTCACCCCACTTTGTGCCGTGCTGATGCCCGTCGACGCCGACGTCGACAGTGAAGTGACCGAGCTGTTCGTCGAGCTCAAGCCGGTCGAAAGCGATGTAACCCCACTTTGTGCCGTGCTGATGCCCGTCGACGCCGACGTCGACAGTGATGTGACCGAGCTGTTCGTCGAGCTCAGGCCGGTCGAGAGCGACGTCACCCCGCTTTGCGCTGTGCTGATGCCCGTCGAGGCCGACGTCGACAGTGAAGTGACCGAGCTGTTCGTCGAGCTCAGGCCGGTCGAAAGCGACGTCACGCCGCTTTGCGCCGTGCTGATGCCCGTCGAGGCCGACGTCGACAGTGAGGTGACCGAGCTGTTCGTCGAGCTCAGGCCGGTCGAGAGCGACGTCACCCCACTTTGCGCCGTGCTGATGCCCGTCGACGCCGACGTCGACAGTGATGTGACCGAGCTGTTCGTCGAGCTCAGGCCGGTCGAGAGCGACGTCACCCCGCTTTGCGCCGTGCTGATACCGGTCGACGCCGAGGACGACAGCGACGTGACCGAGCTGTTGGTAGAACTTAGCCCTGTCGAGAGCGAGGCAATTGCGCTACTTTGCGACCCAGAACTAGAATTGGCAACGACAGTAGACAAGCTGGAAACACGCGAATCGACGGCAGTGACAGCTAAGTTTGTTGAATAAAGTTGCGATCCGTTTACCGCATCCGTACTCGTTGACAGTAGCTGCCCCGCAGCGACATTGGTAATAGTTCTCTCAGAACCGGCGGAGCCCACGCTGACGGTCCCGATAGGACCAATTCCAGCGAAAACATAGGTCACACCGTTGATAGTCGCCCATCCAGTAGCGACCGCACCGCTCGACTTTGAGCCATTCCCTAAAGCCACGTCGTTAGTGCCTCCAGCCGTGGCGTAATAGCCGATCGCAGTCGCGCCCGCAGCCGCCGCGAGACTACCTGAACCGAGTGCCGTAGCGTTCTTTCCGGTCGCGCTTGCAAGGTGCCCCACCGCTACGGACTCAAAGCCGGTAGCAGTTGCATACGAGCCGACAGCTACCGCTGGGACGTAGGTTGCAGTTGGGCTCGAAACCGAATTCGCAAGAGCCCCTTGTCCGATGGCGATATCGCCGGCGCCCGTCGCAGTCGAGGTCGATCCGATCGCGATCGTGCCAGTTTGAGTCGCAATCCCGCCGTCGGCAGAATATTGCGCCAAAACCAATTGGGGACAAGCGACCAAAGCAACCGCGACCAACGCGGCGACACTTCGTTTGTTAGGTTTCCCACGAGCCGACTCATTTTCCGATGCCGCTACCCAGGCGCCGAGCGCCTCGTTCCAAATTGTCCTGTAACTCTTGTTCATTTTCGACCCACCCGAATCACGCAAAACGGTGCTATCACCATCCAGCTTTCACACCACACCGATCCCTGGATAAAGATCGGCAATCTGACGGTGGCCGAATGAATCTATTCCACCGATTAGCCGTGATTTTCCAATCCATCGTCATCACCAGGGCTGAACGTTTATCAACATTGCGCACCACTTCGGTGAAAAATTGCAAACTTTCGCAAAACAATCTCGCACTCGATCAATCGCCAAATAATTGGCGAGTGTCGTTTTCTCTGAACTTTTCAAAAATTTTTCACTTCCGCATCGATCACGAAAATTTCGAAAGCACGAGTGTGACATTCGTGACAATATTTCACGGAAGGCTACAAAGAGGTATTTCCCAGGATTTTTCCGGCATCAAGAACCGATGTAGCTCCCTTAGGCCAAGAGCAGCCACAACGCAATCCGATCTACCTTCCAGGGGAAAAATATTGGAAAAGTATCGAAAATATATTGAATTCAAAAATCGACTCGATCGAGAGCTCGAGCTCGAGCGGAGGAAGGTGATTGATGAAGTGATTTCGGAGATCCGCGCCTGCATCGATTTGTTCAAACTCTCTGAGGGCGACATTTTTCCTCATAAACACGAACATCGGCGAACAAGGAAACCGAAATACTACGACCCGGTCTCTGGCCAAACATGGTCGGGAGTAGGTCGTGAGCCGCTCTGGATTAGGAATGGAGATCGAAGCAAATACCTTATCAAACAAACCGATCTTTAGTAAGCTCGGATAACATAAATCCCGACACCCCTATAAATACTCGCCAGGCACCCAAGAATTGCGAAGTCCATATGTGAATATAGGGGCATTCAATCGAAACATTCGATGGGTCCCCACGTCGGATCTCACACTCCAGCACTTCTCGTTCGCAGACGGCATTCGACCATTTATCGGCAGTTAGATATGAAGATATTGTTATTGGATAGCAACCAAGCGCATCGAGATTACGTGATCGCTCTTGAGAAATTAAAAGAAAATGACGTGACTTTCGCAACCAATGGCGCTCAAGCGTTGAATATTCTTCGCCGAGCCATGTTTGACCTCATTATTCTCGACTTGTCATCTCCACATATTTCTGGAATAGATGTACTTCGATGGATTCGCAACAATCTTGGCAATAAAATTCCGGTTGTTATTTTTTCGAGCAAATCTACAGATTATTCTCCAGTAGAGGCGTTAAACGCCGGCGCAGACGACTGTATCAAAATGCCTGTAAGCACAAGTGAGTTTATCGCAAGAGTGAATGCCGTCTCTAGGCGCGCGATCGCCCGAGAAGATTATGATGGAACGATTTCAGTCGGTGCGTACGTTGTTCCGCGGGGAGGGCAAAATATCTTCGTCGACGGGCAAGCTGTGAAAGTAACCAGAATGGAGTTCGACATTATTGCCGCACTTTTTAGAAATATCGGACACACGGTTCCGCGCGAGCACTTTATTACTTCTTTGTGGGGAAGCAGGGTCGATATATCCTCACGTTCGCTCGACACTCACGTGTATCGCGCCAAAAGCAAACTTCGATTAAATGGTTCTCACGGATTTCTTTTGCGGTCAATATACAATCTCGGCTACCGCCTTGAAAGGCTCTGAAAATAAGGACCCACCCAAGACAATCCGGCAAGCGTCGGCCGCCGACTGTCGATGCCCTATTCCGTCAGCTGCGGCCAATGAGGCTGTTTGCCGGCAAAAAAAGCTTGTAGACCGACAGCTTCCGATAGATGGCGGCCGTTGGATGGCGAGCAGTCTCCGGGTTCAGGCACGCAGAACGTCTCCTTACCAAACGGGGATATTGTCAAACGTTCGAGTGCCTCTCAACAAGACGATAAGCAACGCCGCACCGATGAGGTCACATGCGCCAAATGCGGTAAAGAAAATCCCATAGCCCAGTTTGTCGGCTGCTAAACCTAATAGTAGAGAAAATCCGAGACCTCCCAAGGAGGCGAACATCCCTATCATGCCAGCCGCTGTACCGACTTCGCCAGGTTCAAAGAGATCTGTAGACAAGGTATTTAGAAGAACAGAAATCATTTGATGAGCAAATCCTCCGACGCAGAATAATGCGATTGCTTGATAAGGAGAAGCCGTCAATCCAATGCAAGCCGGCCCCAGCATCAGAACTGCCCCAAGGGCAATGCCGACGACACGCGATGCGACTAAGGATATGTGGAAGCGCTCGGTCACGAAGGGAGAGAGATACCCACCAAACAGACCACCCAAATCAGCAGCCAGGAACGGCAACCAGGCGAACATTGCAATCTGCCTCAAGTCCATGTGCCGTTCTGTTGCAAGATAAAGCGGCACCCAGAAGATTAGCGTTTGCCAGACCGGTTCAGCGAAGAAACGTGCTTGGGCTATTGCCCAGAAACCACGCTCTCTAAGAATTTTTCCCACGTGGCGGGTCTTGTCGTTTGGTTCGCTCGTGATTTGTAGGTATCCGTTTCCACTTTTAGCTCGTACCCGAATCATACCAATGTACCGTGCCGGGGAGCGGTAGGCGAGATACCAAATTACTGACCATACAAAGCCAAGGCCGCCCGTAATCGCGAACGCACTTTGCCAGCCGTACTGGCGCATCAGGAAAATGACGACTGGTGGGGCGAATAGGGACCCGAGCGACGTTCCAGCATTAAAGTAGCCGACTGCCACCGATTTTTCTCGATGCGGAAACCATTCGGAAACAATCTTCATGCCAGCTGGAATCGCAACAGCGTCTGCGGCTCCCTTTACAGCGCGTAGCGCCGCCAATGAAAGCCATCCGCCCGCGAATCCATGCAGTACACCAGAGAACGAGGATATGCAAATAAAAATGGCTACCCCCGCCCGCAGACCGATAGAGTCAAGGATCAGTCCACATACCGGCTGCATCACCAAGTAGCCAACTTGAAACGCGCCCACTACATACGAATATTCTCGTGTACTAAGGTCGAGCACGGACTTTAGTTCAGGCGCCATCACCCCCAATGCGTTGCGAGACAGATAATCGATGATTGTGCCGAGACACCCCATAACCACGATCCACCAACGCATGCCTGATGGTTGATTCATAATATTCTTGGATGCAATTGTAACAGCGGTTGGCGGCCCGACGACACAGTAGCCTCTAAACCAATATTCCCCAATCAACAAAGTTGGCGTCACGAACAACCTATCGAATACCACTCAGAAAAATCAAATTCTATGGCGCACAAATACCCCCTGAATATCGGTTAGCACCGGTACGGGAAATTGATCACATAATGCACAGGCGACGCAAATCGCGGACAACGATTGCCGAATCAACGTCAATCAACCACCATTTCTTGATTGAATCGATTCCGCTTGATTAATTCTGATGGCCTAACCTTCCACCGTCGCTTAAAGGAAGTTGAAAAATGGCTCATGTTGTTAAACCCGCATGACAAAGCGACATCGGTTACGCTAATATTTCCTTGAAGCAACATGTTCTTTGCCTGTTCAAGGCGCGCCTCCATTACATATTGATGCGGGGGAAGACCAGTATACTTAGAAAACAAGCTAACGAATCCATACAGATTTGATTCGAAGCCGGCGGCGTTTGCGATCTCCCGTACACGGAGCGTTGTATCAAGTCCGGAGTGAATGAACTCCAGGGCCCTGTCCATGATCGCATCTACGCGAGTCATGTCGCACTCCCACGTGGTATTCCTCGCCAACGCAGTGAAGCGATAAAGCGCCGAGAGTGCTAGCCATTCGGAATGCTCGATTCCGGCTGGGGTACCAGACAACGCGTCCTGTGCGATCTCCTCCAGGAGTTGCACTAGTATGCGATCGTGGATCCCTGCATACCATCCATACAGCGGGATTGGCCTTGGGCCGGTTACGCCCTGAAGCCAGTCTACGTTGATGACGAGGTGGGTCTGATCGAGGCTCGTTCCCCATCGGTAATTCAACGCTGCATTGGGCGGACCATATGCCACACTGCCATCTGAAGCGTCCACATATTGCCACCGCCCGAAACGGTTTAGGCTCTCGACTTGCTTGTGAGGCTTTCGATACAAGCAGAGGAGAAGATTGGACTCGAACCTCAAATCCCGAACTTCGCCTTCTTCGCCAATGTGATAGCGATGCACCTGCATTCCGTCCCAGGGCGATGCTATCGGTCCAATTTTCCATGCATCCGGCAGGTCCGTCAGAACCCGCCCCTCAGCCGGGGAATTGTCGAAAGGCGGCGACTGCCCCACCGAATTATTGCTCATGGTCTGTGACGTTTGGCGTACAAAGTCAAGGTAATTGGACCATATTTTGGACACAACTGCGAGATGATCATTTTGTATGATGAAAATTTAGCCAGCCTCAGCGCCCAATGCACCTAATGCAAAACGCTAAGAGCGTTCAGTAGAGCAAGAGGCTTCCGTACAATCTCTCTGGCCAAGGATTGGCCAACATTCTTGTCCATCTCCAACAGGTGAATGGCACTGCTTCGTCTGCACGACAAACGTCCAACATTGCTTGCGCACGCCCGGACAGCAGTTTTGGCCACTTCGGAGCAACAACCCTTAAAATTCCCCTACTTAGCGTTCGTCGGGGCGATCAAGATTGCTTCCATCGCGCACTAACCGACGGCCTGTCCATCGCTCGAATTGCGCAATTGCTCAGCGATTGCACCCATACCATTCGGAATTACGTCGCGGACCACGCGCCAATTCCGTGGCATCGCATCGAGCTGCTTCGACTGCTCGCACGCAAAGTCGATGCACCGCCGGTCCGGGCTGTAGCCGCATCGACGACGACCGAACAACCGGCCGTGGTCGCGAACATCGAGACGGACCCCGCCCCCCCCCCCCCGGCGTTCTGCCCGACGAGATGCTCGCATGGGTCGGCGTTCACGTCGCATTTCCTCTCCAGCCAACACCGCATTTCGTGATATTCCCGATCCGGGAAGCCGGCTTCCTGAACTGAACGAACCGACAACGCGTTATATTCTGGTCCCAGGCAGGACCACTCCGGAGCCTCCCGCTATCGCCACCCTTCCCTACGCGCTTCTTCACCCCGAGAGAACGATAAAAATGGACCACGCGCAATATTTCAACCAAAGCTCGATCCAGGCCGCGAATCTTCGCCTGCACTACCTATCGCAGTTGCTGCGCGAGCAGACGGGTTCGATCGTCCAGTACGGCATCCTGCGCGGGTTTCCCATCGGTTTCAGTCATTGGGCGGAAGTCGCGGTCGGCGGCTATCTGCTCGGCACCTACGAGATCGCCGTTTGCGCGATCCTGGAAGCGCTCGGGTCGCCTGAAAAGGTGCTGGTCGATCTCGGGGCCGCCGACGGCATTTTCGGCATCGGCCTGGTCAGGAACAACGTCTTTGCGCGCAGCCTGTGTTTCGAGATGGACGAGCAACGCCGCCACGCGATCCAGCACCGCGCCGCGGAAATGGGGCTGGCGGACCGCGTCGCCGTCTACGGAAAGGCCGATCGCAACCTGCCCGCGATCCTGTCGGAGCACGGCGGGGAGCCGGCCGGACGGGTCATCCTGTGCGATATCGAAGGCGCCGAGTTCGACCTGTTCGACGACGCGCTGCTGGAGCAGCTCTCCGGCAGCCACGTCATCGTCGAAATCCACGACTTCCTGCTTGCCGACCCTGAGCAAGCCGCTCGCGCATTCGATGAATTGAGTCAGCGCGCGAGCAAGTACTTCAACGTGTACGAGATCCGCGACGGGCTGCGGGACATTCGCAACATCCCGTTGCTGCGACACTGGTCGGACTGGGACGCATGGCTGATGTGCGTCGAGGCACGCTACCGCATGATGCGGTGGCTCTGGCTCGAGCCGAAAAGCCAGCCGCGGCGCTCCGATCACGACATCGATCGTCTGATCCTCGACTACCAGCGCCGAATTTTCGCCGTGTGACGGCCGCGCGCGGCGTGTAACCGCCGCGCGCGGCCGGCAACGTCACGATCGGGCGGGCGCATCCGGGCGAATCGCCGCCCGCTCGAACGAATGCGCGCTGACGATGGATGTGGACGGTAGCGCCTACCCGATTGCATCGTCGCCGGACAACGCCTGCGCCATCTCCGATATCGGCCTGCTCCAGTCACCCAATGTCGCTTGCCGGTACAACTGCATCGACCTGTACCACGGCGTGTCTCGATGGCAGTTGGACCAACGCTCGTCGCACGCCGCCGACAGCAGTACCCACACTGGCCGTCCGAGCGCGCCGGCGAGGTGGGCAGGCCCCGTATCCACCGTGATCAACAAATCGAGCGAATCGAGGATCACGGCCGTGTCTCCGAGATCGCTCAGCTCGTCACTGATGACGCCAATGCCATGTTTATCGAGCACCGCATATTCGTCGTCGGTGATCTTGCCGAACTGCAGCGCATGGAAGCGGCTCTGGGGCGCACCGAACAACGGCGCAAGTTGCTCCAGCGCGATCGATCGATAGGGTTCATGGCGCACCGAGGTACCGCTACGCCAGATCAGGCCAATTTCGCGAACGCCGTGGCGTCGATTTTTGAAAATGTCGGCAACCCGCGCCGCCATTTCCCGTCCGGCCGGTGCCTGCAAGTATGAATCGGTGTAGCTGGGAAAGTATGGCGTCGCCTGATAGCGCACGAAGAGGTCGAAGGTACAGATGACGCAATCACTTTGGTCGATCGCACTGCGGGCATCTTCTACGACGGTGATCCAATCCCATGCGGAAAATATCGTTGCCAGTGTGTTCGGCGCCTGCAACACGACAGCCTGTGCCCCTTCGTCCCGCAAGAGATGCAAATACCGAGAAAACATGATCACGTCGCCCAGTCCCCTCTCCTGAACGACGAGGACACGCTTTCCCGCGACCGATTCGTCGAATCGCAGAAGCTTGCCGACGATTTTTTCGTACTCGACGGTATCGCTCCGATAGATATTGGAAACGATAGCGGCTCGGCTCCAGGTATCGCGTAGCCGTCGGCTCAGGGCGTGGGCCTCGCGAAAACGACCTTGAGCGTATTGCGAGATCGCGAGTTCGACCTGCACGATTCTGAGATCAGGCTCATGATCGAGTTCGGTGATGGCTCGAGTCAATAGCGTTTCGGCCTGCGAAAAAAGGCCGAGATAGTTCATGTCGATGCCGATCTGCGCGCGAAAGAATGGCTCTTCAATGCGATCCGCGAGCTCCTTCATCAGTCGAATCGCTTCCTCCGCGTGGCCCGACAACCTGAGCGCGCGGCCCAGCGCGAGGCCGGTGCGCGCGGACTTCTCACGAAGGTAGGCGTTGTATGCAACGTCGAGCGCGAATTGATCGCTTGTCAATTTATCCCCGCATGGAATTCCGGTGATTCGGTTTCTATATACGATCGAGTTTTATTTTGGGCGCCGTCGACACGACGACGTATCGCGGTCGCCATTTCCGGTATCCGCCACCGCCACGCGATTCCCCCGTACCGGCAGCTTGCGGTCGCAGGCTGCGGGAAATATGCCGCTTGCGCGCGCGACCTCAATCCGCGAACGCGACAGGAAGATGGCCGGCCGTCGGCGGCATATCGCTACGACGCCGCGGCCACTTGCCGAACCTTACACTTTGCCCGCGCGACATAAAAGCCCTCCGCCCGGGAACATTTGTCAAATAACTTGAATGACCGACAACGGGCCGACGATTTCCCTTAACATCCGCCGTCATGTCGGCTCACGTCGAACACGGTCGACCGACCGTCGGGCATCGGCTATCGATCGTTCTATTGGACGCCCACCCGGCACCGATTTCATCCGCACCCCAGGACCGATCATGTTCCAGACTCCAGGAGATTCCTTCGTCAACGGTTCGTTGCTGGGCCTGTGCGTCGAGGTGCCGATTGCCGTGCTGGTTTCGCTGGCCATGCACGGTGTCGACTGGAACGGCCCGCGCGTCGCGATGCTCATCGCCACGCCCGTGCTGATCGCGTGCGTTGCGCTGCTGACCCGTCCGGTCGCATTCAGCACGGTATGGAAGCACAAGCGCTCGCCTTTCGAGCTCGACGACAATCTCCGCGCCTCGATCTATGGCCGGCTCTGCGGGATCGCGCTCGGCGTGGTGTTCGGCATCATGGTCGCGACGACGTTCTCCTGATCCGGTCGCCCGAACCTTCCGGCGAAACCCGCATCGCCACCGGTCGGCAAGCGCTTCCCGTTTCCTTGCGTCATCCCGCCGCAACCGGCGGATCGAACGACGTATCCCACAACGGCGCGACACGGGCCGGGCCGTTCAACACGCCGATGCGGGCAAACAGGCCCGCTCCCGCCCTACCAACGTTTCGCGGAATCGATATGCGAACGTGCGTAGCGCATCGGTCGGCCCTCGCCTAGCGAGGCGTTGCGTAAACGCATCGTCATGCGAACGACGGGTATTGCGCACATCGAACGATTTCATCGATCGATATGACCGCACACGTGCATTTTCGACACGCAACGTTCGCGGTCCGCGCGATGCGTTCGCCACAGCAGGCGTGCCGGACGCGATCGTGGCGCACATGCCGGGCCGACGGCAACGCACATTACAAATCGGCCGCGCAGCGATTTACAAACCACGGATCGGCCGTTCGTCGGCGCGTTCGTCGTCAATAGCATCGTGATCCTCACAAACGTATCGATAACGACAGAGGATGGTCATGATCAAAAAAACGGTGGCGCTGGGTTTGGTTTCGATCGGTTCGGTCAGCGCGCATGCGCAGAGTTCGGTGACGTTGTACGGCGTGGTCGACGCCGGCATCGCGTATACGAACAACCAGGGCGGCGCGAGCAACATCCAGCAGACGAGCGGCAAGCTGAGCGGCAGCCGCTGGGGCCTGAAAGGCGCGGAGGATCTCGGCGGCGGCCTGCAGGCGATCTTCACGCTGGAAAGCGGGTTCCGGCCGAGCGACGGCGGGCTCGGCCAGGGCGGCCGCCTGTTCGGCCGGTCCGCGTACGTGGGGCTCGGCAAGAAAGGCCTCGGCACGCTGACGTTCGGCCGTCAGTACGAGCCGATCACCGATCTCGTCGCGCAGTACTCGGGGGCCGGTTTCTGGTCGCCGGCCACGCACGTGGGCGACAACGACAACATGAACCAGAGTTTCCGGCTGAACAACGCGGTGAAGTTCCGCAGCGACACGATCGCCGGCTTCACGGCCGACCTGCTCTATGCATTCAGCAACCAGACCAATGGCGGCGCGGGCACCGGATTCTCGAACAACAACGCGTGGGGCGCATCGGCGAACTACGTGAACGGCCCGCTGTCGATCGGCGGCGGCTATGTGCGATTCAACCATCCGAATGCGACGTCGAATACGAGCGGCGCGGTGGGCGGCGCGACCTCGAGCACCGGCAACGACTACAGCGGCGCGTTCTTCTACGGGCTGAACGGCGGCGTACTGAAGCAGCAGATCGGCGCGGCGGGCGCGAACTACGCGCTCGGCCGCGCGACGCTCGGCTTCGCATGGAGCCATACGCAGCTCGACTATCTCGACGGCTCGTCGCGCAAGTTCAACAACTACGACGTGAACGCGCGCTACCAGATCACGCCGGCGGCGACGCTGATCGGCGTCTATACGTTTACCGACGGGCGCGCGAGCGGCTTGCCGGGCACGAGCGGCCAGACGCTGAAGCCGCGCTGGCACCAGTTCACGCTCGGGTTCGACTATGCGTTGTCGAAGCGCACCGATATCTATGTGTCGGGTATCTACCAGCTCGCAGCCGGCGATGCGAGCACCTCGACGTCGGGCGGCTATCGCAAGATCGCGGCGATCTCGAACATCGGCAGCGCGTCGTCGACGAACCGCCAGCTTGCGTTCGTCAGCGGGCTGCGCGTGAAGTTCTGACGGCACCTGCATCGGACGCGGCGCGACAAGCGCCATCCGTAGCGTATCGGGACGCCCCGGCGCATGTGAAAAGCCGCTTTCGGCCTACGTCATGCATGCGCCGGGATCGATCGCGCTAGGCCCGTCAGTGCTGGATGCCCCAGCGCCGCACGGTCGCGCGTTCGAGCGTATCGAACACGAGGTTCTCGATCAGCAGCCCGATCACGATGACGGCCGCGAGGCCCGCGAACACGCGATCCGTATACAGCTCGTTGCGGTTCTGGAAGATGTACCAGCCGAGGCCGCCCTGCCCCGCGCTCGCGCCGAACACGAGTTCGGCCGCGATCAGCGTGCGCCATGCGAAGGCCCAGCCGACGCGCAAGCCGGACAGGATCGACGGCAGCGCGGCCGGCACGAGGATCAGCGCGATCTGGCGCAGCCCCGTGAGCCCGTAGTTGCGCCCCGCCATTTTCAGCGTGGCGGGCACGCCGGCAAAGCCGGTATACATGCTGAGCGCGAGCGGCCACAGCACCGCATGCACGAGCACGAACAGCAGGCTGCCGGTGCCGAGCCCGAACCACAGCAGCGCGATCGGCAGCAACGCGATCGACGGCAGCGGATTGAACATCGACGTGAGCATCGTGAGCAGATCGCGGCCGATGCGCGTGGATACCGCAAGCGACGTCAGCGCGAACGCCAGCAGCACGCCCAGCGCATAGCCGCGCAGCAGCACCGACATCGAGATGCCGGTCTTGACCAGCAGTTCGCCCGACTCGATGCCTTGCACGAACGCGGCCAGCGTCGCGCCGAAAGTCGGGACGAGCAGATCGTTCGCGACGATGCGCGCGACGATCTCCCATGCGGCGATCAGCACGAGCGCGATGACGCTGCGGCGAAACCACGCGGCGGCGCCGATGCGGCGCATGAGCGGCGCCGGCGCCGCGCGCTCGGCATCGGGCAGCGCGTCGAGCGTGCGCGTGTATTCGGCGCGCACGGGCGGCAGCGGCGGCAGGAGGGGATCGAGCGTACTCACGATGCGGCGTCCTCCGTCGTCGGTGCGTGGGGTGCGTCGGTGTCGAACAGCAGGCGATGGATCCGCGCGACGTTGTCGCGGAAGTCGCCGGTGTCGACGTCGTCGAGCGAATGCTCGTGACTGTTGAGCTCGGCGCGCACGCGGCCCGGATGCGGCGACAGCAGCAGAATCCGGTTGCCGACCACGAGCGCCTCCTCGATCGAATGCGTGACGAACAGCAGCGTGAAGCGGAATTCGTCCCACAGTCGCAGCAGTTCCTCCTGCATCTTGCGGCGCGTGAGCGCGTCGAGCGCGGCGAACGGTTCGTCCATCAGCAGCACGCGCGGCTGCATCGCCAGCGCCCGGGCAATCGCGACACGCTGTTTCATGCCGCCCGACAGCGTATGCGGATAGGCGTCGGCAAACGTGCCGAGGCCGACCTTGTCGAGATAGTGCAGCGCGCGTTCGCGCGCTTCGGCACGCGACAGCTTCGCGGCGGCGCGCAACGGAAACGCGACGTTCTCGACGACCGTCTTCCACGGCGGCAACTGGTCGAACTCCTGGAACACGACGATGCGGTCCGGCCCCGGCCCGCGTACCGGCCGGCCGTCGAGCGCGATCGAACCCGAGACGGGCTCGATGAAGCCGGCGATCGCCTTCAGCAGCGTCGACTTCCCGCACCCCGACGGGCCGAGCAGCACGAAGCGGTCGCTGCCGTACACGTCGAAGCTCACCCGATGCGTCGCGCGAACGATCCGCGCGCCGCTGCGGTATTCGAGGCTGACCTCGTCGATGGCGAGCAGGCGTTCGCTGTGCGTGCCGGCGGGCGCGGCGTTCGCTGCGGGCCGGCCGGCGGCACGTATGTCGGGCGCGGCGGATGCGGCCGGCGACGCGCCGTCACGCGCCGCATAGGGCGGCAACCAGGTTCGGGGAGAAGTGGCGTTCACGATCGAATCTCTTGCGGGCAAAGCATCAACATACGGCCGGGCGTCGTGCGGACCAACCATCGATTGTGCATATCGAAACCGCGTCGACGCATAAGCGTCGATCGCGGCGTCGCAGCATCGGCGCCGCTCAACTGCCGCCGGCCGTCGCGGGATCGTCGAAGAAGTAGTCGCGCCACGACTTCGGTTCGTTGCGGATCGCACCGGTGCGATGCATGAACTGCGCGAGCGGCAGCGTATTCTGCGGCGCGGTCTTGAACTGCACCTGCGGATTGCGCAGGATCTTCAGCAGCAGCGCGCGATCGATCTTCGACGCGTTCACGCGAATATAGGTATCGGCCGCCCGCTCCGGATCGGCCGCGATCTGCCGGGCGGCATCGGCCAGCGCGGCGACGAACGCGCGGTAGGTCTTCGGGTTGTCGTCGCGGAATTTCTCGGTCGCGTACAGCACCGTCGCGGAGCTCGGGCCGCCGAGCACGTCATACGAATTCAGCACGATGTGCGCGTTCGGGTTGCCGGCGAGCTCCTGCTCCTGGAACGGCGGATTGCCGAAGTGACCGGTGATCACGTTGCTGTTCGCGAGAATCGCGGCCGTCGCGTCGGGATGCGGAATCGCCTGCGTGAGTGCGTCGAGCTTGTCGAACTGCTTGTCGCCCCACTGCTTCGCGGCCGCGTACTGCAGCACGCGCGACTGCACCGACACGCCGACCGCCGGCACCGCGATCCGGTCCTTCGTGCTCAGGTCGGCGATCGTCTTCACGTTCGGGTTGCTGCTCACGAGGTAATACGGAAAATTGCCGAGCGACGCGACGCCCTTCACGTTCTGCCGGCCGCGCGTGCGGTCCCACACGGTCAAGAGCGGGCCGACGCCCGCGCCCGCGACATCCACCGCGCCGGACAACAGCGCGTCGTTCACGGCCGCGCCGCCCGACAGCCGCACCCAGTCGACCTTGATGTCGAGGCCCGCCTTGCGCCCCTCCTTCTCGATCAGTTGCTGGTCGCGCGCGACGTTCAGCATCAGGTAGACGACGCCGAACTGCTCGGCGATGCGGATGCGGCCCTCGGCGTGCGCAGCTTGCGGGATCGCCGCGCCCGCGAAAGCGAGCGCGGCGGTGAGCGTGGCCGCCAGCGCGCAACGCGCCGGCAAAAACGAAAACGACATCGGAACTCCGGTCAGGAAGGGGCGAAAATGAACGACGCGGCGCGCGGCTCAGAAAGGCGCGTCGCCTTCGATCGTCGTGCGGTACAGCTTGCGGCGCAGGTGGTCGGGCGTGCCGGCGGCGAGATGCATCAGCGAACGGTTGTCCCAGAACACCAGGTCGTGGTCGCGCCATGCGTGTCGATACAGGTGCTCGGCGCGCACGCTGTGCGCGAACAATTCGTCGAGCAGCGCGCGGCTTTCGTCGTCGGGCAACCCGACGATGCGCGTCGTGAAATGCTCGCTGACGAACAGCGCCTGGCGGCCGGTTTCCGGATGCGTGCGCACGACCGGATGAACGACCGCCGCGACCTGCGCGATCTGCTCGGGCGACAGGTTGGGCCGCCACGGGCTGCGCGCCTGCAATTCCGCATAACGCGCCAGATACGTATGCTCCGCGCGCCGCCCTTCGATCGCGCGGCGCAGATGGGCCGGCAGCGTGTCCCATGCGAGATGCATGTTCGCGAACAGCGTGTCGCCGCCTTCCGCCGGCAGCTCCTGCGCGTGCAGCAGCGAGCCGAGGCTCGGCTTTTCCTTGTACGACAGGTCGGAATGCCAGAAATGGCCGGCGTCGCCGAGCCCGATCGGTTTACCGTTCTCGACGATGTTGGACACGATCAGCACTTCCGGGTGGCCGGCCAGCGCGAACTGGTGCAGCACGTGAATCTGCAGCGGGCCGAAGCGGCGGCTGAACGCGATGTGCTCGTCCGGCGTGATGCGCTGATCGCGAAATACCAGCACGTGGTGATCGAGATGCGCACGATGGATGCGCGCGAAATCGTCGGCACCGAGCGGTTTCGACAGGTCGAGGCCGATCACTTCGGCGCCGAGCGGCGCGTCGAACGGCACGATGTCGAAGTGCTGCGCCACGCCGTCCGGCCGCAAGGCGGGATGCCCGGTGGAAAGCGTTGCGGCGTCGCGGAGGGCGGTAGTCGTCACGGCACGGCTCCTGATTCGGTCAAAACGCGAATCTACGAGGGCGTGCCGGCGGGCGTCAACGAAGCGATTCGGATACGTTTATCTGCTGCGGTGATAAAGATCGCTGCTCGCGCATACGGCGCCGATTCGGGCGGAATCGGCGATCGGCGTCGATGGCGGGAGGTTCCGGCCGCGTCCGACCGCGTCGCGCCGCCAGCCAACTAAGGTTGCCCGGCGCCACCCGACGCGCCATAGATCTGCCCGGTCACATAGCTCGCGCGCGACGACAGCAGCTCGACATAGATCGACGCGATCTCGGCCGGTTGTCCCGGCCGCCCCATCGGCACCTGTTCGCCGAACGTCTCCACGTTGTGCGTCGTCTGTCCGCCGCTGACCTGCAACGGCGTCCAGAACGGCCCCGGCGCGACGCCGTTCACGCGGATGCCGCGCTTGATCATCTGCTTCGCGAGCCCCTTCGTGAAATTCGCGATCGCCGCTTTCGTCATCGCGTAGTCCAGCAGATTCGCGGACGGGTCGTACGCATTGACCGACGTCGTATTGACGATCGCCGAACCGGGCGGCATGTGCGCAATCGCGGCCCGCGTGATCCAGAACATCGCGTAAAGGTTGGTGCGCAGCGTCCAGTCGAACTGCTCCGTGCTGATGTCGAGGATCGATTCGTGGCTCTGCTGGCGAGCCGCGTTGTTCACGAGGATGTCGAGCCCGCCGAGCGCGGCGACCGCCCGCTCGACGAGCCCGTTGCATGCGCTTTCGCTGCGGATGTCGACCGGCAGCGGCACCGCCTTGCGTCCCGCGCTGCGGATGAGGTCCACGACTTCGCGCGCATCGGGCTCCTCGTCGGGCAGATAGACGATCGCGACGTCCGCGCCTTCTCGTGCACAGGCGATCGCTACCGCGCGGCCGATGCCCGAGTCGCCGCCGGTGATCAGCGCCTTGCGGCCGTCGAGCCGGCCGCTGCCGCGATAGCTACGCTCGCCGTGATCGGGACGCGGCGTCATGCGGCCCGCAAGGCCCGGCCACGGCTGGTGCTGCTGCGGAAACGGCGCATGCGGATAGAGCGTGCGCGGATCGCGCGGCGCCGTATCGCCGGCGTCGGGCGGGCCGCCCGTTTGCGCGATCGTCGGCAGCGCGACGCTGGCGACCAGTCCGGCCGTCGTGCCCTGCACCCATTTGCGACGGGATTCGGAAACTTCGTCTGATGACATGATGGACTCCGGTGCGTGGATGGCGGAACGGAACGGGCGATTCGGGCGGCGGCGCCGCTACAGCGGTCGCGGCCGGTTGCCCGAATCGTCGGGCGCGTCGTGCTCGTCCGGCCACGGCTTGCCGGCCGGATCGCGCGCCTCGGTCTGGCGCGGATCGTCCGGCACGACCTTGCGCGCCTGATCGTCCGGAATCGTGTCCAGCTCGCCGCCGCCGGGCGCATGGCCGGAGCGCGCGGTCGATGCGCGGCCGGGTGTCGACTTGCGCCGGTCCGGCGCGCCGGTCGCCTCGCGTGCCGGGTCGGGCAACGCGGGGTTCTTTCGTCGAGTGTCCTGGGTCATGACTATCTCCCTGTTCGGATGGTGTCGGGCCGACCACGCGCGGGGTGCACAGGATCCGCCATCGTGCGTGTCCCGCATGCTCGTCCCGGTGCGGCTGCCGCCGGGTCGCGGCCGGACACGTTTCACCGCCGGCGCCGCCTTTCGTGCGCGACCTCGCCGGTCGGCACCGCGTCGACGTCCTGCAGCGGCTCGCCGGGGTTGCGGCGCTTCGCGGACTGATCGGCCGGCAAATCCTCCGTCTGCCCGGCGCGCCCGTCCACGCTGCCGCCTTCCGCATCGAGTTGCTGCTCGGCCCGCCGCCAGTATTCGTCGGCGCTGCCGTCCGGCGCGCCGTCCGCCTGCCACAGCCGGTATGCGCGCTCGCGGATCTGCGTTTCCCTGTCTTCGTTCATGCCGTTCTCCGTGTCTGCCATGGCGATCACCGATCCGGGCGCGACGGCGCCGACACCGCGCCGAGCGTCGACGACATTCCGCCGTCCGCGGCGGTAGCGAGATCGCCCAGCGCGACGATGCCGACCAGCCGCTTCTGTCGGTCGACCACCGGCACGCGGCGAATCTGTGCGTCGTCCATCTTCTTTTGCACCGCCGAAACGTCGTCGTCCTCGTAACACCAGTTCGCGGGTCCGCTGACGACGCCCTCGACCGCCTCGTCCGGCGGCACGCCCATCGACACCGCGCGCACGACGATGTCGCGGTCCGTCAGCATGCCGATCAGCCGTGTGCCGTCGCACACGGCGCCGACGTTCAGGTCGTTCATCAGCCTGGCCGCATCGCGCAGGCTCTGCGTCGGGCCGATGGTCGCGGCGTCGCGTGTCATCACTTCCGATACACGTGTCATGTTTCGCTCCTTGGAAAGCCGCCCACGGCGGCCTGCTGCACGAGCATCGCGCGTTCCGGCCGTCGCGCGGGTCAGTTCTCCGCCGAGCAGCGGACCGACGTGAGGCCGGCCGATTCGAGGATCCGCATCAGTTGCTTCAGCATCACGTCGGCGTCGGCCGCTTCGCGCCACTGCACGAACATCTCCTCCTCGCGCGCCGCGCATGCAGTCGTTTCGCGAAAACTCCTCGTTCGGCACGTGAAACCCGCGTCGCGTAATTTCCCGCCCAGTTGGTTGCGCGCGGCCGACCCCAGCGGATATTCGACCGTGACCAGCGCGGTCCTGGTGCGCCGCAAGCGCTGCTCGACGAACCGCAGCGGCCAGACGACCAGCAGCGCCAGCACCAGTCCGAGCGCACCGAGCGACAACTGGCCGCCGCCGATGCACAGCCCGATGACCGTCACGAACCACAGCGTCGCGGCGGTCGTGACGCCGGACACGAGGCCGTCGCGATGAAGGATCGCGCCGCCGCCGATGAAGCCCATCCCGGTCAGGATGCCGAGCGGCAGCCGCATCAGGTCGAGCACCGAGAACGCGCCCTCCGGTTTGCCCGCTTGCAGCAACAGCGCATTGACCTGCAGCATCGACAGGCACGCGGCGAGGCAGACGAGGATCGTCGTGCGCAGTCCGGCCGTCTTGCCGGATTCGCTGCGATCGATGCCGATCAGCCCGCCCGCGACGAGCGCCAGCAGGATCCTGACGAGAACGTCGTGCCACTGCAGTACGACCGGCATCGGTTCCATGCGCGCCTCCCCATGCGAATCGTCATGTGCCGGGGCGCGAACGCCGCCGACGACGCTGAACCGAGCAAGGACCGGGCCCGCATTCGGGGTATGGCGGCGCGTGTAGCGAGTCGGACGGAATTGTAGAAAGGGGCGTTCCGCGCGAGAGTGGCGAACGGCTGCCGTCGGCGTTGGCCCGCGCTTTGCAACGATCGGACAAAATGCGTTCGATCGATCGCTTTCCGTATCCGATCGGATACGACCATTCTCTTCGCAATCATTTCACGACATTCGGTTCCCGATCGGGTACGAAACGACGCCCCGGGCGTCGCGACTACTTTTTCGTTCCCGTACGAATACGAATTGATGTCCGCGCCCGCGAGTTATGCAATACTGTTCCCGATCAGATACGAAGCACGGAGAACGTCATGTCGGAGTCCCGGTCCGTCGACACGATCGGCGCGCTCGCCCACCTCATTCGCGCGACGCGGATCCAGCAGGGATTCACGCGGGACGAACTCGCGAACGCGACCGGGCTGTCGCCAAAATTCATCAGCCAGGTGGAAGCCGGCAAGCCGACCGCGCAAATCGGCAAGGTCATGCTGTTGCTCGGCGAACTGGGGGTGCGGCTGTATGCCGAATCGTCGATCGAGATTTCCGAAGCCACCGCGCTGAAGGCCGCGCAACGCCGCAGGAGCAGCCATGGCGGCTAGAACGCTGATCGCGTCCGCGAACGGCGTGCGCATGGGCACGCTGACCGACGACAAAGGCATCTGGTCGTTCGCGTACGACGCGAACTGGCTCGCGTCGCCCGCCGCGTATCCGCTGTCGCCGGCGTTCCCGCTTCGCGCCGGCGTCTTCACCGACACGTCGACCGATCGCCCGGTCCAGTGGTTCTTCGACAACCTGCTGCCGGAGGAAGGCATGCGTACGTCGCTCGCGCGCGAGGCGAAGGTCGATGCGGCCGACGCGTGGGGCCTGCTCGCGTACTTCGGCCGCGAATCGGCCGGCGCGCTGACGCTGCTGGCCGACGGCGAGCACGAAGCGGCCGGCGGCCTGCAACCGCTGCCGCTCGACGAGCTCGAACGCCGGATTCAGTCAATGCCCGAGCGCGCGCTGACGGCCACCGCACCCAAGCGCATGTCGGCGGCCGGCGCGCAGCAAAAGCTCCTGCTGGTGCTGCGCGGCGATGCGCCCGACTACGCGCTGTTCGAGCCGGTCGGCAGCGAACCGTCGATGCACCTGCTCAAACCCGACATGCGCGCGGCCGGCTATCCGCATTCGGCGATCAACGAGTTCTTCTGCATGCAGCTCGCGAAGAAGATGGGGCTCGACGTGCCCGACGTTCATTTCCTGCGCGCGCCGTCCGCCTGCTACGTGATCGACCGGTTCGACCGCGACGTCACGTCCGAACCGGCCGGGCGCGTGCATACGATCGACGCGATGCAACTGCTGAACTACGACCGCGGTTTCAAATACCAGCGGGCCAATGCGCAGGAGCTTGCCCGTGCGATCGACCGCACCAGCACGCGCGCGCTGACACGCCTGTCGGTGTTCCGCTGGACCGTGTTCAACGTGGTGGTCGGCAATGCCGACGCGCACCTGAAGAACCTGTCGTTCTTCGTCGACGCGCGCGGCTACCGGCTCGCGCCGTTCTACGACATCGTCAGTACGGTCGCGTATCACACGCCGACGCACCGCCCCGGCCATCGCGGCGATCACTGGCCGCACTGCGAGCTGACGATGCCGCTCGGGCATGCGACGCGGTTCGCCGATATCGACGTGGAGGCGCTGGTCGCGTTCGGTCAGGCGCTCGGGCTCAGGGAGAAAGCGGCCGCCGCTGAATTGCAGCGTTTTCTCGAACCGCTCGATCGTCACGTCGAGCAAACGCTCGATGAAGTGCGGAACATCGCGCATCCGGACGCCGGGGAAATGCGGTTGCTGAATTCGATCGTTGCCATGCCGATCGCGGAGATGGGGCGCGTGCTGCGGCAGACGCGCGGATAGGCTGCCACGCGCGGGCGTCGTGCCGCCCCCGATACCCGCGCGGCGCCCGGCGAATGTCGGGGCGTCAGCGGCGCGCCGCAAAAGCATCGACACCCGTCGCTGCCGCAGACCACGCCCACAGCCGCGACGCCTCCTCCGGATCGATCGCATGCGGCCGCACGCCCGATTCCTCGTTGCCGCGCGTCACCGCCGCAACGTCGCAATCCTCGCAATAGACGCCGCCGAGATCGGCGATGCGCGGCGACGTCGCCGCCCATACCTGGGTTGCCGCCCCCTGCGCAGGCGTCTTGAACGTCGGATCGACCGGCACGCCGTGCTCGTCGACCCAGCCCTGCGCCATCATTTCTTCTCGCGTCAGATGACGCTGCAGCGGCGTCGCGATCTTGCCGGGATGCAGCGAATACGCTCGGACACCGAACGGCGCCCCAAGCACGTCGAGCCGCACCGCGAACAATGCGTTGGCGGTTTTCGACTGCGCGTACGCCAGCCACTTGTCGTAACCGCGCGCGAACTCGATATCGTCCCAGCGGATCGGCGACAGCCGGTGCCCGAGCGACGACACCGCGATCACGCGCGCGCCGTCGCCGTGCGTCAGCACAGGCCACAGCCGGTTGACGAGCGCGTAGTGACCGAGGTGGTTGACGGCCATCTGCGCTTCCCGACCGTCGCCGACGCGCGTCTCGGGGCACGCCATGATGCCTGCGCTGTTGATGACGATATGCACGTTGCGCCGCGCGTCGACGAACCGCGCGGCGAATGCGGCCACGCTCGCGGCGTCGGCGAGTTCGAGCGGCGCGATCTCCACGCCGGCGATGCCGCGGGTCGCTTCGCGCGCGGCCGCGACGCTCCGTGCGCCGACGACGACGTGCGCGCCGGCTTGCGCCAGGGCACGCGTGGTTTCGAGGCCGAGGCCCGAATGGCCGCCCGTGACGACGGCGGTCTTGCCGTGCAGGTCGACGCCGGCCAGGACGTCGCTCGCCGTCGCGGCGGCGTCGAATCCGGAATGAAGAGGGTGCTGCCTGCTCGTCATTGAAGGCTCCAGGAATGGTGCGCGAAGCACGCGGCCGCCCATCGGCCGCGTCACCGCACGAGATCATTCTCCGGCCGTACAACCGGACTGTGAATGCAATAGAATCCGGTTTTTCGTCGAGATCGTCCGGGGGCTGTGCGTGGACCCGCTATCGGAAGTGCTGTCGCTGCTGGAGACGCGCGACTCGTTTTTCACCGGCTTGCGGGCCGGCGGCCCGTGGGCGGTCGACCTTCCCCCACCCGACGGGATCAAGTTCAATGCGGTGGTCGAAGGCAGTTGCTGGCTGACCGTCGACGGTGCGGGACCGCCCGTCCGGCTGCGCGCGGGGGACTGCTTCCTGCTCGCCGCGCCGCGGGCGTTTTCGCTGGCGAGCGATCCGTCGGTCGCGCCGATCCCGGCCGCCGACATGTACCGGCATGTCGAACGCGGTATCGCGCACTATGGCGAACCGGCCGACTGCTTTCTGATCGGCGGCCGCTTCGCGTACGAGGAAGGCATGCCGCTGCTGCTCGGCAACCTGCCGCCCGTGGTGATCGTGAGCGGCGATTCCGAATCGGCGGCGGTGTTGCGCTGGTCGCTACAGCAGCTCGCACGGGAATTCGACGCGTCGTCGCCGGGCGGGTCGCTGATGGTTCGGCATCTCGGCCACATGATGCTCGTACAGATTCTGCGGCGCTATGTGGACGCCGGCGCGAACGGCGATGTCGGGTGGCTTGCCGGGTTCGCGGATTCGCGGGTCAGCGCGGCGCTGGCCGCGATTCACGCCGCGCCCGAGCGACGCTGGACCGTCGACGCCCTGGCGGCCTGCTGCCACGTGTCGCGTTCCACGTTCGCGCTGCATTTCAAGCGGCGGCTCGGGTTCGGGCCGCTCGAATACGTGCTGCGGTGGCGCATACAGATGGCGATGCGCGAACTGCGCCGCTCGAACGCGCCGGTATCGGCGATCGCGCAGCGGCTCGGCTACGACTCGGATAGCGCGTTCGGTCATGCGTTCAAGCGCATCGTGGGTTGTTCGCCGCGCGCATATCGTCACGGCGTGACGAGCGAGTCGGGCAGCTAGCGTCGTTACCGCACCCCGGGCATGCGAGTTTGCGATTCCATCGACGCCACGCATTCGCATCGCGACTATCGGGATAAGTATTCTTATCACAATAGCTTCATTATCCGATCAAACCAGCGTTTGCGAAAACGCCCCGCCTGCGGCGAGGCGTCCACCGGTTCACCGCCCGATCGGCAATCCGGTCGGTTCGATCCAGCCGAGCTTGTATGCGATCAGCAGCGACAGAAACAGCGTAACCGACAACCCGACGCGCGCGGCGAGCGACCACGCCATCCGCTTGGACTTGCCGCGATCGTGATTCATGAAGTACAGCGCGAAGATCAGGCTCGCGATGATCATCGCGAATGCCACAGAGACCAGCAGGGTTTTCATTGCCGTTGCCTTTGAAGTTCCGAATCGGCCCGAATCAGTTCGGCCAGTTTGTGCCGCTCGTCGGCGACGCCGCCGACGCCCGATGCCGGCCAGTCCAGCGCGACGCCGTTGCCGAGCGAATCGCGCACGAGTGCCTGATACCGCCGGTCGTTGATCGTGCCGTGCGCCATCGTGTCCGAGATCTCGCGCCGGAACGGCAGCGGGAAACTCGCGTACGCGCGCGACAGCGCCGCGTATTGTCTCGCATCGATCTCTTTCGACGATGGTATGACAGTCCAGATCACCACGGCGACGATGGCCGTGAACGGAATCGCCGTGTAGCGAAGGATGAACTTGATCGGGGTCATGAAGCGGTGAGCAGAAGTGATCGCAAGCGCGCGCGGCGCAGCGGCGAAACGGCCAGCCAGCGGCACTTTGCATCATTGTACTGAAAGCACCATCCAGCCAACAGAGTATGATAATGAAATTATCATATTGATCACATGATTCGATGGCCCGGCATCCGCTGCGGGCGGTGTGCCCGTCACGCCGCCCGCAGCGGTTTTCCGCCCGTACCCGCGAACCCGCGACGATTGAGCGAAGCCCTTATGCCAGCGCAGTACTTCCGAAACCTGACGGGGAAACACCGTAGTGCGACCGCGAACCGCCAGCTCGGGTTTTCGCTCGCGTTCGTCGCCGGCGCGGCCAATGCCGGCGGTTTTCTCGCGGTCAAGCAGTACACGTCGCACATGAGCGGGATCGTGTCGGCGATCGCCGACCAGACGGCGCTCGGCGACGTGCGGTTCGCGCTCGCCGGCATCAGCTCGCTCGGGTCGTTCCTGATCGGCGCCAGTTGCTCGGCAATCCTCGTCAACTGGGGGCGCCGCCGCGGGCTGCACAGCCAGTTCATGCTGCCGCTGCTGGTCGAAGCCGCGCTGCTGTTGCTGTTCGGGCTGCTCGGCAGCCATCTCGCGCTGTGGGAAACCTTCTTCGTGCCGGTGACCGTGACGCTGCTGTGCTTCATCATGGGGCTGCAGAACGCGACGATCACGAAGCTGTCGGGCGCGGAAATCCGCACGACGCACGTGACGGGCATCGTGACCGACCTCGGCATCGAACTCGGGAAGCTGTTCTACTGGAACCGCTCCGCCATCGACGTCGACGCGCACGCGGTCATCGCCAACCGTTCGAAACTGAGGATTCACGCGACGATGCTCGCGTCGTTCTTCGTCGGCGGTCTCGCCGGCGCCATCGGTTTCAAGCACGTGGGCTACGTATCGACCGTGCCGCTCGCCGCGATGCTGGTCACGCTCGCGATCGTGCCGGTGATCGACGACCTGCTCGCGCTGCTGCGCAGCAGACGCTGATCGTGCGCCACGGGCGGCGCTTGCGCACGGTAACGCCGAAAGCGGATCGATTATAATTTGATTAACATATCGACCACCCTCGCCCCGTCATGGAAACGAAAACCGCCCGCCTGACCGTCCTGATCGATCCCGCGAAGAAGGAAGCCTTCGAGATGCTCTGCGCGGAGCAGGATCTTACGCCATCGCAAGTCGTGCGGCAGTTGATCCGCGAATATCTCGACCGGCACGGCGTCACGTACAAGACCCGCAGCGCGATCGGCAAGCGCGTGAAGTAAGCGCGACCGCAAAGGCGTGCGCCGCCGCTCAGTGCCCCCAGGTATCCGCAACGACCGTTACGCGCCGATCTCCCAGCGTTCGTGCGACTGCGCGCGCCAGACCAGCCGGCGCGGATCGATGCCCTCGCCGTGCTTCATGCGCCTCGCGGTGGCCGCCAGCTTCAGTTCGCCAGCCTGCGGGCAGGCGAGCGCCCGCTCCAGCAGGATACGCAACGACGGCAGCCGGCTGCCGTCCTTCCATGCGAATGCAACGAAGTTGTTGTCGTCGCCGCACGGCGCCAGCGCATACGACGAACCGAATACCGCTCGCAGTTGCTCGAGGTGTTGCGGCAATGCCGGATCGTCGTCCATGAAGTTGATCGCGAGCACCCCGGATTCGCTCAGGCGCGCGCGGCACGCATCGAGGAAGGTGCGACCCGTACAGCGGCCGCGCATACCGTCGGCGACGAACGCATCGTGCAGGATCACGTCCGTGCGGACGTCCGCCCGTTCCAGATGATCCGCACCGTCCGCGCATACCACGCGAAAGCGCGCATCGTCGGCAGGAATCCTGAACACGTTGCGCAGCGCGATCACGTCCGGATTGATCTCGACCGCGTCGATCGCCGTGCCGGGCAGGTGGCGATAGCAGTACTTCGCGAGCGAACCGCCGCCGAGCCCGAGCATGCAGATGTGTGCGGGCTCGGCCTGCAGCAGCAGGAAACCCATCATCACGCGCGTATAACCGAGCGTCAGCTGCACCGGATCGCGCAGCGACATGAAGCTTTGGGTGCCGAAATGATCGAAGTGCAGCGAGAGCGCGTGCTGCGTCTTCAGCACGAACGGCCGGCCGTCGTTCAGCGGCGTCGCCAGGAACCTGACGAACGCGTCGTAGGAAGTTCGATCCTCGGCCATGCGCGGGTACTCGGCTGAAAACACGGCGGATGAAAACGCGGATGCAACGGTCGCCTAACCGCGCGCTCAGACCTTCTTCAGGTAGCACGCCTTCAGCATGAAGCCGCCCATGTCGGTCTTGCAGTCGACTTCGTGATCGCCGCCGACGAGCCGGATGCTCTTGACCTTGGTGCCCATCTTCAGCGTGATCGACGAACCCTTCACGCGCAGATCCTTGATCAGCACCACCGAATCGCCGTCCGACAGCACGTTGCCGTTCGCGTCCTTGACGACGTCGCCTGCCGGTTCGTCGCCGGCCTCGGCGCCGGCGTCGGCCGACCATTCATGGCCGCAGTCCGCGCACACGGTCAGCGCGCCGTCAGGGTAAGTGTTTTCCATCGCGCATTGCGGGCAGGCGGGGGCGTTCATTGCGGTTTCCATTCGGGGAGGCATTCGGGTCGATCGACGATGCCGGGCGAGCAGGTTGCGCGCCCGGAGGTGCGGCGACTCGCCCGCGGCAGGACCGCAGGCCGGCATCGGCGCACACGGCATTATAATGCAATTCACATGATCGGGCCGATGCATTATAATCGTCCACTTTCGACAATCCGCGAATTTGAACGCACCTTTGCAGCCGATGTCGGCAAGTTCGCGCCGAATGACGCATGCAATCCGCCCGGCCGGCGCCTCGCAACCCTGCGGGCAATCTGCGCGCCGGCCGCCCGAGGTCCCGCAGCACGTGCGCAACCGTGCATGTCGCGCGCTGCCGCGCCCACCCGCCCGGAGGCTTTCCAGCATCGTGGCAACCGTCGTGTACGTTGAAATCGGCCCCGCATGGAACCGCAATCGGGGTCGCGCCGCGCGCGACGCGGCCGTCGCCGCGGCACGCCGCTTCGAGAGCGACATCCAGTTGATCGCGAACGGGCTCGGCAGCAACGCAAAAGACAGCGGCGCGATTGCGGCGCTCCAGGTTCACGGCGGCACGTCGGCCCAGGTGCTCGCCACCGGCCCCGACGAGGAAGCGGCGCTGCACGCGCTGCTGCCGTTGCTCCAGGCAAGCTGATGCTCGGCGCCGCCGATCCCGCGGCCGCGCGCCGTCCACCCCGAAACGCCATTTCCCGAGGAAGCGATGAACGACAACCTGACGTCCAACACCCCCAACCTGTCGGCCTCCGCGATCTGGGCGCTCGAACGCCTCGCCGATGTTCGCTACGGCCGCGACGCGCCGGCGCTCGGCTGGTCGATCGAACAGGAACTCGTCGGCGCGGGCTTCGTCAGCCATGCGGCGAACGGACGCTCCGGCGCGTCGATCACCGCGCAGGGGCGCAATTTCCTGAAGAGCCGCAAGTAACCCGCCATTCGGCACGGGCACGATCTCGCGTTGTACGCAACACGCGGGCGCGTCGATTGCCGTTGTCAGCAAGCGGGCCGACAACTCACCCCAGGCCATGTTCGCACCGGTATTCGCCACACGGCGGCGAACGGCCCGCATTCGTCGAGCGCCCCGCGTGACGCGCACCAGACCGCGACGCCGTCACGCGAGCCGGTCCGTGCGAGCACCGCCGGCCCCGGCCATCCGCATGATGCGGTCGCATGCGCCGATGCGGGCGGGGATTGCATCCACATCGTGCATCCACATCGCCGTTTAGCGGTATCGTACGGGGCTCAAGCGCGGCGCCCTGCGTCGCCATCCCTTCCTCATGGAACGCCCGATGACATTCAGCGCCGCCCCCTTCGTCTCGTCCCCGCCCGTTCTCGATACGCCGCGCCTGATTCTCGAAGGCCATCCGCTCGGCGACTTCGACGCACTCGCCGCGATGTGGGCGGAACCCGGCGTCGTCGCGCACATCTTCAACGGCGAGCCTTCCAAGCCGCGCGACTCGTGGATGCGCATGCTCGCGTATCGCGGGCTGTGGCCGCTGCTCGGCTATGGCTACTGGGCGATCCGCGAAAAGGCGTCGGGCCGCTATGTCGGCGATCTCGGCTTCGCGGATTTCCACCGGAACATCGAGCCGCCGATTCGCGGCGTGCCGGAAGCCGGCTGGGCGCTGGCGACGTGGGCGCAGGGCAACGGCTACGCGACCGAGGCGCTCGCGGCCGCGCTCGGATGGCTCGACGCGCAGCAGCGGTTCGAGCGCAGCGTATGCCTGATCGCGCCGACCAACGTCGCATCGATTCGGGTCGCGGAGAAAGCCGGTTACGGCGAGCCGCTGCGCATCCGCTTCAACGACGCCGATTCGTTGATGTTTTCGCGAAAGTGTCGCTGAGGGAGGCGAGCCGGCGCCGGGTCAATCGGCGACCGGTTCGTAGCAATGCATGAACAGGCCGTCGTCCATCGGCCAGCAGTTGCCGCATTCGTCGCGCAGGATCCAGTCGCCCGGCTTCACCGAGCGCCAGCCTTCCGGCGTCGCGACCGCCCACCTGCCGTGACGGCGCTCTACCCGTTCATGGTCGCCGTCGGCGAACCAGCGCGTTGCCTCGACTTGCCCGGCGCGTTTTCTGAATTTCATGCCACCACCGAAAGAAACGAATCTCAGTGTCGCGTTGCCGCGGCACCGGTGTCGTGCGACTGCGGCCGCACACTCGGCGCGCTCGTTGTCGCGCGGGCCGCGCGCAACGCCGTCCAGCCTTCCGCGATGAGCGCCTCCAGCGTGTCGCGCGCGACGGTGGAGATCCGGACGTCGATCTCCTGCAGTTTCATCAGCGCCGACACAACCTCGTCCGGTTGATCGGGTGCGAGCGCAACGATGAACGCCGAACGCCTCTCGGCAGCCCGGACGGCCTCGCTCCAGTCGGCACGCGCCACCGCTGCTTCGATCGCATGCGTGAGCGACTCGAGACTCAGGACGACTTGCAACGGCGTCATTTCGCCTCCCGTTGAATAATTCGCACTGTCCGCTTGCCCGCTCGCCGGGAGCCGGCGCGGCGTCGATCCGACCCGTGCGCCTCCGGTCACGCATGCGCGCAGCATGACTCGACGTGTCGTCGAAGCAGGCAGTCGATGCGACCGGGAAACGGACGCCACCGCAGTATGCGATGCGCGCGAGTCAGGTTCGGGAATTGTAGGGAGCGAGACGCGACAACGTCGGTAATATTTTGTAATGATATGTCGACTAACCTTGCCTGGCTTAGGTTCGGCCGGTGCGGGCGAGATTCGCGACGCCGGATTGGCGCAAACGTTTTCGTCTGAAGGATGCCCGCTCGCGCATCGTCGCGCGCGCCGCGCCGGATCTCGCATCGACCCGTTTCGATCTCACCCGCGGCCCGGCGCCGCCCGCGCCGCACTTTCCCCCTTCCAGCAGCGATTGGCCCATAGCTCAGTTCACCGAACGATTCAGATTTCGTCACATACCGCCGGAATGTTGCGCAGTATCATCCACGTCGCTTCGGCTACGACGCGCTCGGACTGGGCCTGACCGCTCGCCACCTTCCCGTTTTGCCCCCTTCGTTTACCGATGCCGATCCGAATCCTGCTCGTCGAAGACGACGTCCCGCTGTCCGCGCTGATCGCCGACTATCTGCGCAAGCATCATTACCAGGTGGATACGCTGTACGACGGCGCCGGCGCGGTGCCGGCGATCGTCGCGAGCCGCCCCGACCTGGTGCTGCTCGACGTCAACCTGCCGGGCAAGGACGGTTTCGAGATCTGCCGCGAAGCGCGCGTGCATTACGACGGTATCGTGATCATGGTGACGGGCCGCGACGAACCGTTCGACGAATTGCTCGGCCTGGAACTCGGTGCGGACGATTTTCTCCGCAAGCCGGTCGAGCCGCGCCTGCTGCTCGCGCGGATCAAGGCGCAGTTGCGGCGCACGCGCGTGCCGGCGAGCGACCCCGTGCCCGATACGCCGCAGCGATACGTATTCGGCAAGTTTTCGATCGACCGGGCCGATCGCCGCGTGCATCTTCCCGACGGCAGCGTGCCGCGTTTGACGTCGACCGAATTCGACCTGCTGTGGGCCCTCGTGTGCCGCGCGGGCGAGGTGGTCAGCCGGGAAGAGCTGACGCTGCTGCTGCGCGGCATCGCGTTCGACGGCCTCGATCGTTCGATCGACGGCCGCATCTCGAAGCTGCGCCGCAAGCTGCGCGACGATGCGAACGAACCGAAACGGATCAAGACCATCCGCTCCAGGGGCTATCAATTCAGCAAGCACGCGTGGGATTGAGGCCGCGCGTGGACCGACGAACGGCATCGCACGCGCGGCCCGCGATGTCCGGCGCGCGCTCGCAGCTATTGCGGGCGAGCCGTACCGGTATCCGCATTCGTGCCCGCGCCGGCCTGCCATCCGCCGCCGAGCGCCTTGTACAGCGCGACGAGATCGGTCGTCGTCTGCAACGCACCCTGCTCGGCCTGCTGCCGGCCCTCCGACCATTGCCGCTCGGCGTCCAGCACGTCGAGGAACGGCGACAACCCCTTTCGGTAACGATCGCGCGCGAGGTCCAGCGCGCCCTGTTCGGCCTTCACCGCATCGTCGAGCGCGGCCGCGCGCGCCTGATCGGTGCGGTACACGGCCAGCGCATTGTCGACGTCGCGCAGCGCGACGAGCACCGCCTGCCGGTAGGCGAGCGCCGCCTCGGCCTGGCGCGCCTGCGACAGCCGCAGGTTCGACACGAGCGCGCCGCCGGAAAAGATCGGCAGGGACACGGCCGGGCCGAACGCATAGAACAGATGCGACCAGTGCGCGAGTTCGCGCACGTGCGACGCGCGCAGGCCGACCTGCCCCGTCAGCGAAATGTCCGGATAGAACTGTGCGACCGCGACACCGACGTCGGCGGTGGCCGCATGCAGCTCGGCCTCCGCGCGGCGGATGTCGGGGCGCCGGCGCGCGAGCGTCGACGGTAAGCCGACGGGTACGGTCGGCGGCACGTCCGGCAACGCGCGCGGGGCGGCAAGCCAGTCGTCGAGCGCGCCCGGCGCGCCGCCGACCAAGTAGGCGAGACCGTTGCGCAGCAGCACGATCTGCTGGTCGAACTGCGGCAGTTGGGCACGAATCTGCGCGAGCCGCGCGTCGGCGCTGCGCACGTCGAGATCGCTCGCGAGACCATGCGCGGCCTGCTCGCGCGTCAGGTCGAGCAGGTCGCGCTGCGCGCGTTGCAGGTCGTCGGCCAGCGCGCGCTGCGCTTGCGCGCCGCGCAGTTGCAGATAGGTCTGCGCGACCTCGGCCTCGAGCGACAGCAGCGCGTCGTCGCGGCTCGCGACCGCCGCGCTCGTCTGGGCGCCGGCCGCTTCGACCGAGCGGCGCACGCGCCCGAACAGGTCCAGTTCCCACGACGCGTCGAACCCGGCCTGCCACAGGTTGACCGGCGCTTCGAGGGCATCGAGCGCGCCGCGCGCGCCTTGCTGCACGCGCGCGCCGGTTCCCGGCCCGAACCGGTCGAGCGGCGATCCCGGCGCGCCGAGACGATCGACGCGCTGGTCGATGCCCTGCTCCTCGACGATGCCTTTCAGGCCGAGCTGTTCGCGCTGGTAGCTGGCGGTCGCACGCACGTCCGGCAAACCCTGCGCGGCGGCGGCGCGAACCTGCGCGCGCGCCTGTGCGATGCGCAGCACGGCGGCCTGCACATCGAGGTTGTCGTGCGCGGCGCGCTCGACGAGCCGGTCGAGCAGCGGATCGCCGAACGCGCGCCACCAGCGCGGATCGGGGTCGGCGTCGATCGTCGGCGAAGACCGGACGGCCACGCCGGATGCGGGGGCCGCCGCCCGGCCGTCCGCCTGCATCGCATGCCAGGTGTCCGGCGCGTCCGCGTGCGGCGGCTGGTAGTCGGGTCCGACGGTGCAGCTTGCGATACCGACGCATCCGATGAATATCGTCACCGCGCGACACGCGATAGCGCGAATCCAGCGGCGGTTGCGGTGCTCCCGATGCATGCGCATGTCAATGCCCTCCCGCGCCGCCCGCGGCCTTCGCCGGCGTGAACAGGAACGTCAGCGGAATGCTGAATGCGCAGAACACCGCGAGGATCGCGAACACGTCGATATACGCGAGGATCGTCGCCTGCGCGATGAATGTCTCGTACAGCCGCCCGTTCGCCGTCTGCAGCGCGGCCGGCGGCGGCGCGCCCGTCAGCGCGGCGATCGCGCGCGCGTTCTCCTGCAGCGCGTCCTGGAAGTTCTGCGACAGCGTCGACATGTGCGTGGACAAATGGGCCATGCGCGCCTGCGTGCGTTCGCGGATCAAGGCGGTCGACACCGAGATGCCGATCGAGCCCGCGACGTTGCGGAACATCGTGAACAGCGCGGACGCGTCGTCGTTGAGCCGCTGCGGCACGGTCAGGTACGCGAGCGTCGTGATCGGCACGAACATGAAGCCGATCGCGAGCGACTGCGCACACCGGATCATCATGAGGTGCGTGTAGTCGATGTCGGGCACCAGCGTGCGCGAATAGATCAGCGAGGCGCACAGCAGCACGAAACCGAACCCGACGAGATAGCGCGTCTGCACGTGCGGCATCAGCCGGCTCACGAGCGGAATCTCGAGCGTGATCAGCAGCGCGCCGGGCGACAGCACGAGGCCCGCGAGCGTCGCCGTGTAGCCGAGACGCTGCTGCGCGAGCTGCGGCACGATCACCGCGCTGCCGTACAGCACGGCCGCAAACGTCGCGATCGTCACGCAGCCGAGCGCGAAATTGCGATCGCGCAGGCACGACAGGTCGACCACCGGTTTCTTCGTGCGCAGCAGCCACAGCGTCGCGCCGATCAACCCAAGTGCGGACAGCACGGCAAACACGCGGATGAAGTTCGAGCCGAACCAGTCCTCGTCCTCGCCGCGATCGAGCATCACCTGCAGGCAACCGAGCCCGATCGCGATCAGCCCGATGCCGATGTAGTCGATGGAAATCCCGCGGTCGGCGCCGCGCCGCCACGGCGGATCCTCGACGAGCTGCATCACCGCGAGCACGGTCAGCGCGCCGATCGGCACGTTGAGCAGGAACACCCAGCGCCACGAGAAATGGTCGGTGATCCAGCCGCCGAGCGTCGGCCCGAGCACCGGCGCGACGACGATCGCGATCGCCGAGATCGAGAACGCGCGGTTGCGCTGCTCGGGCGGAAACGTATCGAGGATGATCGACTGCTGGTTCGGCTGCAGGCCGCCGCCGAACAACCCCTGCAGCACGCGGAACACGATCAGTTCGCCGAGGTTGGTCGCGACGCCGCACAGGAACGAGCACACGGTAAACGCGGCGATGCACAGCAGGAAGTAGCGCTTGCGGCCGAGCATGCGCCCGAGGAAACCCGAGATCGGCAGCACGATGCCGTTCGCGACGAGATACGACGTGAGCGTCCAGGTCGCCTCGTCGTAGCTCGCCGACATCGTGCCGGCGATGTGCGGCAGCGCGACGTTGACGATCGTCGTGTCGAGGATTTCCATGAACGCGGCGAGCGTGACGACGATCGCGATGAGCCACGGGTTCGCGGCGGGACGCCACGTGCCATCGGATGCGCCGCTGCGATCGGGCGGCCGGTTCATCGGCGGGCCTCGTCAGGCGGGAACGGCATGCGGGTATCGGGCATCGGATCGCTCCGGTCGAAACCGGCCGCGGCACGGCGGCCGGTCATTTCAGGTGGACGGTCGGCTCGACCGACAGGCCGAGACCGAGCGGCGGACGGGTCGGCAGCGGGCCGTCGAGCACGATCTTCACCGGCACGCGCTGCACGATCTTCACGAAGTTGCCGGTCGCGTTCTCGGTCGGAAACGCGGAGAAGCGCGACCCGCTGCCGAGCTGGATGCTGTCGACGTGGCCGTGCAGGTCGAGATCGGGGTACGCGTCGACCGACACGTCGACGCGATCGCCGATGCGCATCCGCTCGAGCTGCGACTCCTTGAAATTGGCGGTGATCCACACGCGCGGCGTGACGATCGAGAAGATCGACGTGCCCGGTTGCAGGAACGAGCCCAGTTGCACGTTGCGTCGCGTGACCCAGCCGTCGGACGGCGCACGCATTTCGCAGTACGACAGGTTCAGGTTGGCCGTCTCGAGCTGCGCGCGCGCCTGCAGCACCTGCTGGCGGCGTTCCTCGACGGCCGTCTCGGCCTGCCGGATCTGCTGCGGCACGAGGCTCGCGGTACGCGCCTGCGCCTGGGCCATCGCGACGTTCGCGTCGGCGGTCGCGCGCTGCGCGTCGGCGGCGTCGATCGCCTGCTGCGACGTCGCGCGCGCATCGACCGCGCGCTGCCGCGTCTGCGCGGCGAGCGCCTGCCGGTACGCGGCTTCCGCGGATTCGATCTGCGCGCGCGCCTGCCGGTACTGGGCCGGATACTGCACGCGCGCGATATCGAGCTGCACGCCCGCCGCGTCGAGCTGCGCCTGCGCGAGACCGAGCTGCGCCTGGGCCGCGTCGACCTGCGCGCGGTAGTCGCGCGGATCGATCTCGACGAGCACGTCGCCGCGCCGCACGAACGTGTTGTCGTCGATCGCCAGCCGCGTCACGTAGCCGGACACGTGCGGCGCGACCGCGACCGCGTTGCCGTCGGTATACGCATCGTCGGTGCTGACCTGGTTGCGCGTCGCGAACCACCAGACGAACCCGGCGACGAGCAGCACGACCACCACCGCGCCGAGAATGATCAGCGGCTTTTTGCCGGGGCGCTTGCGTTCGCCGTCGCCGTTGCCGCCTTCTCCGTCGCCGCCGGTGCGGCCGCCGCGATCGTCGTGCGGATGATCATCGCCGCCACCGCCGCCCGGGGCGTCGGTCGGGCGCTCGCCGTCGTTGCGGCCCGGCGCGGCCGCCGAGCCGCTGCCGCCGCCGGACTGGCCGTCGCCCGCACGCGCGAGCTCGGTCGGCCAGCGGACGTGCAGCGGCGTCGACAGGGCGACACCGGCGGCCGCCGACGCGAACGCGTCCGGCGCGCCGGTGCCGCGAGGTCCGGGCGTCAGCGCGCGCCGGACCGCGGCGCCAAATCGCTCACGAACGGACAACGGGCACAGGATCGCATCGGGCATAAACGGAACTCCAGGCGGTGGCCGCGAGCGTCATTGCCCGCGCCGACCTCAAGCGCGCGCTCAAGCAAACAGCGGACCCGGGGCGTGCTTCGCCCGAAACCGGCAGCCCGAACCCGGCACGCCCGATGCGCGACACGTACGCTTCGACGGCCCCGACAGGACTCGCGAACTATGAAGCGCTCGACCTCACTCGATACCGACACGCGCAACGAAGATCGCGGCGACAGCACGCCCGGCCCCGAAGGCAAGCGCCGTGGCACAGCCACGCCGCCGCCGCGCAGCGCCCGCGACCCGGCCGAAGGCAAGCCGGCGGAGCCGGAAGGCGGGACGCCGCCGCATCCCACGCCATCGAGCGAACACGGCGATTCGTGAGCGCCGCGCGCCGCACGAAATCGCCGCCCGCGTGGCCGCGACAGGCGGCGGCAGAAATGACAAGCCGTTGAAAAATCGCGGACGACGGCCCGACAGGCGGCCCCGAAACGCTCGCGCGACGGCCGGCGCGGCGGCGACGCAGGAACGCATGTTGCGGCACCGGATCATGGATCTTTCAATCACCCGTCGCCTGCCCTTCATGACGCTCCCCGACCCGTCCGATTTCCCTGTTCGCGCGGTACCGCTGGCGCCGCTGGCGAAGGAACGCGCGACGATCGTCTGCCATCGCAACCAACGCGTGCTGCTGGTCGCCCGCGGACCGTCGTCGCGCTGGACGCTGCCGGGCGGCGTGATTCGCCGGGGCGAATCGGCGCTCGACGCCGCGCATCGCGAACTTCGGGAGGAAACGGGGCTCGCCGATCTCGAGCTCGCGTATTTCTTCTACGTGGACGGCAGCGTGAAACGCCATCACGTATTCGTCGCGAACCTGCCGCGCGGCGCGCACGCGTGCCCGGGCCGGGAAATCGCGCTGTGCCGCTGGGTCGGGATCCACGCGGTGCCGCACTGGCCGGCGAGCGCGCCGACGCAGCGCATCATCCGTCAGTTCGCGGACCTGTGCGCCGCATGCGGCCTGCCGCCGGCGCCGGTCACGCGTCTTTCGTCGCCTCGTTGAGTCCGGCGACCGGGGATTGCGGATCGCGCGTGAGCCCTTGCGCGAAGACCTTCAATCCTTCGAGAAGCGGCGTCAACGCATCCCACAGCGCCTCGTCGTGCAGCAGCCGGTAGATGCCGCGCACGCCGGGCGCGACATGCTCGTGCTGTGCCGGCTGCCATGCGCCGACGTGATGCAACGCGTCGGCTGCCGCAAACGCGGCGCGGCCGAACTGTTCCGGCGGAATGCGCGACAGCGCCGTCACGAGCATGGCGAGATTCTGCATGCCGCTCTGCATGCCGGGTTTGTCGAGCGCGTCGACGAACGTGTCGGCCAGCCGCGCGTTCGCGCTGACCACCTCGTTCGCGAAGCGCAGGAAGCCGTGCCGATGCAGGCTGCCGAGCAGGTGTTCGAGCGCGTCGTGCGCGCCGGGCTCCGGATGCGGAGGCGTCGTGTCGGGGGGCTGGCGTTCGGTCATGGGCTTGCTCCGGTTGGGGCGCCAGGCCGCCGTCGTGCCGGCAGCCGTGCGTGCGCCGAATGCTTGTCGTATTCGTTCACCGGCCCGCCGGTGCGGGCAGCCGCCGCCGCGTCAGTGCGCATGACTGCCGGGCGGCGCCTTGTATTCGCTGCGCGCGCCCATCGCATCCTCGACGCGATGCACGCCATGCAATGCGGCGACGCCGTCGATCAATGCCTGCCGTTCGGACTCCTCGACCTGCCCGGTCAGGCACACGTTGCCGCGCTCGACGCTCACGTCGATGTCGCGCGGGCGACCGACGAGCCGGCCGAGCGCAGCACGCACGCGCTCGGCGACCTGCACGTCGCTCGCATCGCCCGCGAGCCAGTCCGCCCGCAGGCCGGCAATCGCGCCGTGCGCATGGTCGGCCGCCCGCTTCGCCTGCGTATTCGCATAATCGGCCACGCCATGCCGGCCCGCAACCGCCTTGTCGCGCAGATAAGCGCGTCGCCGCCGGCCGGACGAAGGATCGAGGAAGTACATCGCGGCCGCCCCGCACGCAACGGCCACCGCAAGATTCAACAACGGATTCGAAGGGGTTCTGGAGTTCATGGAGGCACCGTAGGCAATACCCGGGACAGCCGGGCTTCGTTTCGGTATGCAGCACGTGCCGTTCCCCGGTGCAAGCGTCGCGTGCAAGCCGTCGCGCGGCGATGCGGCGCCGGAAACGACAAGCGTTTGAAAAATCATCGGGCCGCGCATCGCTCGACCTGAAGACCGGAAAATCGGAAGATCAGGATTCGGGCGTGCCGGCCGTTTCCGCCCGCTTGCCGCCCGGCTCGTCCTCACCGCGCTCGGCCGCGCGCTGCGCCATGTCGACGTAGGTTTGCGCCAGCGCGCGCAACTCTTCCTCCGACGCATCCTCGATCCCGATCAGCCGGTCGCTCGCCGCGCGCGTGACCGCGAGCAGTTCGTCGAGCTTCAGATGCAACGCCACGCTGTCGCGGTTCTGGTTGCGTTGCAGCAGGAACACCATCAGGAACGTGATGATCGTGGTGCCGGTATTGATGACGAGCTGCCACGCGTCGGAGTAGTGAAACACCGGCCCGCTCACGAGCCACAGCACGGTGATGGCGACCGCGCTGCCGAACGCCACCGGCGAGCCGGCCCAGGTGGTCACGCTCGACGCAAAACGTTCGAACGCGCGGGTGACGGCGTGCCCGGCCGGCCGGGAACCGGCGCCGGCCTCGCACGCCGTGTCGCGACGGTCGCGCGGTGGTTCGTTGGGTTCGCGCATGAAAGCCTCCGATTCGATGGTTGGTTTGAATGCGCATGAACCGCGTCGCCGCCCGCCGCGGAGCGCACGCAAGCGAGGGCCGCTCGGGGTTCGGTCCCGTCTGCGCGCCGTCGAGACGAGCATCGCGCGTGCCCGCCCGCACACCCCATCCGGCGGCGGCTTCACTGCGGCGCGTGCGTGTCCTCGTCGTCCGGGAAATAGCGCGTGTCGGTCAGCTGTGCGATGCCGTCGAGATCCGGAAAGATCGTCGCGACGCTCACGCCGACGCCGGCAAGCTCCTGCCGGATCGTCGCGAACCGGGCGCCCGGCACGACGATGCGCATGAGGCGGCCGGCGAAGTCCGCATGCTCGTCGATCGGCACGAAACGCTCGGCGCCGGCGTCGTAACAGTGAATCGTGAACCAGCCATCCTGCGCGGTGATCCTCGGCATCACGTGGCGCGGCCGGAACACCTTGGTGCGCGCGACCTGCAGCGGGGCGCGCCGTTCGGCGGCGGTCGCGATGTCGTCGGCGTCGTGCGACAGGCACCACACCACGCCGTCGCCGCCCGATTCGCCCGCGCGCCTGACCGCGAACCACAGCGCGGCCAGTGCGTTGCCGGACCAGTCGAGCAGACGCGTGCGCATCCCGTGCTGCTGCGCGAGCGCGAGCCAGTCGCACGCATCGAGGTTCTGCCCGGGTTCGAGATGCGGCAGCGCGCGCCGCGTGAATTCGTCCAGCATCCGCGCTTCGACGTCGGGCGACGCGCGCTGCCGCGCGATGCCCGGCACGAGCGGCCAGCCGGCGTTGCACTGGCCGCGAAAGAGCCGCAGCGCCATCGTCCGACGCTGCGCGCCGATCACGGCCATGTAGTCGGCCACACTGTCGATCGAGCGGCCTGCCGCCTCGTGCTCACCGTCCATGCGTCGCGCCTCCTGTCGCTTTTGCCCGTATTCGCGGCCGTCTCGGCGGCACGCGTTCGGCAGGGTCGCTTGCCGGATGCGGCGCGACCGGTACGGCCGGCTGCGTATCGCCGTATCGCGTCGCGGCTCACGGCGTCTTGCCGTGCTCCTTCTGCCAGCGCTCCATCAACGCGATCTCGTCGCGCTGCGCGGCGACGATCCGGCTCGCGAGCTGCCGCAGCGTCGGGTCCTTGCCGTATTTGAGCTCGACCTGCGCCATGTCGATCGCGCCCTGGTGATGCGGCGCCATGTGCGCGACGAAATCGCGGTCGGCATCGCCCGTGTACGGCGCACTCTCCATCGCCTCCATCATTTTTCGGTCGGCGCGCTTGAACGCCTGCGTGGACGTGTCGGGCACGCTGACGGGATTGGCGGGGCGCAACTGCCCGGCCGCGGGCAGCGCCGACGCGCACGCCGCCAGCAGTGCGCAGGCGGCGCAACGGCGCAGGGATGAACGGTTGAATACTGGCATGAGACGATTCCTCGACAAGAAAGTGAACGGTTCGCTCGCGGCATCCTCGCTCGTAAGCACGCGTCGTATCGGTCGCTGCGGGGTCGCGCCGCGCGATTCACCGCCATCGCGCTCGCGCATGCGAATCGCCGCGTGCGACCAGCGCGCGGATGCGGTCGGCGGTGCGGCACGCGATCGCCTGGATCGTCAGCGACGGATTCACGCCGCCCACCGTCGGAAACACCGAGCCGTCGCACACCCACAGGTTCGGTATGTCCCAACTGCGGCAATCGGCATCGACGACGCTCGTCGCCGGGTCGTCGCCCATCCGCACGGTGCCGGCGAGATGGCACGTGTCGTCCTCCTCGTGCCAGATGTCGCGCGCACCGGCCGCTTCCAGCGAACGCCCCATCTGCGCGAGCGCATGGCGGATCATCCGGCGATCGTTGTCGTCGTACGAATAGGTCACGCGCGCGACCGGCAACCCGAACGCGTCGCGTTCGTCGGCGAGCGTCACGCGGTTGTCCGCGCGCGGCAGCGTCTCGCCGACGATCTTCAAGCCGGCCTGGAAGTTGTAGCGCGCCATTTCGCGCTTCAGCGCGTCGCCCCACAGCCCGCGCGCGGCGACCTTGCGCGCCCATTCGATCGGCAGCGGCCCCTGGCTCATCCAGCAATAGCCGCCGAAGAAATCCTTGCCTTCGTCCGCATAGTTCCAGTGCTCGGTGATCGACAGCGACGGCGGCCCCTTGTACCAGCGCACTTCGTCGTCCATCGTCCCCCACGACGCCTGGTTGAGCTGCGCCATCAGGTAGCGGCCGACGAGGCCCGAACGGTTCGCGAGCCCCTGCGGATGCCGCCCGTTCGCGGACAGCAGCAGCAGGCGCGGCGTCTCGATCGCATAACCGGCGACGACGACGTTGCGCGCGCGCTGGAACCGGGTGCGGCCGTCGCGCGCGTAGTGCACGCCGGTCACGCGATCGCCGTCGGCCTCGATCCGCAGCGCCATCGCGAGATCGCGCACTTCGGCGCCGGCCGCGACCGCCCGCGGAATCCACGTGACGAGCGCACTCTGTTTCGCGTTGGTCGCGCAGCCGGCGATGCAGAAGCCGCGGTACACGCACGGATGCGCGCGGCCGCGCGGCGCGGACAGCGTCGCGAGCGGCGTCGGCGTCCAGTCGATGCCCAGTGCCTCCGCGCCGCGCGCCAGCACGAGCGCGGCCGCGTTCAGTTCGTGCGGACGATACGGATAGCGCGGGCGCGGCGGCCCCCACGGGTAGTTCACCGGCCCGCTGATCTTCAACGCCTGTTCGACCTCGCGGTAGTAACGCCACATCTCGCGCCAGTCGAGCGGCCAGTCGACGCCGTAGCCGAGCGCGGTGCGCGAGCGAAACCACTCGGGCCGGAACCGCAGCGACACCATCGCGAAGTGCACGGTGCTGCCGCCGATCGCGCGGCCGCTATTGTTGGTGCCGAGCGTGAGCGGATCGGCGCCGTCGCAGATCCGCTCGTCGGTCCAGAACAGCTTGTGCTGATGCGTCTCGTCGGACGCGAATTCCTCGAGGGGCCGCCACCATGCGCCCGCGTCGAGCGCGACGACCGAGAAGCCGTATTCGGCGAGCTTGCACGCGAGCGTGCCGCCGCCGGCACCGGTGCCGACGATCACGAAGTCGACCGCGTCGTCGTCGCGGAACATCCGCATCGGCGACCAGCCGCCGACCCGCAACGGATCGGGCGCACGGCCGTCGCGGCCGCGCGGCGACGAGGCGGACAGCGGTTCATCGGCGGCCATCGCGATCGCCCTCCTCCACGCGCATTTCCGCTTCCCACGGGTCGCGCCGGTTGAAGTCCATCCGCACGTAGCCGCGCGGGCTCGCGGGGCCGCCGAAGCCGATCTCGTTCCACGCGAACGGATGGCCGTAATACGCGCCGCAGATATCCATCAGCACGCGCTTCGCGAAGAACGTGCGCGGGTCCATGCCGGCCCAGGCCGGTTCCATCTGTCGATCGACGTCGCCTTTCTGCACCGCGTGCAGCAACGCGTCGGCGTCGCGCGCGGCGAGCGCCGCGAACGGGCTGCCGTGCGCGTGCCGCGCCATCGCGTCGAGCGCGGCAAGGCCCGTCTGCCACGCGGCGCGCAACGGGGGAAGACGCGCATCGCGATAGCCGTCGCCGTCGTCGGCCGCGAGCCGCGCGTCGACCAGCGCGGCGGTCGGGATCGCGCCCGCGCCGCCCGGCTGCTGCGGCACGATGCGCGTGCACAACGCACCGAGCGTCGCGAATCGTTCGGCATCCAGATGACGCGGCGCATTCGCAGCCACGCGCAGGCGCGCATCGATCGCGCGCCGCGTCGCATCGTTCCACGACGGCGTGTCGCGCTTGGCGAGCACGTCGTAGCACGGATAGCGCGGCAGCGCGACCGGCTTGCGGTTCGCATCGTTCATGACGCCTCCTGTTCGGCGAGCGCGGTCGCGGCCAGCCCTGCGATCGCGAGCGCGGTGAAGCTCGGCGGCGCCGGCAGCGGTGGGCCCGACAGCAGGTTCTGCGACCAGTTGCGCCAGCCGCCCATCTGCCGCGCGACGCCGCGCGCATGAAACGCGACGCCGACGAACCCGAGCACGGCCGTCGCGCGCAGCCACCCGCGGCAGAACCGCCGGTCGGCACGCGGGCGCGACAGCGCGAGCCGGGCAGTCGCCAGCGCGGCAAGCGGCGGCACGACGAGCGGTGCGAACATCGCGCGATGCTGGAAGGCGCCGCGAAAATGCAGCAAGCCGACTTCGCCGAGCGTGCCGACGAGCCCTGCCGCGACCAGCCCGGCAAGCGCCCGCCCGGCAGGCAGCCCGGCGAGCCGCGGCGCATCGGCCGGACTCTCGCGCAACCGCTCGCCCGCCGCGCCCAGCGCGCCCGACAGCAGCAGCGCGAACGGCGCGCCGAGCGGCGCGCCATAGAACAGGTTGTGCCAGCTGAAACCGCCCGGCCGCTTCGTCACGTTGTACAGGTGGAACGCGGAACCGGCGACGCCGACCGCGGCCGATGCGACGTGCACCGCGTCGCGCAGCCGGTGACGCACGGGCGTATCGTCCGCGTGGCCGTGCACGCTCGCGATCACCGACAGCGTCGACATCGCGAGCGGCGCGAGCATCGCGCGATTGTGAAAGGTGCCGCGATAGTGCTCGACGCCGCTGTCGGCGAGCACCGAGCCGGCCAGCAGCAACGCGCTGCGGTTCAGCAGCCGCGCGGCGTCGGCCAGCAGCCTGTCGCGCTCGGCGGCGCGATGTCGGCGGTGTCGCATCGTTCCTCCTCGTCGGGGTTAAAGCGCGAAATCCAGCAGGTCGGCGGTGCGCAATTCGAGGCCGAGCCCGGCGCGCGTCGCGTCGATTTCCAGTGCGCCGTCGACGAGCATCGGCGCGCCGTCGAACAGCATCCGCTCGATGCGGACGTGATCGTGAAACCATTCGACGTGGCGCAGGCGCGGCGCCGCGCAGCCGATGTGCCGATGCAGCGCGGGCGCGCAATGCGCGGACAGGTCGACGTGGTGCGCATCGGCGAGCGCGGCGGCCGCGAGAAAACCGCTGACGCCGCCGCAGCGCGTCGCGTCGGCCTGCAGCACGTCGACCGCACCGCCTTCCAGCAAGCGCCGGAAATCGTCGGGCGTATACGCGTACTCGCCGGCCGCGACGTCCACCCGCGCGCCGACGTGCTCGCGCACGAATCGCAACCCGGCGACGTCGTCGCTGCTGACGGGCTCCTCGAACCAGCGAACGTCGCAATCGGCGGCCGCCTGTGCGAACGCGAGCGCCGTGCGCGGCGCGTACGCGCCGTTCGCATCGACGAACAGGTCGACGTCGCGCCCGAGCGCGTCGCGCGCCGCGTGCACGCGCGCCGGATCGCGCGCGTCCTCCACGCCGATCTTGATCTTGCACGCGCGCACGTGCTCGGCGCGCCATCCGTCGAGTTGCGCGGCGAGCGTCGGCGCATCGTAAGTCGTGAACCCGCCGCTGCCGTACACCGGCACGCGTTCGCGCAGGCGGCCCAGCAGCAGCGCGAGCGGCATGTCGGCGAGTTTCGCCTTCGCGTCCCACAGCGCGGCATCGAGCGCCGATATCGCGGTCGCCGCGATCCCGCTGCGGCCAAGGTTGCGCACCGCGCGCCACAGCGCGTCGACGGCGGCCGGGATGTCCACCGCCGGCCGGTGGCGCAGCACGCCGGCCAGCAGCGACGTCACGAGCGGCACGGCGCTCGCATCCGTGTACGTATAGCCGAGCCCCGTCACAGGCCCCGCGTCGATCTCGACGATGACGACCGTCGTCGCGGTCCATGCATAGGTGCCGTCGGCTTCGGGCCGGTCGGTCGGCACGCGATACGCGCGAGCGCGCACGTCGTCGATCGCCGGCGCGGCGGAAAGGGCCATCGTTGCGCTCCGGTCAACTTGCTTTTTGCTTGCGGACCACGCGTGCAACCGCTGTGCCCGACGCGCGCGGCGCGGCACGTGCCTTGCGCCGCTGCCTCGCATCGGCTCATCCCGAACCAAGGAGAAACGGCATGGCGACAGTGGCGGATTTCATCGTCGAGCGGCTGTACGAGTGGGGCGTGCGCCGCATCTACGGCTACCCGGGCGACGGCATCAACGGCTTTTTCGGCGCGCTGAATCGCGCCGACGGCAAGATCGAATTCATCCAGGCGCGCCACGAGGAGATGGCGGCCTTCATGGCGTCCGCGCATGCAAAATTTACAGGCGAGCTCGGCGTATGCGTCGCGACGTCGGGCCCCGGCGCCGCCCACCTCGTGACCGGCCTGTACGACGCGCGGCTCGACCACATGCCGGTGCTCGCGATCGTCGGCCAGCAGGCGCGCGCGTCGCTCGGCGGCCACTATCAACAGGAAGTGGATCTTCCGGCGCTTTACAAGGACGTTGCGGGCGCATTCGTTCAGCTTGCGACGGTGCCGGGCCAGGTGCGCCATCTGGTCGACCGCGCGGTGCGCACGGCGCTCGGCGCGCGCACGGTCACCGCGCTCGTGCTGCCGAACGACCTGCAGGAGCTCGACTACGCGCCGCCGAAACGCGCGCACGGCACCGTGCATTCGGGAGTCGGCTACACGGCGCCGAAAGTCGTGCCGTATGCGGACGACCTGCGGCGCGCGGCCGACGTGCTCAACGCAGGGTCGAAAGTCGCGCTGCTGGTCGGCGCCGGCGCGCTGCACGCGACCGACGAGGTCATCGCGGCGGCCGACCGGCTCGGCGCGGGCGCCGCGAAAGCGCTGCTCGGCAAGGCCGCGCTGCCGGACGACTTGCCGTGGGTCACCGGCTCGATCGGGCTGCTCGGCACCAAGCCGAGCTACGAGCTGATGACCGAATGCGACACGCTGCTGGTCGTCGGCTCCGGTTTTCCGTATTCGGAATTCCTGCCGAAGGAGGGCCAGGCGCGCGGCGTGCAGATCGACCTGAAGGCCGACATGCTGAGCCTGCGCTACCCGATGGAAGTCAATCTGGTCGGCGACAGCGCCGAGACGCTGCGCGCGCTGCTGCCGCTCTTGAACGAGCGTCGCGATACCGCGTGGCGCGACCGGATCGCGAAATGGAACCACGACTGGCACGAGACGCTCGCGGCCCGCGCGGCCGCGAAAGCCAGCGCGGGGCGCGGCGTCAATCCGCAGCGCGCGTTTACCGAGCTGTCGCCGCGCCTGCCCGACGACGTGATCCTGACGAGCGATTCGGGCTCCTGCGCAAACTGGTATGCACGCGATCTGATGATGCGGCGCGGAATGATGGGCTCGCTGTCCGGCGGGCTCGCGTCGATGGGCGCCGCGGTGCCCTATGCGATCGCCGCGAAATTCGCGTATCCGGTGCGCCCGGTGATCGCGATGGTCGGCGACGGCGCGATGCAGATGAACAACATGGCCGAGCTGATCACGGTCGCCAAATACTGGCGCCAGTGGCCCGACCCGCGCTGGATCTGCATGGTGCTGAACAACGAGGACCTGAACCAGGTCACGTGGGAGCAGCGCGTGATGGAGGGCGACCCGAAATTCGACGCGTCGCAGCAGATCCCGAACGTGCCGTATTACCGCTTCGCGACGCTGCTGGGCCTCAAGGGCATCTACGTCGACGATCCGGAGCAGCTCGGCGCCGCGTGGGACGAGGCGCTCGCGTCCGACCGGCCGGTCGTGCTCGAAGTGAAGAGCGACCCCGAGGTGCCGCCGCTGCCGCCGCACGTGACGCTGCAGCAGGCGAAGCATTTCGCCGAAATGCTGGTGAAAGGCGACGCGCGCGAAGCCAACGTGATCGTCGAGACCGCACGGCAGGTGCTGTCGGCCGTGCTGCCCGGCAACGGCGAACACAGCGACAAGGCCGGCAAGGGCAGCAAGGAAGGGAAAGGCGAATCGTAAGCCGGGCAAGCGGAACGGCGCGACTAGTCGATGTCGACGTCGTCCCGCCCGTCGCCGTGCAGCGCGAGCGCCGCATTGACGAGCCCGACCTGCGCGAGCGTGAACGGAAAATTCCCGCACATGCGCCGCGCGTTCACGTCGTACTCCTCGGACAGCAGCCCGACGTCGTTGCGCAAGCCGAGCAGCCGCTCGAACAGCACGTGCGCGTCGTCGTCGCGCCGCTGCATCCGGTACACCTGCACGAGCCAGAAGCCGGCCGCGAGAAACGCGCCTTCGTCGCCTTCGCAGCCGTCCGCGAAACGCGGCGGGCGATAGCGGAACGGCAAGCCGTCGTCGACCAGCTCGCGCTCGATCGCGGCGACCGTCTCGACCACGCGCGGGTCGGACGCGTCGAGCATCCCCGTGAGTGGAATCAGCAGCAGGCTGACGTCGATGCCATCGCCGTCGAAACGGTCGACGAAGCGGCCGAGCTGCGCGTGGTAGCCGCGTTCGAGCACCTCCGCGCGCACCGCGTCGGCCCAGCGGCGCCACACGTCGAGCGGCGCGTGGTGGCCGAACGCGCGCGCGGAGCGGTACGCGCTTTCGACCGCGGCCCACACCATCACCTTCGACGACGTGAACGGGTGCCGCCCGCTGCGCACCTCCCAGATACCTTCGTCCGGCTCGCGCCAGATCGTCGCGAGATGCTCGAGCAGGCGCCGCTCGAGCGTCCACGCGTCGTCGTCGGGTGGCAGCCCGTGCCGGCGCGCCTGATACAGCGCGCCGAGCACCTCGCCGTACACGTCGAGCTGCAACTGGTCGGCCGCCGCGTTGCCGAAGCGCACCGGCTGCGCGCCTTCGTAGCCGGCCAGATGCGCGGCCTCCCACTCGGCCGCGCGCCGGCCGCCGTCGGCCGCATACAGCACCTGCAGTTGCGACGGATGATCGGCGATCGCCCGCACGAGCCAGTCGCGCCAGCGCGCAGCTTCGTCGCGATAGCCGCAGCGCACCAGCGCGCGCAGCGTGAAGCTCGCATCGCGCAGCCAGCAGAACCGGTAGTCCCAGTTGCGCGCGCCGCTGAAGCGCTCGGGCAACGAACTGGTCGGCGCCGCAACGATGCCGCCGGTGCGCAGGCTCGACAGCAGCTTGACCGTGATCAGCGCGCGTTCGACCGCGTCGCGATACGGGCCGTCGGCCGCGTTGCAATCCGACCAGACGCGCCAGAATGCCTGCGTGTCGCGCAGCGACGCATACGCATCGGGCACGGCCGGCGCCGGGTCGAACGAACGCGCGTAACTGATGCAGAAATCCGTCCGCTCACCCGCCGAGATCCGGCGTGTGCCGACGAGCCGGTCGCGCTGCACGTCGAGCCGCGCATCCGTGTCGAGCCACATCGCATCGCCGCCCGTCATCATCCGCCAGCGCCGGCCGAAACGCCGGCACCACGGTAGCGCGCTGCCATAGTCGAAGCGCACGCCGAGATCGACGTCGATGTCGACCGTCCCGCGCTCGCCGCACACGCTGCGGATCAGGCACGGATCGCGCGCGTTCCAGCTCATCCAGTCGGTGATCGCGATGCAGCCGGAAGGCGTATCGAACGTCGTCTCGAGTATCGCGGTGCCCGGCAGATAGCGACGCGTCACGCGCGCATCCGGGTCGCTCGGCGCGATCCGGAACCGGCCGTTGTCAGGCGTACCGACGAGCGCGGCGAAGCACGGCGGCGAATCGAAGTCCGGCCAGCACAGCCAGTCGATGCTGCCGTCGCGGGCGACGAGCGCCGCGCTGCGACCGTCGCCGACGAGCGCGTAATCCTCGATCCGCATCGCCCTCACCGGTTCCACTTGCGCGCGACGGCGAGCGCGGTCGCGAGCACGACGAGCACCGCGCCGAACGCGAGCGCACGCGATGCGCCGAGCCCGGCCTCGACGCCCGTGCGGCACGCTTCGTCGGTGAACGCGCCGCGCGTCGCATGCCCGCCGGGCACGGTCGCCCACAGGTTCGACGGGCGCGGCCCGGCCGGCGCGGCGCGCTGCTGGCCGCGCACCGCCGTTCGTGCGAGATAGCGGTCGAAGCAACCGGGCGCGATACCGTTCGCGACGATCGCGGCGAGCGACGGCCAGCCGACCCAGCGCTCGCGGCACGGATGCCGCGCGGCGTGCACGATCGCGTCGGCCGCCACCTCCGGCGCATAGACCGGCGCAACCGGACGCGGCGCGTGCGGCAGCACGGATTCGGCCCAGTCGAACTGCGGCGTGTCGATCGCGGGCAATTGCACCATCGTCAAGCGCACACGGCTGTGCGCATGCAGCAGTTCGCAGCGCAGCGCGTCGGTGAAGCCGCGAATCGCGTGTTTCGCGCCGCAGTACGGCGTTTGCAGCGGAATCGACCGATACGCGAGCGCCGAGCCGACCTGCACGATCGTGCCGCGGTTGCGCGGCGCCATACGCGCAAGCGCGGCCCGCGTGCCGTACACGCAGCCGAGGTAGGTCACGGCCGTCACGCGCGCATAGTCTTCCGGCGAGATTGCGTCGAACGGCGCGAACACGGTGACCATCGCATTGTTGACCCACACGTCGAGCGGCCCGAGCTCGTGTTCGATCCGCTCGGCGGCCGCATCGAGCGCGGCCGCATCGCTGACGTCGACGGCGATCGGCAGCGCCCGAACGCCGTACGCACGCACCTCGCACGCGGTGTCGTGCAGTGCTTCCGGGTCGCGAGCGAGCAGCGCGACGTTCGCGCCGCGCCGCGCGAATGCGTGGGCGGTCGCACGGCCGACGCCGGCGCTCGCGCCGGTGATCGCGACGGTCTTCACGGTCGGTTCCTCCCATTTTTCGATTTTTTTCGATGAGGGCCGGCATGCCGACGAAGCTTTTGCGCCGCTGCGTGCCGGAACGCGATCGGCGCAGCAAACGACATGCCGCGGACGATGCGGACCCATGCGGACCGCACCGTGCCGGCGCGCGCCGTGAACGGCCACCCGATTTACAAACCGGCTGTAACGCACCGGCGCGTTGCGTGCGCCATTCCGCCTCGCCGCGGCCGCAAGCATGCGAGCCGCGTACGCACGAAACTTGCTCGGCCGCGAACGGCTTTCGTCATGCCGCCGCCATCGGCAAGGAGTCGCGTTGCTCGTTCCGCTGTTCAGAAAAACGCGTCATATCGCATGCATCGCACCGTTCGCGTGGGCGGTCGCACCGCTCGTCGCGCGCGCGGCCGCCGAGCCTGCGGAGTCCGGCAATCCGGCCGCGCCGCTGCCGCTCGCCTACGTCGTGCACGCGGCCGGCCCTGCCGCGCAGCCGGTCTTCGTGCTCGGCTGGGCGCTGCTCGCGCTGTGCCTGTTCGTCTGCGTCGCGATCGCCGTGCTGCTGCTGATCGCGCTGTTTCGCCGTCGCGCGCGGGCGGGCGGTGGCCATGGCAGCGGGCTGACGATCGTGACCGTGGGCTCCGCGATCTCGATCCTGCTGCTGTTCGGCGCGCTCGTCTACATGCTGCGCGTGCTCGGCGCGATCGCGACACCGCCGCGCCCGCCCGCACTGACGATCGCGGTGACCGCGTACGACTGGTGGTGGGCCGTTCGTTATCCGGACGATGCCGGCGGCCCGGCCTTCGTCACCGCGAACGAAATCCATATTCCGGTGGGCGAGCCAATCGCGATCGAACTGAAGAGCGCCGACGTGATTCATGCGTTCTGGGTGCCGCAACTCGCCGGCAAGACCCAGACGATTCCCGGCCAGACCAATCGTCAATGGCTGCAGGCCGACCGGCCGGGCGTCTATCGCGGGCAGTGCTCGCAATACTGCGGCGCGCAGCATGCACACATGGCGTTCGAAGTGGTGGCCGAGCCGCCGGCCGCATTTCGTGCGTGGCTCGCCGCGCAGCGCCAACCGGCCCCGGCGCCCGCGGCCGGCGCCGAGCGCCGCGGCCAACGCGTGTTCGCCGCGCGCTGCGCGGGCTGCCACGCGGTGCGCGGCACCGACGCAACGGGCGACGCGGGCCCCGATCTCACGCACGTCGGCACGCGCCGGCTGCTCGCGGCCGGCACGCTCGACAACACGCCCGACAACCTGCGCCGCTGGATCGCGCATGCGCAGCAGATCAAGCCGCAATCGCTGATGCCATCGATCGCGCTCGCGCCGCGCGACGCCGACGATCTCGCCGCGTATCTCGCGACGCTGCACTGAACCGAGGATGCCGGTGGCCATTGCCCGCGACACGCCCACCCCGCTCAGCCGCGTACCCGATCTCGGCGAAGCGCCGCCCGGTTCCGCGCACGAGCGCGCGCTGGCCGAGCAATGGGAGTCCGAACCCGGCTGGCGCGGCTGGCTCGGCACCGTCGATCACAAGCGCATCGGGCTGCGCTACATCGTCACCGCGTTCGCGTTCCTGCTGCTGGGCGGCGTCGAGGCGCTCGTGATGCGCATCCAGCTCGCGCGGCCGAACGCGACGCTGCTCACGCCCGCGCAATACGATTCGCTGTTCACGATGCACGGCGTCACGATGATCTTCCTGTACGCGCTGCCGGTGCTGTCCGGCTTCGCGAACTACTTGTGGCCGCTGATGCTCGGCTCGCGCGACATGGCGTTTCCGCGGCTCAACGCGTTCTCGTACTGGGCGTTCCTGTTCGCCGGGCTGTTCCTGTACGCGAGCTTTCCGCTCGGTGCGGTGCCGGACGGCGGCTGGTTCAACTACGTGCCGCTCACGTCGCTCGACTACAGCGCCGGTGCGAACATCGACATCTATGCGCTCGGGATGATCCTGCTCGGCATCTCGACGACGGGCGGCGCCGCGAACTTCGTCGTCACGCTGCTGCGGATGCGCGCGCACGGCATGTCGATCGACCGGCTGCCGATCATCGTGTGGGGCACGCTGACCGCGTCGGTCGCGAACCTAGTCGCGGTGCCGTCGGTGAGTCTCGCGTTCCTGCTGCTGTGGCTCGATCGCAATGCCGGCACGCACTTCTTCGACGTCGCGCACGGCGGCCGGCCGCTGTTGTGGCAGCACCTGTTCTGGATGTTCGCGCATCCGTGGGTCTACGTGGTCGTGCTGCCGGCGATGGGGATCGTGTCCGACGCGCTGCCGACCTTCTGCCGGCGGCCGCTCGTCGCATACGAGGCCGTCGCGGTATCGACCGTCGCGACGATGCTGATCGGCTTCGAAGTGTGGGTCCACCACATGTTCGCGACGGGCATCGCGCCGCTCGCGCTCGCGTTCTTCGGCGCCGCGAGCATGCTGATCTCGATTCCGAGCGCGGTCGCGGTGTTCGCGTGGATCGCGACGATCTGGACCGGCCGCCCCGTGTTCCGCACGCCGTTCCTGTATTTCGCGGGCTTCGTGCTGATGTTCGTGATCGGCGGCGTGTCGGGCGTGATGACCGCGGCCGTGCCGCTCGACTGGCAGCTCACCGATACGTACTTCGTCGTCGCGCATCTGCATTACGTGCTGCTCGGCATCAACGTGTTTCCGGTGCTCGGCGGCGTCACGTACTGGTTCCCGAAGTTCACCGGGCGAATGATGAACGAGCGGTTCGGACGCTGGACCTTCTGGGTCGTGCTGGTCGGCTTCAATCTCGGCTTCTTTCCGATGCACGTGTCCGGGCTGCTCGGGATGCCGCGCCGCATCTATACCTATCCGTCCGGGATGGGCTGGGACACGTCGAACCTGCTGACGACGATCGGCTCGTTCGTGTTCGGGATCGGCATCGCGATGTTCGTCGTCAATGCGCTGGTGAGCGCGCGGCGCGGCGCGCGCGCCGGCGACAACCCTTGGGGCGGGGCCGGCCTCGAATGGTCCGTCGCGTCGCCGACGCCGGTGTACAACTTCGCGGTGCTGCCGCTCGTCGCGTCGCGGCATCCGCTGTGGGAAACGCGCGACGATCCGGCGCGCACCAGCCTGCGGGTTGGCTACCGGCTCGCGGACGGGCGCGAGGCGCTCGCGGTCACGCCGCTCGCCGCGGCACCCAGCGCGATCCTGAAGATGCCCGAAGACAGTTGCGTGCCGTTCGTGCTCGCGCTGCTGGCGACCGCCGTGTTCGCGGCGATGCTCGCGCGCTCGCCGACCCTCGTCTGCGCAGCCGTCGCCGGGTGCGCGATCGCCACTGCCGCGTGGCTGTGGCCGCGCCGCACGCTCGGGCAGCGCGCGCGCCTGCCGGCCCGCGCCGACACGCAGGCGCCCGCCGCGGCCGCCGGGCCGCATCCGGACGAGCCGCCGTCGGCGAAAGCGCCGGCCGGCGCGCCGGCCGCGTGCATCGAGCCGCTGCCGGTCGGCAGTTGCGGCGAGCGCGCAGGCGGCTGGTGGGGCGTGCTCACGCTGATCGTGACGGAGGCCGGGCTGTTCGGCTACCTGCTGTTCTGCTACTTCTACCTGCAGTCGCAATGGTCCGCGCCGTGGCCGCCCGAAGGAATGCCGAAGATCGGGCTCGCGGCCGCCAACACGGTCGTACTGCTGTCGAGCAGCGTGTTCGTGTGGCTCGCGGAACGCGCGGTGCGCGCCGACCGGCAAGTGCGCGCGGTCGCGATGCTCGTCGTCGCGCTGGTGCTCGGCGCCGCGTTCGCGCTGGTCCAGTGGCACGAATGGCGCGACCATCCGTACGGCCCGACCGCGCATCTGTACGGCAGCCTCTATTTCACGATCACCGGCTTCCACCTCGCGCACGTCGTGGCCGGCCTCGCGATCCTTGCGCTGCTCGCCGGGTGGACGGCCGCCGGTTTCTTCGGCCGCGAGCGACGCGTCGCGCTGACGGTCGGCGGGCTCTACTGGCACTTCGTCGACATCGTGTGGCTGTTCATCTTCACCGCGCTGTACGTATCGCCATTCTGGCTGAGGAGTACCGGATGAACGACGCACGCCGCGCGTGGACACCGCTGCTCGCGATCGCGGCCGGCCTGGTCGGCGCACCCGCGCTCTGGTTCGCGCAGATGCTCGTGTCGGAGACGCTCGCGTCCACCGCGTGCTATCCGCTCGGCGTCGCACAGGCCGCGCCGCGCTGGGCGCACGTCGGCGTGTGGCTCGCGCTGATCGCCGCGGGCGCGTTCGCGCTGGCCGCGGCCTGCGCAACGTGGCTCGCGCGCGCGTGGCGGCACCGGCGCGATGCCGATGCGCCCGTCGCGACGCGCGACGACAGTACGCGCTTTCTCGCGCGCTGCGGGATGCTCGCCGCGCTCGGCTTCGTGATCGGTCTGGTGTTTACGGGAATCGTCACCGCTTTCGTGGGGCCTTGCAGCCCATGGCGCTGATCTCGTTCGCTTCGTGCTTCGTGCCGGGCCGCCGCGCGGGCGCCGCGGTAGCGGTCGCGATATGCGTCGCGCTCGGCGGATGCGACATGCAGCGCGACGACAACGCGGCCGCTGCGGACACGGCCGGCGCAGCGTCGGCGGCGCAAGCGCCCGAGCCAGCATCGGGCTGGCGGTTCGTGCGGATTCGCACGTCGGCGGCCGATGCCGGCGCGTCGATGTCAGCTCGCGCGCGAGACGACCCACGCCTTTCCCGGTCGCGGGCGGCGGATTCCGGCGCATCTGGCGCATCTGGCGCGGCCGCCCAGCCTCCGCATGCGGCTTCCGCCTCAACCGCCCGCCGCCCGACGATCGCCGCGGCTGCCGCGAGCGCCGACGCCGCGACGCTCGCGCGCGGCCGCTACCTCGCACTCGCCGGCGATTGCGCCGCATGCCACGACGCGGCCGACCATACGCCGTACGCGGGCGGTCAGCCGGTGAATTCGCCGTTCGGGCCGATCTATGCGCCGAACATCACGCCGGACCCGACGCACGGAATCGGCCACTACACGCTGCGCCAGTTCGACGATGCGTTGCGGCGCGGCGTGCGTGCGGACGGCAGCCGGCTGTATCCGGCGATGCCCTACCCGTCGCTCGCGCACCTGAGCGACGACGACGTGCGTGCGTTGTATGCGTATTTCATGCGCGGCGTCGCGCCTTCGCTGAACGCGGCGAAGCTCACGCAGTTGCCGTTTCCGTTCAACCAGCGCTGGGCGCTCGGGCTGTGGAGTCTCGCATTCGCGAACCGCGACCGGTTCGCGCCGCAGCCGTCTCGATCGGCGGAATGGAATCGCGGCGCCTATCTCGTGCAGGGGCTCGGCCATTGCGGCGCCTGCCATACGCCGCGCGGGCCGGCCTACAACGAACGCGGCTACGACGAGCGCAGCCCCGCCTTCCTCACCGGCGGCATCAACGATCACTGGTTCGCGCCGAACCTGACCGGTGCGGACCCGGACGGCCTCGGCCGCTGGTCGGCCGACGACATCGCCGCATTCCTGCGCAGCGGCCATGCGGCGCGCGGCGCGGTGTTCGGCGCGATGGCGCCGGTCGTCGGCGAAAGCACCGCGTTGCTGACGGATGCCGACCGCCATGCGATCGCGGTGTACCTGAAGTCGTTGCCGGCGCAACCGACTGCCGCGACGAATCCGGTAGGGGTCGGCGTGCCGCGGCTGACGGTGGCCGGCCCTCGTCCGGAAAGCGGCCAGCAGGCGCCGGGGGCCGGCGTGTATGCGGGGTTCTGTGCGCGTTGCCACGGTGCCGAAGGCAAAGGCGTCCCCGATCGCGGGCCGGCGCTCGCGGGCAGTTCGATCGTGCTCGCGGCCGATCCGACCAGCACGATCCGGATCGTGGTCGAAGGCGCGCGGCCCGCGCCCGGGAAGACGGGGCCTGTGCAGCGGATGCCGGCGATGCGCGGCGCGCTGACGAGCGGCGAGATCGCCGCGGTGGTCAGCTACGTGCGCGGTGCGTGGGGAAATCGGGCCGCGCCGGTGTCGGAGCGGGATGTGAGGCGGTTGCGGGGGGCGATTCACAAGTAGGGTGTCGGTTTCGTCGCACGTGCATCGAAACCGTTCAGCAAGCGCCGATGGTTCGATATCGGTTGTCCATCTACGCAGGGCTCGACTTCATCGACGAACCGAATCAGCGTGCCAGCACCGCCACCGCCTTGATCTCGACGATATAGCCGGGCGAGCCGCCGAGCATGTGCGCGCCGGTCGCGGTCCACGCCGGCCGCGGATGCGCACGGAAATAGCGGTCGCGTACCTGCATGAACAGCGGCAGGTCGCGCATGTCGGTGTGAAACGTCGTGAGATCGACCACATCGTCGAACGATGCGCCGGCCGCCTCCAGCACTTGCCGCAGGTTCTCGAACGCCTGCACGATCTGGGCTTCGCGGCCCTCGATCAACTGCATCGCCGCGTCGCGGCCGATCTGGCCGGATACGTAAACGGTATCGCCGACCTTGATCGCCGGCGCATAGCCGATTTTTTCGTACACGGCTTCCATGCCGGCCGGGATGATCGCTTCTCGGTTGCTCATGAATGTCTCCGTGGCCGGGCTCGCCGGCCGGTTATGTGACGGTCGTCGTCGCGCGCCCTGCCGCGGCACATGCCCCCGTGAGGCAAGCAGATCGGCAGGCGCGCCCTTCAACCCGTATCCCCACCCGCGACCGGCAGCACCGTACCCGTGATGTAGCTCGCCTCGTCCGACGCGAGGAACAGGATCGGCGCGATCTGCTCGTCGAGGCTGCCGTAGCGCTTGAAGTACGTCGATTCGGTCACCTGCCGCACGGCCTCGGCCATCCAAGCCTGTTCCTGCTCGGTGTCGCCGGCCGCATTGCGCGGCACGCGGCGCGGCGGCGCGTTGGTCCCCCCGGGCGCGGTGGCGACGACGCGGATGCCGTGTTCCGCGTATTCCATCGCGAGCGCCGACGTCAACGCGTTCACGCCGCCCTTCGCCGCCGAGTACGGCACGCGGCGAATGCCGCGCGTCGCGTTCGACGAGACGTTGACGATCGTGCCGCCGCCGCGCGCGATCAGATGCGGCAGCACCGCATGGCACGCATAGAGCGTCGGCATCAGCGAACGGCGGATTTCCGCGTCGATCTGCACCGGCTCGAACTCGGCGAACGGCCGCATGCGGATCGCGCCGCCGACGCCGTTGATCAGGATGTCGATGCCGCCGAAGGTCTGCACCGCGTATGCCATCGCCGCATGCGCGCCGTCGTACGTCTCGAGATCCGCGACGAAGCCGGCCGTATTGCCGCCCGGCGCTTGCGCGGCCACCTCGGCCACGAAATCCGCGCGATCGACGAACAGCACCTTGCCGCCCTCGGCCGCCGCGCGCAGCGCGACACCGCGGCCGATGCCCTGCGCCGCGCCGGTAACGACGACGACCTTGCCGGAGAATCGTTGCATGGTCATGCCGCCTTTGCCGTGACGTTGGGGGTGAACTTCTCGTAGTGGAAGCTGTGCGGCTTCACGCCTGCGTCGTCGAAATACTGGCGCACCGCATCGACCATCGGAGGCGGCCCGCACAGATACACGTCGACGTCGCCGTCGTTCAGCGCGTCGGCCGGGATATGCTGCGTGACCCAGCCCTTGCGCGGATGGCTCGACGCGGCGTCCGCGACGACCGTCGCGAAGCTGAAGTTCGGCAGCTTCGCCGCCACCGCCTCGATCGCGTCGACCAGCACGAGATCGAGATCGCGCGTGACGCCGTACACCAGATGCACCTTCTGCTGCGACCCGCTGCGCGCGAGCACGTCGAGCATCGACAGGAACGGCGCGAGGCCCGTGCCGCCGGCGAGGAACAGCAGCGGCCGCTGTACGTCGCGCAGATAGAAGCTGCCGAGCGGCCCGTGCAGTTCGAGCGTGTCGCCCGGCCGCGCCGATTCGAGCCACGTGCTCATCACGCCGCCGGGAATCTTCTTGATCAGGAAGCCCACCTTCGCGTCGCCCGGCGCGGACGAGAACGAATACGAGCGGTGCTGGCCGCTGCCCGGCACGCCGATGTTCACGTACTGGCCCGGGAGGAACACCGGCGCGCTCGCGCCGACATCGAGTTCGAGCACGACGGCCGCATCGTTGTGCTGCTCGACCTTCGCGACCGTCGCGGCAAAGCTGCTCTGCCCGGTCTTGCAGGCGACCGACGACGTCGGCACCGCGATCACGCAATCGCTTTGCGGCACCATCTGGCACGTCAGCACGAGGCCGTCGTCCTTCTCGTCCTCGGTGAGCGCGTCGTCGACGTAATCGTCGCCGAGATCGTAGCGGCCGCTTTCGGCGCGGCACTTGCAGGTGCCGCACACGCCGTCGGAACAATCCATCGGCAGGTTGATCTTCGCGCGAAAGGCCGCGTCGAGCACTTTCTCGCCAGCCTTGCAGTCGATGAAGCGGGTGACCCCGTCCTCGAAATTCAGTGCAATCTTGTAGGTGGACATGACGTCGCCTCCCTTTCCTTCCTGTCGAAACGATCGGCGTCAGACGTGGTACACGTCGAGCACCTGCCGGATGTAGTCGTTCTTCAGCACGATCTTCTTGTGCGAGATCAGCAGCGCGTCGCCCACCTTGCGCAACGTGACGAACATCGTGCCGAAGAAGTGATCGGTCACGCGGTAACGGTGGTTCAGCGTGTGAAAGTTGTAGCGCACGTCCACCTCGCCATCGCGCTCGGCCAGCACCTCGACGTTCGTCACGTTGTGGCTGGTGCGCGGCTCGGGCGTCGACGCGCCGCTGCGTTCGGTCTTGATCCGGAACACGCGATCCTCTAGACCGCCGCGATCCGCGTAGTACATCAGCGAGATCTGGCTGGTCGGATCGTCGGTCGGTCGATCGTCGTCGTCCCACGCGGGCATCCAGTACGTGACGTCCTCGGCGTAGCAGGTCAGCCACTCGTCCCACGCGCGATCGTCGAGCAGGCGCGCTTCGCGATACAGCGCCGCGCAAATCGTCCGGTAATCGAAGCTCATGCCGCCACCTCCCCGCGTTCCTTCTTCAGCGCATCGCGCATCACGTGCACCCAGTGTTCGTGCTGGCACACGAACAGCCCTTCGTCCTCGCTGCGCTCGCCGGAAATACGCGGGCTCAGCCCCATCCTTCTCGCGTTCTCGTCCGGCCCGTCGATCCACAGCGGCGCGCCGCGCGACAGGTCGTTCCACATCGCCGTGATGCCCGCATAGCCGGCCTGGCACGCGCGGAACTCCTCGAGATCGTCGGCCGTGCCCATGCCGGTCACGTTGAAGAAATCCTCGTACTGGCGAATCCGCGTCGTGCGATCCGCTTCACTCTCGCCCTTCGGCGCGAAGCAGAAGATCGTGACCTCGGTCCTGTCGACGCCGAGCGGCCGCACCACGCGAATCTGCGTGCTGAACTGGTCCATCAGGAACACGTTCGGGTACACGCACAGGTTGCGCGTCTGGTTCACGATGAAATCGGCCCGCACGTCGCCGACGCGCGCACGGATTTCGTCGCGGTGCCGGTACACGGGCCGCACTTCCGGGTTCATCGTCCGGGTCCACAGCAGGATGTGGCCGTGGTCGAAGCCGTACACGCCCGCGACCGACTTGCTCCAGCTGTTCGCATCGACAGCCTTGGTGCCGTCTTCCTTGCGACGGCCCATCGTCGCCGCATAGTTCCAGTGCACGGTGCTGACGTGATAGCCGTCGCAGCCGTTCTCCATCTGCATCTTCCAGTTGCCTTCATAGATGTAGGACGAGTTGCCGCGCAGCACTTCGAGCCCGTTCGGCGCCTGGTCGACGATCTGGTCGATGATCACGCGCGCTTCGCCGAGGTAATCCTCGAGCGGCAACACGTCCGCGTTGAGGCTGCCGAACAGGAAGCCGCGATAGTTCGCGAAGCGCGCGACCTGCTTCAGGTCGTGCGAACCGTGCGTGTTGAACTGCACCGGATACTCGGTCGTCTTCTCGTCCTTCACCTTCAGCAGCTTGCCGGTGTTCGAGAAGGTCCAGCCATGGAACGGGCACGTGAAGCTGCCCTTGTTGCCGTGCTTGCGGCGGCACAGCATCGCGCCCTTGTGCGCACACGCATTGATGACCGCGTGCAACTCGCCGGTCTTGTCGCGCGTGATGACGATCGGCTGGCGGCCGATCCACGTCGTGTAGTAATCGTTGTTGTCCGGGATCTGGCTTTCGTGCGCCAGATACACCCAGTTGCCCTCGAAGATGTGTTTCATCTCGAGCTCGTACAGTTCCGCGTTCGTGAAGATGTCGCGGCGGCAGCGGAAGATGCCGGCCTCCTTGTCATCCTGCACGGCGGTTTCGAGCAGGTGATCCAGTGTGTCGGTGTGGTCGATCGTGGCGGACATGATGGCTCCTTCCATGCGCGTGCCGCGTCCTGCAAGCACGCTCGCATCGGTATCGGTTGAATCTCGGGGGACCGGCCGGCAGCGGCGGCGCACGCGCGCCGCCCGAGCCGCCGGCGGTTATGCCGCGGCGGAAGCGCGCGGGCGTTCGACGATCTGGTTGTCCCGGCCCTGCACCAGCGGCGTCAACACGAAGTTGAACTCGATGTCCTGGTACGCATCGGCTTTCATGCCGAGCGCCGTGCCGCCGGCCCTGGCGACCACGGGCGGAATCAGCTCCTCGCGCGTCGCATACGCGAAGTCGTCCCAGATCAGCGGATCGCCGTCGATGTTGAACTGCGTCGTCAGCTTGCGGTGACCGGGACCGTCGACGAAGAAGTGCACGTGCGCCGGGCGGTTGCCGTGGCGGCCGAGACGGTCGAGCAGTTGCTGCGTCGCGCCTTGCGGCGGGCAGCCGTAGCCGACCGGCATCAGCGTGCGGAATTCGTATTTGCCGTCCGCACCCGTCCTCACCGCGCCGCGCAGGTTGAAATCGCTCTGCGCACCCGTCGGGTCGAAGTGCGAGTAGAAGCCATGCGAGTTCGCGTGCCAGCACTCGACGAGCGCGCCGGCCACCGGCTTGCCGTCGAGGCCCGTGACCGTGCCGTGGATCACGAGCGGGCCTGCGCCGTCGTCGGCATCGAGGTCGATCTTCGCGACGCCTTCGCGCACCGGTGCGCCGGCCACGTACAGCGGCCCTTCGATCGTGCGCGGCGTGCCGCCGTGCAGCCCGATCGCTTCATCCTCGGCGTCCATCCGGATGTCGAGATATTTCTCGAGACCGAGGCCTGCCGCGAGCAGCGCTGCTTCGCCATCCTGACCAAGCTTGTTCAGATAGTTCACGCCGGCCCAGACTTCGTCCGGCGTGATGTCGAGATCGTCGATCGCCTTGAACAGGTCGCCGAGCAGGCGCAGCACGATCTGCTGCGTGCGCGCGTCGCCCTTCGTGCCGTTCGCGCCCGCGTTCGACGCGGCCTTCAGCAGGTCCTGCACTTCCCGGGTATCGAAAACTTTGACGCTCATGATGCTGTCTCCACGTGTATTTGGGGGAATGACGGTCTTTGCCTGACCCGATTACCGCACGACTTTCGTCAGCCCGTCGCGGGTGAAGCGCCTGACCTTGTCCTCGTCGAGCGCGATGCCGAGACCGGGGCCGTCCGGCACGGTCAGTTCGAAGTCGCTGTAATCCAGCGGCTGCGTCAGGATTTCTTCAGTGATCAGCAGCGGCCCGAACAGCTCGGTGCCCCACTGCAGGTTCGCGACACTCGCGAACAGGTGCGCGGACGCCACCGTGCCGAACGCACCTTCGAGCATCGTGCCGCCGTACAGCTCGATGCCGGCCGCGTCCGCGATCGTGGCCACGCGCTGCGCGGCGAACAGGCCGCCGCTCTGTTCGATCTTGATCGCGAACACGTCCGCGCCGTGATGCTTCGCGATCTCGAATGCGCTGTCGGGGCCTTGCAGGATTTCATCGGCCATCAGCGCAACGGGGAAGCGGCGCATCAGGCGCGCCAGCGCCGCGGCGGAAGCCACCGGCTGCTCGACCAGCTCGCAGCCCGCATCGGCGAGCGCCGGAATCGCGCGGGCGGCCTGCGTTTCGCTCCACGCCATGTTCACGTCGACGCGCACCGACGCGCGATCGCCGAGCGCCTTCTTGATCTCGGCGACGTGGCGGATATCCGTTTCCGGCGCTTTCGCGCCGATCTTCAGCTTGAATACGTTGTGGCGGCGCAGGTCGAGCATCCGTTCTGCTTCGGCGATGTCGGTGGCCGTGTCGCCCGACGCGAGCGTCCACGCGACCGGCAGGCGATCGCGGCGACGGCCGCCGAGCAGTTCGCTGACCGGCACGCCGAGCCGCTTGCCGTGCGCGTCGAGCAGCGCGGTTTCGAGCGCGCTCTTCGCGAAGTGGTTGACCTTCGCGAGCTTGCCGACGAACGCCATCAGCGTCTGGACGCGCGTGGCGTCCTTGCCGACGATCGCCGGTGCGAGGTACGCGTCGATCGCGAGCTTCATCGCTTCCGGGCTTTCCGGGCCGTAGGCCATCCCGGCGATCGTCGTGCCTTCGCCGATACCGATCGCGCCGTCGCTGCAGAACACCTTCACGAGCATCAGCGTCTGGCCGTGCATCGTGGCCACCGACAGCTTGTGTGGACGGATCGTCGGCAGATCGACGAGGCGGGTTTCGATGCGTTCGATGGTGGCGGAGGACATGGGGCACGCTGCGTGGGGGGAGTTCATGGGACGGATTTATACGCGGCGGGGAAATGGAGCGTCCAATACTTTTGGTCGGGATTTTTGATACCTGATGGGTATGGAAATCGCGGTCAACATGCGGAATATTGCGTTGCACCATACCTGATCTGGCTAGGTATGCGGGCTGGAAGGCTTGCTGGAGCGGGGTTGCGGGGGGTGGGATATCGCTTGGGTGAGAGCGCGATGCAGCTGCTTTCTGCAGCGGGAAAACCGGCCGAAATCGGCGGCCGGCCTGGGTCGATCAGGGTTTTCCTGATGGGAAAACGGTGGTGCGGGACGCGCCGGCGTTCGGTTTTGGTTTCCCCGAACGACAGGAAGGAAGTGGATAAGCGGTTATCGATCTTCGTCGTCGATGCTTATCGTTCATCAGAAATCGACGGCAGCTATTGGCCAGTTTCAGTCACTCGACTCCGGTGCTTAGATAGTCGACAATCGTGTGAAAGCGTATCGCGTCCCGCGACTGAATCAGGTGAGTACATGCAATCAAAGCTTCCTATGGCTGATGCCGTGCCACGTGGTATCAACAAGGCAAAAATTCAATCCCAAGTGCGCAACAAGTTTGCAGGGGCGCTGGCCAATGACACGAAATGGAACGAGCTAATTTCTTTCATGCGCGGTCTGGACGGGTGGCGACCTTCCTACCGTTCAAAGTGGGTCAATGGCCATGTATCCGCATATGATGTCGAGTGGTTCTACCACCTGCCGTTTCCATTCGTGGGAGTTGAGTGGATTGATATCGGATTGCGTGAGCAGGCTTTGGTCAGGCACGAGACGATCGATCACTCAGTGCTTATCTTGAGTAAGCTCACAGAAATTGGCTTGGAGTTTGAGGCGAGATGTGGCGTTGCCAGAGTCTGGGGCTATGCCCCGAAGTCTTATGAAGATTTTCCGCCAGAAGCATCGCTCTGACCAACAGGGACGGAGGAGAGTCTGCCAGTTCAAGTTGGTCGATAGATTGCCTAGACCGTCGACAATCCTGGGAGGCAAATGCACAACCCCTGATCGACGCACCTGAAAACACTGCGTTCAACGAATACGAGCCGCTTATGCTGATTTGGGCACCAACACGGAAATCCCTTGATGGCCGAGGGGAAAGCCAGGGCACGACCGCGAAAGTCGCGATTGAAGAACTCGACGGCGGAGTCTTTCTACTGATGCGGTACGAATCCCTGGACGCGCCATTTCCGACCTCTGATCATTTATATATGTCAATCGACGAGGCATACGACGAATGTGATTGCGTCTATGGCATCGGTCGCGATGATTGGCATCAAAAGTGACTGCATCCGGGACGTCGGGCATCGTCCTGGGACTCAGTACGACCAGGAGCTGCCACCAAACCGGCCGCTGATACGCGGCGCCGAGATCTCTTTTCTACTGGGATTTGAAGATTCCAATTCCTTTGCTCGGGCGTTCCACGCATGGACAGGAAAAACGCCGCAAAAGGCACGAACGGAAATGGGCGCGATCATCGGAGAGCCGAATACGGGGGTGGCTGGGGAGTAGAGAATTCCAACGACTCGTCGGGATTCGATCTGGGCCAGCCATCGGCCAAGAGCTGTCCTTTACTCTGGCAGGTTGATGTCCAATTTGATCACGTTCGCGAGCATTCGCCCCGCGAGCGCTACTTCAGGTCTCAGCAATGGATTCAAAAGGGCTGATCCATCGTCTTAACATGTCTCCCTCGCCGTCATGAGTACGGCATTTGCGACTCGATCTGGCCTGTGCCATATTGCGACTCATGCACGTAAACACTGTCCTACGCGACTATTTTTTGGAATTCGGCGAAGACGTCCATGTCGATGCCAATAAGCCACTGTTGCGTGCGAGCGAGGTCGCCAAATACCTGTACCTCATTCAGTCCGGTGCAGTGCGTCTCTGTGTGCGCAATGCCGAAGGTGCGGAAACTACAGTTCAGTTCTTCTTCGAAGATGACATGGTTTGCTCGCTGGAAAGCATGCTGAGCGGTTGCCCTAGCGGACTTGAACTGATCACTATGGAAGCATGCCAGTTGCGTGTGCTGCATCGGGATACGGTGCTGACCAAGTTTCAGTCCCATGCGACCATGCCGTCCGAACTGCTGGCGCTCACGCAACAGCGACTCGTCGAGTACATCAATCTTTACACGACCGCCATCGCCCAAACGCCGACACAGCGCTACCAGACCATGCTGGTATCCCAGCCGGACAAGCTCGCACGGATTCCGCTGCACATTCTGGCGGGCTATCTGGGCGTGACCCCGGTGCATTTGAGCCGCATTCGGCGAAGACTGAAATCCGGCCCGGGATCACAGGCGTTCTGAACATTTGTAAATGACAGCATTGCATCGACCGCGCACCATCGGCCCATCACGACTTTCGTTGGGCCTCATCGAGCGTATCTCCCTGACGGAAGTAGAGCGACGGTATAACGACTCCCACATATTCCGGAGAACCTTCGATGGCGATTGATGCGTCTGTTGTACTGCAATTGGGCGGCGCGGCACTTTTAATCTGGGCACTGGTTGGGCTGGCCCGCTGGCTTTGGCTCTATCTTTGGCTACCACAGCGGTTGAATGGAGAGCACCTGGCCGAGCGTTTTGGCCCCGGAAGCTGGGCGCTCATCACCGCGGCCAGCGATGGACTGGGCAAAGCCTTCGCACAGGATCTGGCGCGCCACGGCTTCAACCTGATTCTGGTATCGCGCACGCAGTCCAAACTCGACCGATTAAAAGAGGAAATGCAGGCGCTGGGCGTTCAAGTTCGCACTGTGGCAGCAGACCTGTCGAACACCGCCCCGCAAACCTACGAATCCCTGGTCGCTGTTGCCCAGGATGTTGATTTGTCGGTGCTCATCAATTGCGTGGGCACCACGGTGCATCGGCGCTATGGCGATGTACCGCCCAAGACCCTGCGCCATTTGCTGGCCGTAAATGTCAGCACAACGGCCATCGTGACATACACGCTGCTTCCGCTCCTGTTGCGCCATGCCGCGTCCACCGGACGGCGTGCGGCGCTGTTGAACGTGGGCTCCATCGTCGGCCGATTTTACTGGCCTGGCACTCAGCTCTATGGGGCATGCAAGGCATTTATCGACCACCTGAGCATTCCACTGGCCTATGAGTATCGCGATCAGTTGGATGTGCTGTCCTTCCAGCCCACCGTAATGGCCACGGCCATGGCTGCAGGCACCGAACCAGCGGCCATCACCATCCCTCCACAACAGGCCGCACATGCTGCGCTGTCACAACTGGGGCACGCGCTGACGTCCCATGGCCACTGGCGCCATGGCCTAATGGCTGCGTTCTTGGCGGTCTTGCCACGCGGGATCCGCAATGCACTTCTCTTAAAACAGGCACTGGCAATGGGGGAGGTCGAGTTGGCGAGAAATGAGTAAGCGACGGAATCAGAAAGACTGCTCTGACGTCCAAAGAAGGGGCAGTAAGTTCCACCTCAATGGTTCGCTTGTAGGCAGGACGACCGAAGTTGGCAGTAAAGCAAGCATTCGCCGGAGTCGGGTGTGTGGCTGCAATGGGTCGGCAACCGCCGCGCCGAAGAAGCATGAAGCGCATACGTCTGGCTCGGCGCAGCTGCGCGCCGAGCCTTCAGACGCGGAATAGGTCGTACCGCACAACGATATCTGCGTGTTATCCGACAGCATGCGGCAAAAACTCCACAGCAACTGTTCAGTTTCCGCACACATAATCGCAAACACCTCCCAATCCACGCGCCCTCCGCGCGTGGGAAGAAACCCGGATAGCCCCGCCACTCCACCCCCGCCTACCCTCCCGCGCATGCCGGCCAGCACCCAAGCAAACCCCCCGCCCCGGCCGATCCGAATTCCACAGGAGCGCACATGGATAGCAACACCCCCGCCCTATTCGACCCCGACGTCTGGCGCGGCAAGACCTTCACCGGCCGCTGGCACGCGAGCCCGCACGCGGCCGACGTGATCGAACCGGCGACCGGCAACACGCTTGGCCGCATCGGTCTCGCCGACGGCGCGGCCATCGCCGAAGCATCGGCCACCGCCCACCGCACCCAACCCGCATGGTTCGCCTTGCCCTACGACGAGCGCGCGGCGGTCCTGCGCCGCGCGGCGGCCGTCGCGCAAACGCACTTCGACGCAATCGTCGACTGGCTCGTACGCGAAAGCGGCTCGACGCGCGCGAAGGCGGCGTTCGAAACGTCGGTCACGATCAAGGCGCTCCACGAAGCAGCCGGCCTGCCATCGCGCGCGGCCGGCGAAGTGCTGCCGTCCGCAGCCGGCCGGCTGTCGCTCGCGCGCCGCCGCCCGCGCGGCGTGGTCGGCGTGATCTCGCCGTTCAACTTCCCGCTGTACCTTGCGATGCGTGCGGTGGCACCCGCGCTCGCACTCGGCAACGCGGTCGTGCTGAAGCCCGATCCGCGCACCGCCGTATGCGGCGGCGTATCGATCGCGCGCGTGTTCGAGCTCGCCGGCTTGCCCGAAGGCGTGCTGCACGTGCTGCCCGGCGACGGCGCGGCCGGCGCGGCGCTGGTCGCCGATCCGCACGTCGCGATGATCCAGTTCACCGGCTCCACCGCGGCCGGGCGCAAGGTCGGCGAAGCGGCGGGCCGCCACTTGAAGAAGGTGTCGCTCGAACTCGGCGGCAAGAACTCGCTGATCGTGCTCGACGATGCCGATCTCGACCGCGCGATCGCCAACACCGCATGGGGCGCGTACCTGCATCAAGGCCAGATCTGCATGGCGACCGGCCGCGTGCTCGTGCAGCGCGCGATTCACGACCGCTTCGTCGCGAAGCTCGTCGAGAAGGCGCGCAGCCTGCGCGTCGGCGACCCGGCCGCCGGCGACGTCGGCCTCGGCCCGCTGATCAACGCCGCGCAACGCGACCATGCCGCGAACCTGGTCGACGCGGCGCGCCGCGCGGGCGCACGCGTGGAGACGGGCGGCGGCCATCGCGGCATGTTCTTCGAGCCGACCGTGCTGAGCGGCGTCGCGCCGGGCAATCCGGCTTTCGACGAGGAGATTTTCGGGCCGGTGGCAGTCGTCGTGCCGTTCGATACCGACGAAGACGCGATCGCGCTCGCGAACCGGACCGAATACGGGCTGTCGATGGCGATCCTGTCGGCCGACGTCGGCCGCGCGCTACGCATCGGCGAGCGCTTGAACACCGGGCTGCTGCACATCAACGACCAGACGGTCAACGACGAGGCGATCAACCCGTTCGGCGGCGTCGGCGCGTCGGGCAATGGCTCGAGCATCGGCGGTGCGGCAAACTGGGAAGAATTCACGCAGTGGCAGTGGCTGACGATCAAGGGCGAAGCGCCGCTCTATCCGATTTGACGAGGAGACCGACCATGTACACCGAACACGATACACGCGCCGTCACCGCGGCCGTCGCGCGCGCCGCCGGCGCGCCCTTCTCGATCGAAGCGGCACGGATCCGCGCGCCGCGCGGCGACGAGGTGCTGGTGCGCGTCGTCGCGACCGGCTTGTGCCATACCGACTTGATCGTGCGCGACCAGTACTATCCGGTGCCGCTGCCGGCCGTGCTCGGTCACGAAGGCGCCGGCGTGGTCGAGGCGGTGGGCCCGAACGTGAAGACGCTCGCCGCGGGCGATCACGTCGTGCTGACCTACGGCGCGTGCGGCCACTGCACGTCGTGCGTCGGCGGTCACGGCGCGTATTGCCGGCAGTTCTTCGCGCTGAATTTCGGCGGCGCCGACGCCGACGGGCAGACCGCGATCCGGGACGAAGCGGGGCAACCGCTGCACGATCATTTCTTCGCGCAGTCGTCGTTCGCGAGCTACGCGCTCGCGCGCGAGAACAACGCGATCAAGGTGCCGAAGGAAGCGCCGCTCGAGCTGCTCGGCCCGCTCGGCTGCGGGATCCAGACCGGCGCCGGCGCGGTGATCCATTCGCTCGCGGTGCGCCCGGGCAGCAGCTTCGCGAGCTTCGGCGCGGGCGCGGTCGGCATGAGCGCCGTGATGGCCGCGCGCATCGCGGGCGCGACGACGATCATCGCCGTCGACATCGTGCCGTCGCGGCTCGCGCTGGCGCTCGAACTCGGCGCGACGCACGCGATCGACAGCCAGGAAGTCGACGTCGTCGACGCGATCCGCGAGATCACCGGCGGCGGCGCCGACTTCGCGCTCGAATCGACCGGGCTGCCGGCCGTGCTGTCGCAAGGGATCGAAGCGCTCGGCTCGCGCGGCACGATGGGCGTGGTCGGTGCGCCGAAGCTCGGCACGAAGGCCGAATTCGACGTGAACAGCCTGCTGCTCGGCGGCCACACGATCCGCGGCATCGTCGAAGGCGACAGCGTGCCGCAGACGTTCATCCCGCAGCTCGTGCAACTGCACCTGCAAGGGCGGTTTCCGTTCGACCGGCTGGTGAAGTTCTATCCGCTCGACCAGATCAACCAGGCGGCGGCGGACAGCAGCGACGGGAGCACGCTCAAGCCGATCCTGCGCTTGCCGCACTAGTTGGGGGCACCGCCGGCCGGCCGCCGACGCCAGTCGGCGCCATGCGGCGGGCGCCGTTGCCGGGAACGAAAATACCCGGCTTCGGGCACCGGGCTATATTACGCATTCGCGCGACACGCCGGGCCGGCAACACCGGCCCGGACATCGACCCAACTGGAGCGCAGCGTGAAGCCAGCCCCCGAATCCCTTTCACGGCCGGTCGACCTCGACCGGCTCCGCGCCCGCTTCGCCGCGGGCGAGCCGCTGCCGGAAACGGCCTTGCCGGCCAGCGTCGCGCGCTCGTGGCTGCGTTCGCGCGACGCCGGGCTGCGGCCGTGGCAAGCCGCCCGCTATGAAATGCAGCGCGAACTCGACGAATCGCGCGCGGACCGGCGGCTGATCCGCTGCGTCGCGCAGGAAATCGAACCGCTGTGGGCCGCATTCGGCGGCAGCGAATGGACGATCATGTGCGTCAATCCGCACGGCACGATCGTCCATGCGCGGCGCAGCCCGCAATGCGACGACGCGCTGCTCACGCCGATCGTCGCCGGACGCCGAATCGTCGAACCGAACATCGGCACGACCGCCCCGAGCTGCGTGATCCACGACGGCGCCGAAACCGTCGTCGCGGGCGCGCAGCACTATCTCGACGCGTTTTCGCGGGTGTTCTGTCTCGCGGTGCCGCTGGTCGGCTTCGACGGCGAAGTGATCGGCGCGCTGGACATCACCGGCGTCGGCCGGCGCAACGTCGCGCAGTTGCGCGAGTCGTTCCGGCACGCGTCGCTGTCCGCCGAGCAGCGGCTCTATGCGATGCTGCGCGACTGCCATCTGCTGCAGGTTCAGCATGACGCGCGCTGGCTCGGCACGCCGCTCGCCGGCGTCGTCGCGCTCGACGCAGCGGGCCGCGTGCGCGCGGTGAGCCGGCTGGCGCGCCGCATGCTCGATCTCGCGCCGGAAGGGCCGCTCGGGCCGTACGATCTCCGGCAACTGTTTCCCGGCGCGACGCCCGCGCAGCAGCGTCGCTTGCTGACGCCATCGCGCACGCCGCAGCGGATCGCGCGCGACGACGGTAGCCACGTATGGGTGCGCACCGTGCGTGCGCCGCTCGATCGCGCGACGCCCGCGCGTCAGGCCGATGTGCTCGAAGAAGCCGCCGACGTATGCAACGCGGCGCCGGCCGCCAGTCCGCAGGCGAGCCTGCACGAACAGTCGCTCGATGCGATCCGCCGGGCGCTCGACGAGCACGACGGCAACGTGTCGGCGGCCGCGCGGCAACTCGGCATTTCACGCACGACGCTGTACGCGAAACTTCGGCAGCTCGATGCGGCGGGGATCCGGCACGACGGGCCGCATCGACGATTCGGGACGAAGCCCTAAGCCGCTGCCCGCCGCTCATGCAGCCGCAACGCGAGCCACGCGATTCCGGCCGCGAAGATCGCGACCACGCCGCCGAAGGTGCCGATCCACGGCAGCCCGAAGTCGCCCGCGATATGGTTGCCGAGCAGCGCGCCGGCGCCGATGCCGACGTTGTACAGCCCGGAATAGATCGATACGGCCAGATCGGTCGCCTCCGGCGCCAGCTTCAGCACCCACGCCTGCATCGCCAGCCCGAAACAGACGATCGCGCCGCCCCACGCCAGCGTGTGCACGGACAGCGTGACGACGTTCAGCGCGCACGGGAACAGGATCAGCAGGCAGCCCGACAGCGCGACGATCGACGCCAGCAGGAAATCGTCGGGCCGGTGCGGATAGAGGCGATTGAAGCAGACCGCGGCCGGCAGGCCGGCGACGCCGAACAGGATCAGCACGTACGTGATCCGGCTGCTGCTCGCATGGTTGACGCTCTGCACGAACGGTTCGATGTACGTGTACGACGTGAAGTGCGCGGACACGACGAGCACGGTGATCGCGTACAGCGCGACCAGCGCCGGCTTGCGCAGGAACACCCCGATGCTGCTCAGCGAGCCTGCGCCCTGGCTCGGCAGCAACGGCAACGTGGCGCGCAGCAGCAGCAATGCGACGCCCGCCGCGCCCGCGATGATCAGGAACGTGACGCGCCAGCCGAACGCCTCGCCGATCACGCGGCCGAGCGGAATCCCGGCCACCATCGCGATCGCCGAGCCCATCGCGAGCAGGCTGAGCGCACGGCTTTTGCGGTCGCTCGGCGCGAGCCGCACGGCGAGCGGGACCGAAATCGACCAGAACACCGCATGCGCGCACGCGATGCCGAGCCGGCCGATCATCAGCACCGTGAAATTCCACGCGACGCCGGTCACGACGTGGCTGCCGACGAACACCAGCAGCGCGACGCTCAACAGCTTGCGGCGCTCGACGTGACGCGTGACGAACGTCAGCGGCAGCGATACGACGGCAACGGCCCATGCGTAGATCGTCAGCATCAGGCCGACTGCGGTCGGCTGCATCTGCAGGCTGTCGCCGATCGCGCTCAGCAGCGCGACGGGCACGAATTCGGTGGTATTGAAGATGAAAGCGGCGAGTGCCAGGGCCAGAACGCCCCACCACGATTGTTCGGAACTGACGGCGTCGGGGGTTGCCATACGGGAATTCGGCGAAAGTTGGGCGCGCGGGCGGCCCGCCTGGCGCATCGGCGCGATTGTACCAGCGCCGTTCGACACGCTGCCGCGGGCGCGGCGCGTGCGACGCGGGACATGGCGGTGACACGGCCGCGCGCCGATAATGTAACGAACCGTGTTTTGCCGACGATTTGCCCGAACGCTACCGGGCCAGGAGATTCGCATGCGTATTGAAACGTCATTTCTGTTCGATCTCGACGGCACGCTCGTCGACAGCGTCTATCAGCACGTACTCGCGTGGAAAGAAGCGCTCGACGCCGAAGGCATCGAGCTGTCGGTGTGGCGCATTCACCGCAAGATCGGGATGAGCGGCGGCCTGTTCCTGAATCAGTTGCTGCGCGAGACGGCCGGCGACATCGACGCGGCGCGCGTCGAGCGGCTCGCGCGGCTGCATGCGGCCGCGTACCAGCGGCTGCGCGCGCAGGTCCGGCCGCTGCCGGGCGCGCGCGAGCTGCTGGCCGCGCTGTCGAATGCGGGCATCCGCTGGGCGATCGCGACCAGCGGGCGGATGGAAACCGCGGCGATCAATCTCGAGGCGCTCGGCGTCGATCCGGCGAAGAACGTGGTCGTCACGCGCGATCAGGTGAAGTATGCGAAGCCGGACCCGGACCTGTTCCTGACCGCCGCCGCGAAGCTGAACGTGCCGATCGAGCATACGGTAGTGGTCGGCGACAGCATCTGGGACATGCTCGCCGCCGCCCGCTGCCGCGCGCTCGGCGTCGGCCTGCTGTCGGGCGGGTATGGCAGCGACGAACTGGAACGCGCCGGTGCGCTGCGCGTGTACGACGATCCGGCGGACCTGCTGTGGCACCTCGACGAGGTGGCGGCGCGGCCCTGAGCGCCGGGCGACCTGTTGACGTCGGCAACCGGCCCACACGAGGGTCGGTGCGACAAGCGCATGCAAGTTTCCGACAGCTTACGTGGGCGACAAGCTCGACGTGAAGGCGCGGCCTGCCTGAATCGGCAGGCCGCGCGCATCGTCGTTACTGCTTCACCGGAGCGGCGATGCCGTCGATGTCCGGCGCCCAGCCCGTGGGGTTCGAGAATCGCAGGGTGTTCGCACTGCCCTGCTGGAACGTGCCGGTCACCGTCAGCGTCGATACGTTCCCCCAGCCGCCCGTCGACGGGAACGATATCGTGACCGGCGGCGCACCGTCGAAGCTGATCAGTGCGTTACGCGGCGCCCCATCGCCATTCGCATAGCTGATCGAAACACTATACGTCCCGCTCGCCGCCACGCTGATGCCGTTGATCGTCAGCGTGCCGTTGCTGGTTCCGTCGCCGTTGCCGATGTAGCCGACGTCCTGGCCGCCCGAGCAGCCGTTGCAGGACGCAACGCGCGCCGCACCACCGAGCGTGTTGGCGGGCGCCTCGGCTTCGTACGCCAGCGGAGGCGGGGGCGGCAGTTTCACAGGCCCGGCCACCACGGCAACGGACGCGATCTCGGGCGCCGGCGTGGCACCGTCCAGGCTCGACAGCGTCAACGTGTTCAGCCCCGACTTCAGCCCGACGTATACCGTCACGGTGCCGACAGACGCGCCGGCCGGCGGAAATGCCACCGTCGTCGGATTGCCGCCGTTCACGCCGAGCTGCGCTTTGGCGGTTTCCGGCCCGGCATTCAGGTAAGCGATCCGGACGAAGCCGCCGACCGTCGACGACGCGACGTTGTCGAACGTCACCGTGCCCAGCCCCGTGACCTTCCTGCCGCCCGCACAAGCGATGCAATTCGCATACGCGGCGCCCCCCGACAGCGTGCTCGGCAGGAACGTGGACGACGGCGCGTCCTTGCCGCGCAGCACCAGCATCACGGTGCCTCCTGCCGGAACGCTCGCGACCGTATAGGCGTCGGCGGCCGTGCCGAGATTCTTGTGCGCCCAGACATCGCGCACCGTGGCCCGGGTGCCCGCAGCCAGCCCCAGTTGCTTCCACGTCACCGTCATCGGGCTCGCCGCGGCGCCGTTGTTGAGCAGCAGGACCGCACGCCTTCCGCTGCCGGCCAGCAGCTTCGCCCAGATCTGCTGCCCGTTGGCGTCCGCGACCTTCAATCCCTGCAATCCCAGCGCATCCTGGTCGATCGCGATCAGTTCGGGGTTGGTGAGCAGGGTCACGCTGTCGCTCGAAAGCGGCTTCGACAGATCGTTGCCGAGGATCATCGGCGCGCCGGCGATCGCCCATAGATTCACGTGAGCGAGATCGTTCGCCGCCGTCATGCCCATGCCGGCAACCATCATGTCGGGATCGTTGTAGTAGCCGGTGTGCTGCCCTTCCGGATGATAGTTTCCGTTGAAGTTGCCCAGCACCGAGCTGAACTTCGGAACGCCGCTTCCGGGGCCGTAGATGTCTCCCGTCGTACGCCACGACGTGGCGATCCCCGCGCCCCAGGCCCACGGCCCCAACCCTGCATCGGGATAACCGCTCTTGCCCAACGTGCCCCAGTCGCACATGTTCAGCACCAGCAGCTTTCCGGTAGCGGCGTAGGCTTTCTGAATGGCCTGCGAAATGGCCGTATACGCTTGTTGCGGATCGTATCCGGCCGCGCTGCCGCCGCACCAGTCGACCTTGACGAAGTCGTAGCCCCATTGAGCGAACTGCAGGAAATCGTGATCGTAGTGCGCGTAATCGCTGCCGACGAAGTGCACGCCGTTCGTGCTGCCGCAGCCCTGCGGCCCGGAGTCGATATAGATGCCCGCCTTCAGCCCCTTGCCGTGAATGTAGTCGGCCATCGCCTTCATGCCGCCCGGCCACTGGTTGGTGGGATTGCCGTTCATGTCGACGTTGATGATGAAGTTGCCGTTCGCGTCGCGCTTTCGGGAAGTCCACCAGCCTTCGTCGATATTCACATACTGGTATTTGTTGCCCGACGCAATGCTTTCGTTCAGCTTGGCCAACCCGTCCGCTTGCGCCTTGATCGTATCGAAACTGACATCTTCCGCGAGGCTGTTCCATGACGACCAGCCCATCGGCGGAGGATTCACGGCGATCTGCTTTCGCGCGGCCGGTGCCGCGTCCATCGTCGTGCCACCGTCGGACGTCGCGGCCGTCTCGATACCGCCGGCTCCGGTAGCCGCCATCGCGACGCTGCTACTGACGGAGGCGGGGCTCGTATCGTCACCGCCGCACCCGGATATCACGCCGGCCGCCAGCAGCATGCCGACCGTCAATATTCCTAACTTATTTTTCAAATTCATCTGCGTCTCCAGATTATTTGAGTGGCGCGTACCCGTGTGTGCGGCACGCGTTCGCAGATTAGTGAGTTCCTTGGCGTTTATTCAATCTTTGCGACGCGCGGCCAGATACTGGGATCATTTCCGCAAGCAATCCGAAAGATGCAATTATTCAAGCGATTCAATCAATTTCGGTTGACAGTCTTATGCTGCCGGACCGCTCCCACCGGCGTGGATAGCGTCGTCTTGCTGTCCGATCCCATCGATGCATGCGCCGAGCAGCAGGTTCACGGCGTCCGACAATCTCGCCAGCAACCCGCTTATCGCGTCAACATGCCCCGCACGGCCCTGCGCCTCGATTTCGGCGCAGATCGCGACTATCGCATGCTCCTGCACCATCGCAAATGCGCCCTTGATCGCGTGCACATGCCGCAGTATTGCTTCGATATCCTTGTTTGCGATCGCGGCGCGCGTCTGGACAATCGCGTCGGTCGTCGTCTCCGCGAGCAGATCGCGCAGTTCGCCATGCAGGTGCGACAGCACGGCCGGCGCCCCGTCGGCGGCATCATCCGACGGTTCGGACCGGTGCGAGCGCTTGACCTGCCGGCGCACGACCGCATCGATCTGGGCAAGCGACATCGGTTTGGTCAGCACCTCTGACATGCCCACTGCCTCGCAGCGCCGGATCTCTTCCATCGACGCGTGCGCGGTGATCGCAACGATCGGCAGCGCGTCGCCCCGCCCACGCAGGATGGCGGTCAATCGGTAGCCGTCCATCACCGGCATGCTCAGGTCGGTCATCACGAGGTCGTAACGCGTTTCGCTCATGCGTCGCAACGCGTCGAGGCCGTTTTCCGCGAGATCCGCGTCGTAGCCCAGCATGTCGAACTGGTCTTTCAGCAATGCCCGGTTGACCGGATGGTCCTCGACCACGAGCAATTTTGCGCGAACAGGCGCTTCATGCAGTTCGTCGGCCGGCTCGGCAGCGTCGATATCGCCAGGCTGACCGAGCACACGCGCCAACGCCGCGTGCAGCCCTCCGATCGCGTAGCACGAAACAGATACGCGTGGCCCCAGCACGACCGGTGTGCGCGGCCCGTCGGGCGATGCGTCGATCGTCCATTGCACCCGCTGCACCAGCGCTTCCTCATCGGAAACGGGCCACGGCCTGAGATGGCCGAACACGATCACGGTGTCGCAGCTGTCTGGCACCTCTGCCGGGCTGGAAACGAGTACCGCGTCGATACCCCAACATGCAAGGTGCTGCGCGATGCTGTCGCGCCAGCCCACGGCCACCGACACCAGCGCGACATTCGGGCGACCCGCAAACGCGCCGCGCCGCTCGAACGACGCTTCGTGCGCATGCCGCCCGGATAACGACAGCACGAACGTGCTGCCGTGCCCCGGCGCGCTATCCACCGTGAGCGTGCCGCCCATGAGGTCGGTCATCCTTTTGCACAGCGCGAGCCCCAGGCCCGTGCCTCCGAAGCGGCGCGCGATCGTCGCATCCGCCTGCGTGAATGCATCGAAGATGAAAGCGTGACGTTCGGGGGCGATGCCGACGCCCGTATCGCTGACCGCGATCTCGAGCCGCCCTCCGTTCTCGCGCACGTCGACGGCGACATGCCCGTCGTCGGTAAATTTCAGTGCGTTACTGGTAAGGTTCGCGACGATCTGCCGGATCCGGACCGGGTCGCCAAGATAGCGCGGCGCCAATTCGGGATCGAAGCGGCACGCCAGTTCGATGCCCTTGTCGCCGGCAATCGGCGCGAACATCACGCACACCTGCTCGACCACGTCGACGACGTCGAATGCGATCGTCTCGACACTCATCTGTCCGGACTCGGCCTTCGAGAAATCGAGCACGTCGTTGATCACGCCGAGCAGCGCGTGCGATGACGACGTGATCGTCGCGAGCCGATCCCGCTGCAGCGCCGACAGCGGCGATCGGCCCAATAGCTCCAGGTTTCCGAAAATCGCATTGAGCGGCGTGCGGATCTCGTGGCTCATCGTCGCGACGAACGTCGATTTCGCGCGATTGGCTTCGTCTGCCGCGCGCCGCGCCTCGTCGAGCTTGCGTTCCGTATGCTTGCGCGCGGTGATGTCGGAGAACCCGCACAACAATACCGGCTCGCCTTGATAGCGCGTCTTGACGAGGCTGACCGCCAGTTCGCTGATCTGGCCGTCGATTTCGACCACGAGCTCGGCATCGAGCGGCCCAGCCAATGCTTCGTGCGGATGAGCCTGCCGCCAGCGCTTGAAGATCTCCAGGAACCGCAGATGCAGCGGCGATGCGCCGTCGGCCGCATCCGCCGTGCCACGGTACCGCGCCATCACACCATTCTCCAGCATCATGTCGCCGGTGCGAACCGACAGCAGCCCAAGCCCGAACGGCGCCATCGCGATGATCGAGCGGTTCAGATGCTCGCTTTCGAACACCTGCTTCGAACGGCGATAAAGCGGCTTGAAGACCGTGCGATTGAAGTACAGCAGAAACGCCCACATCAAGGCGATGATGACGAATGCCGCTACGGCCCGGATCGCCAGATCAGGCAACAACGCGTTGACGACCGTGCGCCACGTATACGCATAGACGAGCGCCCAGCCGGTATCGGACAGGCGCTCGCCGATCGTGAACACGCCCTTCTCGTACCGCGCATCGAAGCGCTGAAACGCATGCTTCCATCCGGAGAGCTGCTGCACACGCTCGGCAAGGCGCTCGTGGGTATCGCGATCGATGTCCGCCTCCAGCATCACCTTGCCGGCCGGATCGAGCAGCAGGAATTCGCCGTCGTACGGCACCTCGCCGAGCTTCCTGCGCAGCACGTCGGTCGGCAGGTCGCTGACGAACACGACGAACGGCTTGCCATGCTCGAACCCCGGCTGCACCAGCCGGAACGATTCGACGCCCGTCAGCGGATCGCGCGACGGCGGTAGCCAGAACACCTTGCGCGATTCGAACAACATGCGGTCGTAGTCCGGATCGCGGAGATCGCCGATCGACGGCGCCACCTCGCGGATCAGCCCGGTCGTGTCCTTCGCGCCGAGCGACGCAACCGGATTGCCGCCGGGCGGCGGCGGCACGATCGAGATGAACGTGTCGTCGACATTGAACGCATAGCCGGACATCGCCTGGCCGCGCTGCTTCGCGCTCGCGCTCGTCGAATAGGCTTGTTCCTCGAAGAGCGCCAGATAGTCGGCATAGTCCGACGCGCGCTGCCCGTGCGCCATCTCGCCCAGGAGCAGTTGCGGATCGACGTGCTTGCTCGACTGCACGACGAGCCGGCCGCCCTTTTCCGCGAATTCCTTGACGAGCGCGTCGCGCGGGCGACGACGGTCGACCCACAGCAGTTCCGCGTTGTAGACACCACGGCGCATCGCTGCCTGCTTGGTTTCCACTTCGACCAGCAGCAGCGCCTTGTGCGCGAGGAACGTCGAGCGGCTGTCCGCGATGTACGCGCGGATCGCCGCTGCCGCGCCGATCATTACGGCGAGCAGGATCGTCACGGTCATCGCGAAGCCGCCACCGTAGAGCAGTCGCTTCTGGTAGCGGCCGAGCAGGTGCAACTCGCCCGCGTTCGCTTTGGCGCGGCTTTTAGGAAAACGGAACATCGAACGAAAAGAAAGACGTTCAAGCATGAGAATTCTCGAGTAACGTCCACGTCCGGCTGGCGTATTGCACTGCCGGATCGAGAGGTAGATCGTGGGAGCCCTTCTCAGACATGCACGGTCCGGCCGGACCGTGCATGTCTGAGGATGAGGCTCGGTGAGCGTTGCTGGGCAACTTGCGTTCGGGGCTCGTCACGTATGCCCAACGCGCATGAAAAAAAGCGCCCGAATTGCTTCGGGCGCTTGCTGTGGCGTGGCTACCGCATTCACGAACGCCGTGAGCACGGGGCCGGTGAATCGTTGGCCGTTCAGCTGCCGGGCAACTGCCCGGCAAGCCGTCCGGCCCGCGACTTACCAGTAGAAGCCGCCGCCGATCACCGCGCCGACTTCACCGCGGCTGCTCGTGTTGACGGCTGCCTTGACCGTCCACTTGCCGTCACGCGTCATGTACGACGCACCGAGTGCCGAACCGTATTCGCCGCCGTACGTACTGCCCGCGATCGACACGAAGGTGCGCCCCGGTTGCGTCGACTGCGGCAGTCCGGCCACGGCCATCGCCGCTGCCACGCCGCCCATTGCATCCTGGCGGGCGCTGCGTACCGAGTTCTGCATCTGCTGCACGTTGACCGCATCGGTCGGCGCCGTGCCGGCCGCGACGTTCGTGATCTGCCGCTCGTTGCCGGCCGAACCGACGGACACCGCGTTGTCGCGATCCGCGACCGAGCCCGCACCGAGCGCAACCGAGTTGTTACCGGTGGCGTTCGCGTTCTGACCGATCGCGGTACTGCCGGCACCCGACGCATTCGAACCGTTGCCGATCGCCGTGCCGCCACTGCCCGATGCATTCGAGCCACTGCCGATTGCCGTACTGCCGTCGCTCGAAGCCTTCGCTTCGTGCCCGATCGCCGCGCTGTCCTTGCCCGACGCCTCCGAGCCGGCGCCGACCTCGACGCTTCTCTCGCCGCTGCCCGGCGCATCGATATTGCCCGAGCCATCGCCGGGGCCGCCCGGGTTGCCGGGAATGCCGCCAGCTTCCAGATCGGAGACACGATCGCCGAGGTCGGAGAACCGGTTCTCGAAGTCCTGCTGCATCGCGTACAACTGGCCGCCGTTCACCGCGTCCATGCTGCCCGACTCGATCCGGCCCGGTGCGACGTTGAGCAGCTTCGTGCCCATCGAGCCGCCGAACGTCACGCTGTCGAGGTCGATGCCGTCGTAGACCACGGCCGCGAGTTCCTTGCCCGTGTAGTCGATCAGGCCCGTCGCCTTCAGCTGCGCGATCGTCACGGCGTCGCTGTCGTTCACGCCATTCGCGACACCCGACAGCGTGCGCGGACCGGCCGTGCCGGCGAAGTCCACCGACGTGCCGCCCGTCGCCGCGCCGACCGTGATCGCGCGCGTCGTCGGATCCTGCTGAACGAGACCGATCTGCCCCGATTCGAGCTGGTTGTTGATTTTCACGATGTCGCCTTCGTTGGTCGTCACGCGGCCGTCGAGGTTCGTCACCACGTCGCCGACGTTGTGATACGTGTTCGAGCCGCCATTGCCATCGCCGACGGTGAAGGTGGGTGCCGAAATCGAACCGTCCGCGTTGACCGTCGAGCCCGCGCCGATCGCCGATGCGACGCTTTCCGACACGCCATGCAGCTGCGAGCCGTTCACCGCGTCAAAACTGCCGGCTGCGACTTCGCCTGCCGCCACACCGGTCAACTTGCGCTCGCCCGCTGTGCCCGTGAAGTCGACCGTCGTGCCGTCGGTGTTCGCGGCAACCGTGATGTTGCGCGACGTTGCGTCCTGCTGCACGAGGCCGACCGTGCCGTTGCCGATTTGATCGGCCAGCGTCTTGATGTCGCCTTCGTTGGTCGTCACGCGGCCATCGAGGTTCGTCACCACGTCGCCGACGTTGTCGTAGGTAGCCGAGCCGCCATTGCCGTCACCGACCGTGAAGCTCGGCGCCGTGATCGTGCCGTCCTGATTCACCGTCGAACCCGCGCCGATCGCCGAGGCAACGCTTTCCGACACGCCATGCAGCTGCGAGCCGTTCACCGCGTCCAGGCTGGAAGCCGAGACCTCACCTGCCGCCACGCCCGTCAGTTTCCGCTCGCCGTCCTGACCGGTAAAGTCGACTGTCGTGCCGTCAGTGTTCGCGCCGACCGTGAGGTTCGCGCCGGGTGCCGACTGCTGAACAAGCCCGAGCGTGCCGCTCGACAGGTCGTTGATCTGCTGATTGATGTTCGTGATGTCGGACCGGTTCGTCTCGATATCGTTCTTCGCGATGGTCAGTTGACCGTCCAGCGCGTACAGCGCGTCGCCGACGGTGGATTGACCACCGCCGTTTACGAGATTGTATTTCGGGCCGGTGACGGCGCCCGTATTCGGGTCGATCGACGCGCCTCCGCCGAGTGCGGACACGACAGGTTCGAGCTGCGACACGTTGACCGCGTCGGTAGCTTGCGTGCCCGCGGCAAGGTTGACAATTTGGCGGGTGAAAAGCGTCCGTGCACTGCCGTCCGCATTGGTCGCAACATCATTGCCGACCGAGAAAACCTCTGCGCGGCTTGTTCCAGTGTCGGCGCCCACCGAGGCGGAATTCTTCCCAGTGGTGCGAGCGCGGCTGCCGAGTGCTACAGCACCGCTGGCACTGGTGTAGGCACCAGTCCCGAAAGAGACAGTTCCGTTACCTCCGGTCGAAACGCTGTTTGCACCGACCGCAATCGAACCGGAGTTGCCGTTCCGCGCTCCTGCGCCAATAACGATCGAATTACCACCATCCACCACGGCGCCGCTACCAATACCAATCGCGCCGGTAGCAAGCCCACCGATAGCGCCATTGCGAACGGTTGCCCCGCCGATTGCCGTGGCATTCGATACCCCCACATTCTGCCCATTGATCGTTGAGCCGGCACCAATCACCGTATTGTTGTCGGTCGTAGACGGGTTTTGGATGATCGTCCCGCCGCCAGCGGTATAGTCGTTCGTGCCCAACACACCGATACTGTGTGTAGAGGGGGCCGTCGCTGATACGCTGACATTGGCAGGCGTGCATTCTGCAGCCGTGGTAAGCGAACCAGGCAAGCGGTCTTCCGTCATGCAGATATCGGCCGCGAATGCGCCACCAACTGTTGCGCTGCCGATTGCAAACCCGACCACGACCTTGCGCGCCGCGCGCGCCACTCCTTTCGAATGCGACTTCGCCGTTTCGGCGACCGCCGTCCATGTGCCCGTCGCGGCGTTCCAGATATTGCGGTAAGTCTTGTTCATTTCCCATTCCTTTCAAGTTGTCAGGTAGACGATTGAATGGTAGGGATAGCCAGTCTGCCGGTCTGTCGTCCGAAACTGAATTGCCGACTCCGGCTCTGTAGGGCCGGTCCTGCATTGCTAGACGTGTATCGCAGGCGCTACCGCAGAGAAATGCGCGAATATCACGCATAAAAAATCGGCCTCGCACATCCTTCGCGCGAGGCCGTATCGAGGACGGGCAGCAGCCCGCATCGCGCAACGAGCGTTACCGAATCTCGACTCGCACTTCCACGCGCCGATTCTGCGCGCGCCCTTCCGCCGTCTCGTTCGGTGCAACCGGATCGGCTGCGCCCATGCCCTGCGCGTCGAATTGCTCGGCGCGCAGGCCCTTCGTGCGCAGGTACGTGACGACGGATCGTGCGCGTGCTTCGGACAACCTCAGGTTATGTGCTTCCGATCCGGTCGAATCGGTATAGCCGATCACCGTCACGCGATTGAAGGTGTTCGCCTGGTTAGCGCGAACGAATTCGTCCAGCGTGCGGCGCGCGCCGACGGTCAGCACTGCGCTGTCCGTCGCAAAGTTCGCATTGCCTTGCAGCAGTATCTGGCGCGGCTGCGGGGCCGGTTGAGGCTGCGGCGCGGGCTGCGGCTGTACCTGCGGCGCAGGCTGCACGACCGGCTGCGGCTTGCCGCACATGAACGTGATCTCGCGCGGATCCTTCATCGGTGCATTGCTGCGCACGCGGTCAATCATCTCGAGCGGCGTGAAACCCTTGCCCTGACAGAACTCCTCTGCCGCGCGGGCACATGAATTCACGCTACCCAGCAGCCCGTCGCAGCTCACGCGGAACACGTTGTCCGGCTTGCCCGGAATCGACACCGCACGAATGTCGTAGGTCGGCCCCGATTGGGTCGTACAGGCGCCGAGCGCCATCGCGATCGCGCCGATCGAAGCAGCGCGCAACAACAGAGTTTTCATGGTCATGGTGAAACGTCCGCCCAGAGGCGGACGACAGAATTGAATTGGAAAGATGGAAACGCGTGATGCGGTGTCGCACGGGCGGAGCGGCGCGAACCGCCCCGCCCTGCGCGATTACCACTGGTACGACGCACCCACGCCGACGGTATTGCCGCCGCTCGACAGACCCACGCCGGCCTTCATCTTCAGGTTCTGCGTGATGCGGGCTTCGCCGCCGAACGCCACTGCCTGATAGCCCTTGTAGGTCGCTCCGCCGACGCCGAACGACAACGTCTTGCCCGGATCGACGCCAGGAATCATCGTCAGCGCGGTGGCTGCCGCGATGCCCGAGTACGCGTTCTTCGACACGTCGTTGATCTGCCCTTGCAGACCGCCCACTGCGCGGTCGAGCTGCCCCTTCGACGCTGCGTCGTTCGCGTTGATACCGTCCGCGATGTTGACGATCCGACGGTTGCCTTCGTCGGTGCCGTTGCCGAACGACACCGTGTTGGCTTCGTTCGCCACCGAGCCGGAGCCGATCGCGACGGACTGGTTGCCCGACGCGTTCGCGCCGGAACCGATCGCGGTCGCGCCTTCGCCGGTGCTCGATGCACCCGAGCCGATCGCCGTGCCGTTGTCCTTCGACACGCTCGAACCCGAGCCGATCACGGTGCCGTTATTCGCGCCACCGCCGATGTTCGACCCCGAGCCGGCCGCCGTGTTGCCCGTGCCGGTACCGGCGTTGGCGGGGTTTTCGTCTCGCGCGCCGGTATCAGTGCCGGCGAAGTACGGGTTGTCGCCCGAACCGCCGCCACCACCGCCATTGCCCGGATTCTGCTCGAGGGCGCCGACACGATCGTCGAGACCGCTGAACTGGTCGCGCAAGTCGCTCAACTGGCCGAAGTTCACCGCGTCGTACTTGTTCACACCGTCAGCAACGTTGGTCAGCACCACCGGCGCCGCGCCCGTCCCGCCCAGCGTCACCGAGCCGTAGTTCGGCGTGCCGTCGTCCTTCAGGTCGTAACGCACCGCGAGCGAATCGGTCGCGCCGTACTGGGCCGCTGCCTGGACTGCCTCGGCAACGGTCTTGTACTTGTTCCCGTTCACTTCGATCGCCGTGTCCACGAGCTTGCCGTCATCGTCGACCGTCGTGCCGCCGCCGATTACGTCCGCGACGCTCTGCGCCGTGCCGTACAGCTGCGAACCGTTGATCGCGTCGTTGCTCGTCGCGTTCACCGCGCCTGCGGCCACGCCGGTCAGCACACGGTCGCCCGCGGTGCCGGCGAAGTTCACGACAGTACCGTCCGTGTCCTTCGCGACCGTGATGTCGCGCGTCGTCTCGTCCTGCTGGACCAGACCGATCGAGCCGTCCGCCAGGCTGTCCGAGATGTTCGTGATCGCGTCGCCGACGTTGTTGAACGTCTGGTTGTTGACCACATACGTCGGGCTCGTCACCTTGCCGTCCGCATCGACCGTCGAACCGCCGCCGAGCGAATCGGCCACGCTTTGCGCCACGCCGTGCAACTGCGCGCCGTTCACCGCGTCCGTGCTGGTGGCGCTCACCGCGCCCGCCTTCACATTCGTGATCGTCGTGCCGCCCTTGCCGGCCAGAACGACCTGATCGAAGTTCGCCGAGCTGTCGGTGTTCTTGCCGTACGTGACGGCGAGCGACGACAGCGTGCCCGGGTTGCCCGGATCGGCCGGCGCGACGAGACCGGCGTCCTGCAGCTGGCCAAGGTTCACCGCGTCGTTACGTGCGACGCCGTCCGCGACGTTCGACACGCGCACCGGGCCGTTACCGTTGCCGAGCGTCACCGAGCCGTAGTTCGGCGCGCCGTCCGCGTTGCGGTCGTACGTGACCGCTGCGAGCGACTGACCGGTTGCCGGATCGACCAGGCCCGAATCGGCGAGCTGGTTCTGGATGACCGTGATGTGCGTCGTGTTGTCCACGACACGGCCATCGAGGTTCGCCAGCGCATCGCCCACGCTGTGGTAGTCCTGCTTGCGCGATGCATCCGCCGGATCGGCCAGCGAGTACGTCGGGTTCGTCACGTTGCCGCTCGCGTCGACGGTCGAGCCGCCGCCCAGCGAATCGGCCACACTCTGTGCGGTGCCGTGCAGCTGCGAACCGTTGATCGCATCCTTGCTCGTCGCCGTTACCGCGCCTGCCGCCACGTTCGTCAGCGTCGTGCCGTTCGCACCGCCCAGCGTCACCCGATCCTGCGACGCATCGTCGTACGCCACCGCGTTGGGCGTACCGCCACCACCGTTATCGGCAACGTACTTTTTCATCTGGTCGACGTTCACCGCATCGGTGCCGGCCGTACCCTCGGCCACGTTGACGATTTGGCGTTCGCCGCCGACGACACCGACCGACACCGAGTTGATGCGGTCCGCCCGCGAGCCCGCGCCCAGCGCGACCGAGTTGCCGGCGCTCGCCATCGCGCCATAGCCCATGGACGTCGAGTTGTTGCCGGTCGCGGCCGAGTTCGTGCCGATCGCCAGGCTCTGGCTGACCGCATTTGCGCCGTTGCCGATCGCAACCGCACTCGCGCCGGCTGCGCTAGCCAGCGAACCGATCGCCGTTGCGAAGTCCGCGCCGGCCGCAGTCGTCGCGCCGGAACCGATCGCCACGCTCGAGCTGCCGTTCGCCGTTGCACCGCCGCCGATGGCCGTCGCATTGCCGTTCAACGCCTGTGCATCGGTGCCGAGCGCTGTCGCCTGCGTACCGGTCGCTCGCGCGGCCGTGCCGACCGCGACGCCGCCGAAACCGCTCGACACCGCGCCTGCGCCCGCCGCAAGGCCGCCCTGGCCCGGCGTGACCGTCGGCGCATCGCTGCCGTCGCCAGCCCCGTCCGCCACGAAGTAGCCGCCGTCCGTCGTGGTCTGCGGCATCGCATCCAGCGTCGACTTGATTTGCGCCACCTGATCGTTGACCTGATTCAGCGTCGCGGTCGTGTTGGTCGCGAGCTTTGCGTCCAGCGTGCGCAGGTTGACCGCATCGGTGCCGCTCTGCGCGTCGCCGACGTTGACGATCCGGCGCTCCGCGCCCGCGTTGCCCACCGACACCACGCCGACCTGATTCGCGACCGAGTTCGCGCCCAGTGCCACCGAGTTCATCGCCGATGCGCTCGCGCCCGTGCCCAGCGCGAGCGCCGAGGTTCCGCTCGTCGATGCGTTGGCACCCAGCGCAACCGAACTACCCGCCGCTGCGTTCGCGTTCGCGCCGATCGCCACCGCACGGCCGCCCGTCGCCGACGCGTCGTCCGTGCCGTCGTTCCGGCCGTTCGCCTTGAAGTAGCGCGTTGCCGTTGCGATCTGCTCGCCGGTCGACGCTTGCAGCGCATCCAGCTGCGAACGGTTCACCGCATCGTTGGCATCCACGCCGTCGGCGACGTTCTTGATTTGCGTGCCACCGGTCGACGGATCGCCGCCCAGCGTGATCGTGCCTTTCGAAGCGTCGTCGTACGTGACGGCGGCAAGCGACTTGCCGTCGTCGCCGATCAGGCCCGAACCCTTCAGTTGGCTCATGTTCACCGCGTCCGTGTCGGCCACGCCCGCGTT
>NZ_LOVM01000006.1:0-13912 GCF_001523445.1 Burkholderia sp. ABCPW 11 | reverse complement strand
ATCCCGCCTGCTGAGGCTGAGGCAAACTACTACAGGCAACTCAGAAATGCCGCTGACGTGCCTGAATTAACTTAAACCAACCAGCCTCCACGATTCCCGGTGCGGTTCAATATAGCGATCAAAGCGGTATTGAACCTGACTCCAATCCACCGCGAGCGCCTGCATTTCTCGATCGACGAATTGCCAACGCTCCAGAAGTTGGACATCATGAAGCTCGCGGTGAGCAACACTCGAAAATACGGGCTTTGCATGATGCTCGGCGCGCAGGATATCCCGCAATTGCTTGAGATCTACGGTGATTATCTCGCCCGAACTATCGTCAACGGTTGCCAGACGAAGCTGCTGCTTCGGGTCACAGACGCAGAAGCCGCCGAGATGTTCGCAAAGCTGATCGGCGAAACCGAGATCGAGGAAAAGGACGAATCGATGTCGTTTGGTCTGAACGCGCAGCGGGACGGTTTCAGCATCGCGACGCGGCGCCCGCTGCGCAACTTGGTCCTGTCATCTGAAATCCGACGCCTGCCGAAGATGACCGGTTACCTGGTGTATCCGGGCGACTATCCGGTCGCCCGTGTGACATATAAGTACGTCGCACCGCAGAAAAACGCCCCGGCGTTCATCAAGCGTCAGGCATTTTCTGGACTGTTCGTGTCGGCGCCGGCCACACCGGGCTCTGGCGCCGCTTTGGCAGCCGTGGTCGCCACCCCTGCACCCGACTGGATCGCGCATCCCGAAATTCTCGTCGCGGCGAGCGACGGCATCGATCCGGAAACTGGCGAAACTCTGCCGCCCCGACCAGGCGCGTGGCGCTGGTCCGTGAGCAGACGTTCCAGCGTGAACAGCACGAGATCTGACCGGAGGAAGAGATGAGCATCCAGGATCCGACGCGGTTTCGAATTCGCCCCGCCGGGTTGATTCACGCATTTGACGACACCGTCGACATCGTTTGCCAGCAGGACCTGCTTTGCAGCCCTCGTAAATTTGACAGTGGCGGTGGATTTCTGCGCTGCGACAATAAATCCTGCTAGAAACATCTTGTAACATTTCCGGAGCCTGATGCGCGTTGGCCACCGTGTTCCCGCTCCCAGCTGGCCAGGAGCGCGTCCAACCTCGTACTCAACCAATCGATTCGACGACGCTGATATGTACCGTAGGAGCCTTGTCTATCCTTTGCTTGCCGTCGCAACGTTCGCCAGCGCCGGGCCGATTTTTCTGATCGCAGATAACAACGCCCGCACGCTCTTCCTTCAAACCGAAACGGTCCGACAAGAATCCGATGGACTGGTCGCCTTTACGATGCGAGCAGTGGCCAAGCATGGTTATCGTCCGACCGGGGCATCCGAGACAATCGCCATTGCGTTGACTGATTATCAGATGGACTGTTGGAGAAGCCGTGTCAGAGAAACCGGCACGCGATACGTTACGGATGAAGACAAGGAAGCGGGCCGTCCGCCTAAGACAGCCCAAGCATGGGCCGCAATTCCGCCGGGGAGTGAACTTGATGTTGTCCGCAAAAAAGTCTGCTGAGCGCGCCGATCCTCAATTCCATCCGAAGGGAATCGAACGTGCAACGATCGCGACCTTCGCCGTTTTCGTCGCACTTTGTTTGTTCGTCGTATTCATTGTCGATCAGGCTCTAACAGGCTGTTGAAAAACCTCGCGCCGTCGTCATCCGGGCGGGATGGGTAGCTGTTCATGCGAAGGCGAGAAGGAATTGGCGATCCAAATGCGTTCGGCGGGCGAATCAGCATGTCGGCGGCGGGGTTTCCCGTGTGCCCGGCGCTCCGGCCAGCAAACCAATCGGATCGGATCGTCGTGTGCCGGAATACAACGCTGATCGTAGTGTCTTGACATGAACATTGAAGTGCTCGGCGACGAACGTCTCGGGATACGTTTTGAGCAGATGCTCCGCTTCCGCGAGTTCGTACGCGGTCAGCGCACGCGGCCGCCCGAGCTTGCTGCCTCTGCTGCGCGCGGCAGCGAGCCCGGCCTTCGTACGCTCGCTGATGAGCGCGCGTTCGAATTCGGCCAGCGCGGCAATCATGTGAAACATGAACATGCCCGTCGGCGTGTTGGTGTCGATCGACTCGTTCAACGACGCGAAGTTGACGGACCGGTTCCGCAGGTCATTCATCAAGATGACGAGCTGACTCAGGGAACGTCCTAGCCGATCGAGACGCCACACGACAAGCGTGTCGTCGCGCTGAAGTGTCTCGAGTGCCTGGTTGAGCCCAGGGCGGTCCTTTCTCGTTCCCGATATACCGTGATCCGAAAAAATCTGTCCACAACCCGCTGCGCCTAGTGCCGTAAGCTGAAGATCCAGAAACTGTTCTTCAGTCGATACGCGCGCATAACCGATCTTCATTTCATCCCCGTTGTGCAATAAATTCCAAAAAATTTTTATAAGAATTTGAAATTTCTTAATAGATATTTTTAATTTACATCGAATAAATTTCGCGGTGTTTGTGACCTGCCTGATTTCTTCGGGCCATGTCAGTCTTGGAGAACGGCCTCGGTTGCTTCAGTTGAACAATACTGCTGCTTGAACTCGTCGGGCGTCAGGTACGCCAAACTCGAATGTGGCCGGACGGTGTTGTAGTGACGCCGCCACTGCTCGATCACGACCTTGGTCTCCGTGCGTGTCCGAAACCATTCGAGGCTCAGACATTCGTCGCGGAATTTGCCGTTGAAGCTCTCGTCCGCACCATTCTGCCAGGGCTTGCCGGGATCGCTGAGCGCCATTTCCATGCTGTTTTCGGCAGCCCACTTCAGAATGGCCCGAGATACGAATTCCGGTCCGTTGTCCGAACGCAGATAGCGTGGCGTACCGTGAACGCTGGTCAGTTGCGACAGGACTTCGATAACGCGCCTCGACCGGATCGATCCCGCAACGTCAATCGCCAAACACTCGCGCGTGTACTCGTCGATCACTGTCAGACACTTCAGTTGTTGGCCGTTGGCGCAGGCGTCGAATACGAAGTCGTACGCCCAGACATGCCGTGCCGACGTCGCCGGCTCGGCTGTGGCCGAGAGCGACGAACCGACACACGCCGACGTGGACGTTTGCGCGGTACCTGCGGGCCAGCCAGGCGCCACAGTCGCCACGCCCGGTCCGCACTCATCTCATGACCTTGGCGCCTCAGAAAGATCTGGATGCGACGGTAGCCGTAGCGCGGATATTGTGCCGACAGTATGCTCATCGCTGCGAGAACCGGTGCGCCCCGCACCGCGAGCTTCGATTCGTAATGCAATGCCGATCGCGCCACCGACATCAGCGCGCACGCACGTCGCTCCGATAGGCCCCGCGCTTTCGCGTGGGTAACCTGTTGGCGTCGGGCGGGCGCGCTCACCACTTTTTTGCGTTGATCTCTTCATGCTTCCTTGCGACCTCGGCGACCGGCGCCTTGTCGGCCTCGCGCAGGATCGTGACCATCTGCTCGTCGGTAAACCGGCTCTTCTTCATGGTTTCCTATCTCCGTTGGAAGCCATTCTCTCAAGTTTCAGTTGGTCCGAAAATTCCAGGGCAGGTCATTTGTATTGTGGGTATATGAAAATTCTAATTGAGGTGTGGCGCGAGAGGTCGTGTGCCGGAGCGCATATGACGACGAGGGCGGTCAAGCGTTCCGGCAAGATTGCGGTGTCGGCGATGACTGAGGCGTCGGCATGTCTTTCGACGTTGACGACACCGCTATCGACTACAGCGCTGTCGCTTATTTCGTTGGACGATTTCTGGATGCCTGCCTGAGTCTGAGCAGCGTCTTCGGATGGACGTTGAATGTCTTCGCGACCTCGACCGCGGGTGTGGTTTCCAGCAGCCCGAGCGCTTGTACTTGCTGCTGCGGCGTCAACGCGTGTCGGCGTCCAAGCACTGTTCCTCGTTGTTTGGCCGCGGCCAGGCCGGCCTTCGTTCGCTCGCTGATCAACGCGCGCTCGAACTGGGCGAGCGCCGCCATCAGATGAAAGATGAGCGTGCCACTTGCGGATTCGGTGGAGATGGTTTCCGTCACGGATTCGAAACTCACGCTGCGCTCCTGGAGCGATATCACGAGTTCCACGAGCTTGGGCAACGAGCGACCCAGACGATCCAGCCGCCATACGACCAGGGTGTCGCCGGCTTTCAGGCGGCGCAATGCTTTTCCGAGTCCGGGACGCTTGAAGTCGGCGCCGGAGATCCCTTTGTCCCGATAGATCGTCGTGCAGCCTGCGCGAGAGAGTGCGTCTTCCTGAAGACCGAGACTTTGTTCATCGGTTGAAACACGGGCGTATCCAATTTTCATTTCTATCACCCCACATCACGAGATCGAGGGGCGTTGTGCGCAATCTCGCAAACGTTAAACCACGTGCGCGGGTGAAAGTGAGTATGGGCATTGCATAGGGAGACCCCTTTTGTTGCAGCAAGAGGGAAACGTTTCATTGGGGGAGCGTTAAAGATTGTTAAGTTACGTTGATTGTACTGGACAAAAACGTTCCTTTTTTTCCGCCTACTCACCGCACACAGCATTCCCATATTTATCAACGAGATACGGCAATACCCCTACGCACTAGTACAGCTTCGCCCAAAGGAACGTTTTTTTCCGCCGCTTTTTTCACTCGCAGAGCCTCTCGAAGTTTGAGAGGGGGCGGTACCGGCATATGGCTCAAGGCCTTTTCATTTGTCGGCGAAACGGCGGGTCGTCCGTGTCCCGATTATGGGGAGCTATTGGCGGCGGAGTTCAATCGTCAGTCAATTCGTGTTCGGAGCGGGGCCGATCTTCGTGAGGCGTGGCGGGATGTCGCGTCGGCTTTCTTTCGGGAGGCCGGCAATTAATCGATTGCTCATCTTCGGGTGATGTGAGGTTCTTAAAGAATTTTTCGGAAGGAGATATGTGCGGGGCTGACGTTTTGCATGGCTTCATATCAGATTGATGAAATTTGTTTTATTTGAATTTGTCGGCGTTGATCGAGCCGAGGCATGGGTATTTTATAATCCAGGGATCATATAATGAATCGTATTTACCGGGCCATATGGAATGAGTCGCTGGGTGCATGGGTGGCGGCCTCTGAGTTGGATTCGGCTCACGGCAAGAGCGGGCGCTCGACAACAACAACGGTAGTCGCGCTGGCCGTCGGTCTGTTGTTGGCAGGTGGGATGAATGCGGCCAATGCGATAACTTATCCGCCGAGCGGCGCCTCCCATAACAAATGCGACACGAGTGCCGGCACTTTTCTGGGACGGTCGTTTGCTGCCGAAGTGGATCCGGTAGACGGATCCGGGACCTACTCCAACGTGATTGGATGTAACGCGAACGGGGGGGGTTATCTAGGTCCCAATACTGGGGTGGCGTTGTTCGGTTCATATGCCACTGCGACAGGCGATGGGGCCGTGGCGATCGGGATGGCCGGCTTGGCCGGTAACCTCGGAACGGCCGTGGGTCTTTTCACGACGGCATCGGGTTCTTCGAGCGCGGCGCTGGGTGCGAATGCGACGGCATCCGGCAATTACGCGTCGGCGTTCGGTGCCGCCGCGACGGCGACGAACACGGGTTCGGTTGCGATCGGAGACAACGCGACCGCCGGGGCTGTCTCCGCCGCGACGGACGGTATCGCGATCGGCGGGCAGTCGTCGGTGGCCGCTGCGGCCACATCGGGTATTGCAATCGGTCGTGGCGCTACGGCCGGGGGCGCCTATGGGATCGCGCAAGGCGACGGGACGATCGCAGGAGCAACGGGGCGGAACGTTGCCATTGGTTCCTCGGGCACGACTGCTAACAGCTCGGCTGCGGCAGGCGGCGCCGTGGCGATCGGGCGCGGGCAAACGGCTACCGGCAACGGCGCGGTTGCGATCGGCGATCCGAATGTCGCAGCGGGTACCGGTGCGGTAGCGCTGGGCGCAAACGACAACGCGACCGGCCAGGGCGCCGTTGCGCTCGGCAACGCCAATGCGGCGACCGGTCAGGGTTCCGTCGCGTTGGGCAACAGCAGCACGGTTTCGGCTGCCGGCGGCATCGCGTTGGGCGATACCGCAGTAGCCAGCGCAACCAACGCCCAGGCGTTCGGCTCGGGATCCACCGCGAACGTGGCGGGATCGGTTGCGCTGGGATCGGGGGCGGTCACGGCAGGGAGGGCCACTTCGGCCACGGGCGGTACCAGTGCGGTCAGCAGCACGACCATCGGCGGCCGGACCTTCGGGGCGTATGCTGGTGCCAATTCGTCGGCCGGGGTCGTCAGCGTCGGCGCGCCCGGTTCGGAGCGGCGGATTCAGAACGTTGCTGCCGGTCTCGTGAGCGCGGCGAGCACGGATGTGATCAACGGCAGCCAGCTCTATGCAGTAGCGAGCACGACTACGTCGAGTATCACGTCGTTGTCTACGTCGGCTTCGACGGGTCTGTCGTCCGCGAATAGCTCAATCACGTCGTTGTCGACCTCGACGTCGACCGGTCTCTCGTCGGCGAACAGCTCGATTACGTCGCTGTCCACGTCGACTTCGACGGGTATCGGCTCGTTGTCGACGGGCTTGAGCTCGACCAACAGCACGATCACGTCGTTGTCCACGTCGACCTCGACGGGTATCAGCTCGTTGTCGACGGGTTTGAGCTCGACCAACAGTACGATCACGTCGTTGTCCACGTCGACCTCGACCGCGATCCAGGCCGCGAAGACGCACTACTACAGCGTCAACGACAACGGTACGCAGCAAGGTAATTACAACAACGACGGCGCGACGGGTATCAACGCGATCGCGGCAGGCACGAATGCGAGCGCATCGGGCGCGAGCAGCGTTGCGGTCGGCGATGGCTCGCACGCATCGTCGGACGGTGCGGTCGCGATCGGCCAGAGCGCATCGGCAACGGGCGGCAAGGCGGTGTCGATCGGTGTGGCGAACACCGCGAGCGGCGATGGTGCGGTTGCGATCGGCGATCCGAGTGTCGCGACGGGCACGGGCGCGGTGGCGATGGGCGCGAACAACACCGCGGCTGGTAACGGCGCGGTTGCGCTGGGCAACGCGAACACGGCGACCGGTGATGGTGCGCTGGCGCTGGGCAACGCGTCGACGGCGGGTGCCGCCGGCTCGCTGGCCTTCGGTGCAGGGGCAGTCGCGAAGAACGTCAACGATGTCGCCCTCGGGTCTGGGTCCATCACGGGCACACCGAACCCAATGTCGGGAACGACCATCGGCGGCGTGACCTATTCGTTCGCCGGCGCGAACCCGACGAGCGTGGTGAGCGTCGGTGCACCGGGCGCGGAACGCCAGATCACGAACGTTGCCGCTGGTCGCATCTCCGCCACCAGTACCGACGCGGTGAACGGTAGCCAGCTCAATGCGACGAACCAGGCCGTCAACAGCCTGTCGACGTCGACCTCGACTGGTATCAGTTCGCTGTCGACCGGTGTCAGTTCGCTGTCGACGAGCCTGAGTTCGACCAATAGCTCCGTTTCGTCCCTGTCGACAGGCTTGTCGACGACAAACAGCAATGTGACATCGCTGTCGACGGGACTGAGTTCGACAAACAGCACGGTGTCATCGTTGTCGACCGGCGTGACGGACATCAACAACACGCTGAACCAGTTGTCGACGACGATTAACAATAACAATACGCGCGTCGCTAACAACAACGGTATCGCGGCCGATATGAATGGTAAGGGTACCGACGTGCCGACGGTTACTGCCGGCTCGAACTCGGTGGCGATCGGCGCGAATTCGAACGACGGTGGTCGCTCGAACGTGGTGTCGGTCGGCAGCGATTCGCAGCAGCGCCAGATCACCAACGTTGCGCCGGGTACGCAGGGCACCGACGCGGTGAACGTGAATCAGTTGACGGCGGTGCAAACCACGCTGTCGACGGCGCTATCGGGCCAGCAGGCGCAGATCAACTCGCTGGGTTCGCAACTGCTGCAGACCGACCAGATGGCTAAGCAGGGTATCGCGGCCGTCGGCGCGATGGCGTCGATTCCGCAGCTCGATCGCGACGCCAACTTCGGGATGGGTATCGGCACGGCAACCTTCCTCGGCCAGAAGGCGATGGCGGTCAACATGCAGGCGCGCATCACCGAAAACCTGAAAGCGTCTATCAATGGCGGCTTCAGCGGCACCCAGAAGGTGATCGGCGCAGGCATGTTGTACCAGTGGAAGTAACTCGCGCCGCGAGTCGCCCGGCATTCCAGCCGGGCGGCCCGCGGCGGCTCCGGAGGCAGGACGGGCTCGCCGCGTATCCCGCAGCGGGTTTCTATCAACTTAAAGCTTTGAGGATGTAACCGTGAACAAACTCGTTCTTGAGCTAGCGCTTTCCGTCATGGTCCTCGCCGCGTGCTCGACCGCGTCAGGCCCGACCTACAGCGCATCCGAACTGCAGCCGCGCGACGGCGTGCCCACGTTTCAGGTGGGCTGCCATGGGTTTCTGTCAGGCCCGCAAACCTGCATGAAGGCCGCCCGGAAGATCTGCGACGACCAGCCGGTCCGCGTCATCGACTCCGCCCGCGCGGTGCGTGACAACTCGGATCCCGCGACGCTGATTTTCCATTGCGGCGCCGTGCCCGCGCCGGTCGCCCAGACTGCAGCGCCGAAAGAACAGTCGGCGCCGGCGCCCGTCGAGCGCGTGAGACTGGCGGGAGACGCGTTGTTCGCAACCGGCCTGGCCACGCTCGCGCATCGCTCAACAAGCTGTTGAGCGAGCTCGAGAACCGGACATACGCTCAAGTGACGGTCGTCGGGTACACGGATTCCGTCGGCAGCGATACCTACAACCTGGGATTGTCGCAGCGACGCGCGCAGGCAGTGGCGAGCTATCTGAAGACGCAGTGTCTGAAGGCAGACGCATGGTCGGTCTCAGGCCGAGGAAAAGCAGACCCTGTGGCGTCGAACGCGACGGTCGAAGGTCGAGCGAGCAATCGGCGTGTCGAGATCGTGCTCACGCGATAGCCGGTTGCATCGCCAGTGCTTTCAGCATAACCACGAGACCTCACTTGAATTTTCGTGCCTTGTACCTGGAAGCCCTCGAGGTGCATTTGCGCGGCAGGACGCCGCGCCTTTTTATTCGGTGATTCGATGAATCACACATAGCAGAATATCGTGCGCTTCATCGAGTGGCGCCGTTCGACCGGTGTGTCGGAGGTATTGATAAGTCGTAATCTGAATTGTTTAGTGTTGAGTCGAATCATGAAGGCCGAATAACTTGCGGCCTCCTAAAATGACAGAGAAAACTCGAATGTATTCGCGTTCGCCTCTCGATCATCTGGCGAACTTTTCAGCGCCGAGTAAAAACGGGGTTCAAATATGGATGCGATGGATGATCTGGTCTCTGGATTGGAAGATACAGCGAACGACGGGCAGTGGGATCAGATTCTTTCGGTATTTCGAAAGAAGTTAGGCACAATATTGCGTGCAAAATTTAGCAAGGCCGAAAGCATAGTCTACCTGATGGCCTACGACTGTGGCGTGACGCAAGGGTCGTACGGGCCTGAATCTGCCGTTTACGTCGGCATGAAGCGAGGTATGGACGATGCTATGCACGTGTCTGCAGGCCTGTCGTTGGACTTGCCCGGAAAAGCGCGGGATCTGGGGCGAAAGCACGGAACGTTGATGCGTTCAATGATGCTGGAGCGCGCTTCATTGTCCAGTGGTGGTGACGATGAATCCATGTCCTTTTCAAGGATGAAGGACGGGGAATCGAGAACTCAGGATCCGTTGACATGGGCTCCGGAAATCGTCATCGGCATTTGGCCTTCTCCCTTTTATGACATACAGGTTTATCCCGGGTCGGGGTGGAGAAGCGGACGTGAGGTGCACGCGTGGAAGCCGACGGGGAGGTCGCTATCATCGATGCAGGAGTTTCTACAATGAAGACGTATAGTGAATTACTTGCCGATTTCGAGAAACTGAAGCAGGACATAGATGCCGTCCGGGAATATGAGGCAAGGCTCATCGCTGGACGCGTACTTGCGTTGCTTTCGGAGAGCGGGGGCGATATTCGGTCGATTGTCAGCTGCGCGCAGTCGAAACCGCCTGAACGTAAAAGGATCAAGCCGAAGTACTGGGATCCGAAGACAGGTGTCACGTGGTCGGGACGAGGGCGAGCGCCCCGCTGGCTCGTTGGCAAGGACCGTGAGACGTTCAGGGTCCCGCCGGATGATGGAAACGAGTGATTGCGACCATTCCCGGATGATCGCGGTGAGAATGTGGCGGTGCGAATATGCCGTTTCGTTAATCATAACAGTATGATGGAGGGAAAAATGGCGAATCACGATATTGACGGGAAGGTTGTCCTGATTGCAGAATCTTGGGGGCCTGATCGCTCGGGATCTGGCTAACTATGGCGCGAAGGCAGTGGCGATTCACTACAACAGCGCAAGCTCGAAGGCCGACGCCGACAAGACGGTCGCGGCGATCGAGGCGGCCGGTGCAGAAGCGGTGGCGCTTCAGGCGGACCTGACGAGTGCCGGCGCGGTGGAGACGCTGTTCGAGGATGCGATCGCGGTGTTCGGCCGCCCCGATATCGCGATCAACACGGTCGGCAAGGTGTTGAAGAAGCCGTTTACGGAGATCACCGAGGCCGAGTATGACGAGATGGCAGCGGTGAACTCGAAGTCCGCTTTCTTCTTCCTGCGCGAGGCAGGCAAACACGTGAACGGCAACGGCAAGATCGTGACGCTGGTGACAGCGTTGCTGGGGGCGTTCACGCCGTTCTACGCGGCCTACGCTGGGACCAAGGCGCCGGTCGAACACTTCACGCGAGCGGCGTCGAAGGAATACGGCGCACGCGGGATCTCGGTGACCGCCGTCGGGCCGGGCCCGATGGATACGCCGTTCTTCTACCCTGCCGAAGGCACCGATGCGGTCGCGTATCACAAGACGGCGGCCGCACTGTCGCCGTTCAGCAAGACGGGCCTCACCGACATCGAGGACGTCGTGCCGTTCATCCGCCACTTGGTCAGCGACGGGTGGTGGATCACGGGTCAGACAATCCTCATCAATGGTGGCTACACGACCAAATAGGCCAATGTACCCACGTCGTGAAAGGGCCCCTTGGCCTAGTGTGCGATGCGGGCCAGCTCTTGATACGTTCGTGGTTTTAGTAATGGATGTAGCGGGTCAGTGCACCGCGTAGCTGATCGATGCTGCTAAAAGCCCAGTTTGGCCAACGCCTTCTTCAACATGCCGCTGAAAGACTGTATCGATGCATAAGCCGACGAAAACTGAATTACTGGCTGGAGAGATCGTCCACCTCATGTCCAACAATCAGCACTGGACAGTGACTGCGGTTGCCACAGTGCTGAAAGTCACCGAAGAGCGCGTCAGAGTGGCGATGCGAAAATTGCTGAATTCGTACGTCATTTACCACAGCCAGCGTATCGAACCGTCACACGCGAACGCATATCGGTTGATCAGCGCAGCACAAGCAATGTCAGCAGACCTTACCGTCGAGCACGTTTGTGTGCACGATGCGAAGCGCGAGGCAAAGATCGATCAACGATACCGTCGTCAGGACGCATCGTGGCCGCGTGGCGACGACCTGTTGGTCAGCGCAATGCACGCGATGGTCAGTTGTCGTCAATCGGCGACGACCGACAATTGACCGGCATTTGTTTATGGAGCTTATCATTATGCAAACACGAATCAATCGCTTGCTGATCGCAACAGCGATTGCTTGGCAACTGGCGTTGCCCGTTCACGCACAGGCACAATCCTCGTCGCTGCCGGGCAAACGGCAAGCGCCGACCGAAAAGGAGGGAGGCCAGTTGCCATCGGTGAGCTCAATACACCGGTGACGGAGGGCAATACGTAAGGGTTACCGCTCGCGGTTGCGCAGGCGATGATACAGTTGCAGGTCGATGGAGTGACGCCGCAGTCGATTGCGTTTGGCAATGATATGAACGGCCCCGCTCGATCGTCAAGGTCGACGCGAAGTGGCCGACAGGTGTCGTTGTTCGACGCGGCCAAGGCAACGATTCAGCAGCAAGTTATGGCACGCACGACTGAGGAAGCATTTGTCCATATGCAGGAGGTCACGAAGGCCGCTGGACTCACACTCCTGACGAAGAAATGGATTAATGCAGGAGCACGTTGTCGGTTCAGGTGCGAAAACGGCTACAGGTTTGAACGACATGCCTACGTCCTCGTAAATGGTTCGTCAGGATGCGCTCAGTGTATGCAGGCGACGACACGTCAGCAATTTCTCGATGCTCCGGTAGAACGCAATCTGACCTGTCTTGAAGGCGATTATCATGATCGCAAGATTCGGCAACATTTCGAATGTGTGAACGGACATCGATCGGACACTGAGGCGAGGAAGATTCTTGAAAGAAGTGTTTTTCCAAAATGCGCGAATGCTCGAACGGCTGAACTGAATTGGTTCTTCAATGGGCGAAACAGTTGCACGACGCTGTCTCTGCTCGAATTCAATTGAGCGGCCCCTGGTAAGCAGTGCCACGCTGTAAGCGAGTTTTCGGCGGACTTTTTCAGTATGAAAGGTACCGTATCATGAAATGCAAGCGCTTCAGTGTCGAGCAGTTTGGGATTCGGATCGACGCGTCGCAGATCATGCACGGTTTCGCTCGTCATGACGAATGAATCGGTGTCCCGTGTGAACTATAGCGGGCCTACAGTTGGCGTATTAACAAAGGGGGAACAGTACGAGTACGCGGTCCAGGACCGTACGTACTGATCTGACGATTGATATTTGCTGTTGGAGACCAAGCCCGAGAGGGGTTGTCATGACTGGCTGTTTGGATCTGAATGCCGGTGACGGCGCGTGGCGTCGTATAAGCCCGTACGAGTTCGTTCATTCGAGTGGGTGGACAATAACTAATCGCATTATTCAGCGTAGGTCCGTGTGGATGCTGCAACACGGGGACAGATCGGAAGGGGGATTTCCGTCGCCATCTGATGCGATGACGCGGCACGGCCAGTTGGTCGGTTCTTCACGCTCGACGCAGACGGAAGCAAAGTAAGAACTTTTGACCTTTCCCCTCAGAAGTATCCCACTGTAAAGTTAGTGGCAAGGCGGCAGGAGAACCCTTGTCATGAAGAAGTCGCGGTTCAGCGAAGAGCAGATTATCGGGGTGCTGAAGGAAGCCGACACAGGCATGAAGGTCGCAGACCTGTGCCGCAAACACGGCATATCGGATACAACGTTCTATAACTGGCGTAGCCGTCACGGCGGCATGGAGGTGTCGGAAGCGCGACGATTGCGGCAACTGGAGGAAGAAAATCAGCGGCTCAAGCGGCTGGTGGCCGACCAGGCGCTGGACATCCAGGTTTTGAAGGACGTTCTCGGAAAAAGTGAGTTCGCCCGCGCGGCGCCGAGAAGTCTCGTGCAGCAGGTGATTGAACAGCACAACTATTCGGAGCGCCGGGCGTGCACGCTCATTGGCCTGAATCGCCGGACGTTTCGGCGACCGGCGCCGCCTGACGCCGATCACGACGTGCGGCAACGGCTGCGCGAGCTGGCACAGGAGCGGCCACGGCTTGGTTCGCCCCGCCTGCATGTCTTGCTACGTCGAGAGGGGCTGGTCCAGAACCACAAGCGCACTGAGCGGCTGTACCGCGCAGAAGGTCTATCACTTCGCCTGAGACGTCGAAAGAAACGCCCGAGTCATCTACGCATGGTCATGCCGACGCCCAACGGCGCAGACGAAAGCTGGGCGATAGACTTTGTTGCTGACGCGCTGGTGCATGGCCGACGCATACGCATGTTGACGATCATCGACGCGTGGAACCGCGAGTGCCCGCACATCGAGGTCGACTTCTCGCTAACGGAGGTACGCGTGACGCGTGTGCTCGAGCAGTTGCGGCAACGAGGACGATGTCCCAACCTGATTCAGGTGGATAACGGGCCGGAGTTCGTCAGCAAAGCGCGATGCGGGCCTGTCAGGAATTTTGTGTTTAAGGCATAACATGCTCCCAAGGAGAGTTTATGCCTCGCAAACCGAAAGCCCA
>NZ_LOVM01000005.1:0-9262 GCF_001523445.1 Burkholderia sp. ABCPW 11 | reverse complement strand
CCTTTATGCAGACCGGTTCGTTCGACCTTCCGTGTAATTACTCAACCCGCCTTGAACACGGAAATCCTGACACCCCCAGCGCGCCCTTAGATACGCTCCCAGAAATCACGCCAACCGACTGAAATCGCCTCAACCCCAGGCAACGCTTCGTCAACGTTAAAGCACACCGAAGACCAGTCGCCATATACGAAAAATGCAACAGTTGCCGGAAATCCATCAGGGCAACATATCAACGGGTCCACGCACTCAACAATAGCCTCACCAAGCCCGAGATCATTTTTCAAATAGAAACTCGACCCAACAACACTTAGCTTATCCTCACCGGAAGACTCCTCATAAAATTGATCAACAAGATTTCCGGAAGTCGGACCGATGATATCGGATATTGCCATCCTCCATTTTCTTGACTTCATTCTTGCCGTTCCCTTAAGAATCGCAAACAAACATTCCGCTGGGGAACGCCTTTGGCAACTGACATCAATTCGAGTTAAAAAGAAACGATTTCCCGGTCTGCCCCTTTCACTTTCGAGTCGAATATTTACGGGAACGAGAATCGGCAAGCAATTGCTGCTCATGTGAGACCAGTGCGCATCAACCCACGACGAAAAGGAGAAATTCAAGGCTGCCAAATGAATATCATTGATGCTGCAAGACCATTTTTCCGATATCGCTTTGACTTCCGCAGTAGGCATTCGAACCCACGTTACATTCCGCTCGCCCGAAAGTCGAATTGGCCCACCTGTCCAAAAACCATGCGTCTTAACGCACACATCAAGCGTGTCCATCGCCTCCATATAATCAGACCAATGGAGAGGCGGCGAGAATTGAGCTCCACGCAAAATTCTTGATTTCGAGCCTTGCTGAAAAATGGCCTCCAAAACGGATGCGATATTTGCGGCATCCTGGACGTCATGTCGCGTAAGGTAAAAAATAACGTACCTGTCCTTTGCGTAGCCGGAAATGAGCCACATCTTCCACGGGGAAATATCCGGGGCAAATTTATAAAATCTGAGGTCAAAAATTATTGAATCGAGATCAACAGATCCATCCAAACAAATTGTCGACAAATGCTCGCCAACATCACTGCAATCTCGGATCCACTTGGCTCCGCCAGCATCGCATGAAATATAATGGGTAAGACACGGCAATTTCTGAACCGCCTCCCGAAGACTAATTTCAAGCAAGTCAAAATCCGGCGAGGCCCCTCGGAAATGCAATATAGCACCCACATTTGAAGAGGCTGCCATCCCGGACGGCTCGACTCCCGCACGAAAGAAAAGCAGATCGAGCGGGCCGGGAACATTGGAGACTCGCGATTCCGAAGCGCTCATATCTACTCTCCTTTTGATTCTTCAATTAATAATTCTCGAAGCTTAGCGCGTTGCAATTTTCCGGCGTGGTTAATAGGCAACGCATCTACAGCCAATATTTCCCGAGGTCGTTTTCCCGGAGGAAGTTTTTCTCGGCAAAATTTAAACAAGTCATCGACTATTAATTTGCGTTTATCTTCCTCAGCGGCGAGCACAACGCATGCCACCAAATATCCAGTCCCAAACGAGTCCGGTTTTGACGTGACCCCGGCTGCCTGTACGAATCTATGTTGCAAGACTACAGACTCGATCTCGTTGGGTGACACCCATAATGCCCCAACTTTCATCATATCGTTCACTCTTCCGATCAGCCTATAGCCAGCCGAATCGCCACCAATGGCTATGTCGCCGGTATTCAGCCAATCGCCATCGAACAAATATCTTTCCTCGTGGATACGCCGCCAATAACCAACAGTTGCAGACGGGCCTCGAACCTGCAGTCTTCCCGGCTGCCCTAGACACGTTGGAGAGCCATCATCCCTGACAATGCGGACCTGATAACCTGGGACAACGTGTCCGACATGATCGGTTGTCGCGAAACCCGGACGATTCGAAACAAAGATATGCAGCATCTCGGTACACCCAAGCCCATTAACAATTTCCACACCAAATCGATCTCTAAATTTTCTTTGAAGCTCAGATGGCAAGGCTTCACCGGCGGAAACCACCAGCCGAATCTTGTCAAAAAGATCTCTTGGAGAGAGATTTTTAAGCATAGCTGAAAATAGCGCCGGCATTCCAAAAAAAACAGTTGGTTCGTATTTAACTATGGCGTCCTGCAAACTCCGCGCCGTTGAGTTTTCCGACAGCAAGATCGATGAGGCACCAGCAGCCAAAGGGAAGAAGCATGAATTTCCAAGGCCATATGCAAAGCCCAATTTTGATGCAGAAAGGCACCGGTCATCTCTCGACAACTCTAAAATTTCGCTCCCGTAGCCGGATATGATAGTCCTTACACTGCCATGACGGTGCATAACCGCCTTAGGCTTTCCGGTCGACCCTGAAGTATATATCCAGAATGCAACCGAATCTTCATCTGTATTTTCTACGGGAATATAATTGCCTTCACCACGCGCAACAAGACGCATCCAAGAAAGGCATGCGGATTCATGGATGACCGAAGAAATAGCCGGCCCATCCAGAACAACAATCTTTTCCCCATCAAAACCGTCTCGCTTCATCGAGCGCATTTCTAAAAATTTAGCTTCGTCAACGACGAGAAATTCAGCCTCCATCTCTTTTGAGAGACACAATACTTCGTCGCTGGAATAGAGTGTTGAAACAAACGCCGGCACCGCACCGCACCATATCGTCGAAAGAAAAGCGATTACGGCCCTTACCGTATCAGCAGCATGAATCATGACTCGATGCGCCGGCCGGAGTCCGATCGATTTCCAACCCGCTGCCGCCGAAATGACACGGTTTCTCAGCTCATCGTAATTTATCGACTCGCTAGCATCTACAAGCGCTATGCGACTTGCCACATCCCTCACCGTTTCTTTACCGACGAGGTATGATGCGACATTAAAGGGGCCCGCGACAGCATCCTTGGCGTGACTCACATCGATTTTCATGCAATCGCTCCATTCTCAAATGCTCTGCGCGCGTGGACGTATAATGATTTCATTGACGTCTACATCGTCAGGCTGCCGTATCGCATATGAAATGGCCTCCGAAATGGCGCCTGGGTCAAGTGCAATATTAAAGACAGGAGCCATGAATTTCTTCATTTCAGGATCTTTTATGGAGTTTGGCAACTCGGTCGCAACCGCTCCGGGAGAAATGATTGTCGCTCTTAAATTTACCTTCTTTTCTTCAAGACGGAGACCCTCCATAAATGCACGAACGGCGAACTTCGTAGCACAGTAGACACTTGCCCCCGGAAAGACGATGTGACCCGCGACAGATGAAACAGTAATGATATGCCCACTCCGCCGATTGATCATATGGGGAAGTACGGCGGATACACCATAGATAACACCCTTGAGATTTACATCGATCATATTAGACCACGTCTCTATGTCCCCATTTCTAATGTATGCAAGAGGCATGGTTCCGGCGTTATTAACCAGGACATCAATTTTTCCAAATTTGTTGATTGCAAAATCCACGACTGAGCGTACGGCGAGCGGGTCCGTTACGTCGCAGACCTGATGTAGCGCCATCGACCCAAGTTGTTGCACGAGCCCCTTCAGTTGTTCGGCGCGGCGGCCGGCCAGAATTACATGATGTCCCTCCTCGCAGCATTGACGAGCAGTTGCAGCGCCTATTCCACTACTAGCTCCAGTTATCAAAATAACTTTTGGTTTCATTTCACATCCCCCGGCATTTGATAATAAGCTTGCCATCTACTAGACCGGAAATTCAATTTTCTCGGCACGCTGGATGTGTTGCAATAACTATATCTCGATAACCTGGCCACTCATTGTCTATACGCATAATATCAGATGCGCCGTGCAGGCATTGCGAGTCGTCAATGAACATGGCGTCTCCGGGATAAAGTATCGCATCGACGATTTTCTTCCCGTCCCTCGAATAGACATAGCTTACACCGCCTGTAATATTTTGCCTGGTGATAGAGAATATTGCCAAACTTTGCACTCCATCTCGATGCATTCCCTCAACAGTGGTAGCGGTCGATCCAGGGCCAATTGCAATGATTCTTTGTCGTTGTATCAACGCTTCACTACCCGCAGGGATCAAAAAATGATCGAAAAATATATTTGATATTTCCTCGATGAGGTAAAAATACTTATCGGGAACTTCTTCGTAGAACCTGACGATTGAGTTTGAATAGAAGCGCTCATTAACTGGGTGAAAAATTGGCCCATGAGAGCCTTTTTTTACTTGCCCACCCAAATTCACAACTCTAACAATGTCTTTACGTCTACTTTTGTTTTTTACATACTGATCGTTTGGCACATCATGAAACGACATCTGCAACCTATCGATCGTGGATGGATGGACTATATTCCGACCTAAAGCACACTCCCCGTCATTGCCTAGATAGTTTTTCATAGACACCCTCCAATTCGGAGTTAAATTATCTTGACTTAAATTAATGACCAATTGAATTAATCCGCTCATTCAAAGAAAAAGGAGTGTCCGATGCGCGACGCAATAAAACTTTTACCCAAATGCCCATCATTTGCGCGTCGACAATCAATATTTAGCGCGTCCAGCATTCGATTTTACTGTGCGGAGCCCAATCCATGTATCTATTATTTTAAAATTCGCAATCGACATTAAATAAGCCGCGCGAGAATCACCGCGGTTTATTCGAATCGATATCGACTCCACGTCTTTGCCTTTCCATTCGCCACCGCCCCTTCTCTCTATTTTTGCGGCCAAAAAACGCGCATATTTTCGAAAGCTTTAGAAATTAAATGGTAAGGTCGACTCATCGAGGCATGCATCCATATTAGAATGATGGACTGCGAGCGAGATATAATCGTTTGTTATTGTAGATAATAGGAACTGATCCATCCGAAGAGGGAATTGTTACGTAACTGCAATATTTCGATTTTCGGAATAAAGGCTTGAATGAGATGAAAAATTGAATCAAAGGTTCCTGGCTTGGGGCCAAGACTCTGTGGGCGGCCTCTTGTGGCGAAAAGGCATGAAGAACCAAGGTCGCCAGCATCCAGGCAAAACGCATCGAAGTTTGCGTGGCTGACGGCCGAGCGCCTCAACACGACGAACCGTCCGTCCGCGGATCCCGAATTCGATCAACTCAAGTACACCGGCAGATCGCCCAGTTTCAGAGTCGCATGAGTGGTCCAACTCTGCGGCGGCCAATGGCTGCCGGTCTTGAGCCGGCCCGATATCGATTCGACCTAGTCGTCGTCGACGATGTTGGCCTTGTGCGCTGTCCGATATTTCGGTTCGCTCGCCCGGGACAGGCGCAGCCATGCGCCCATTGATTCGGGATCGCCTCGTTCACCTCACAATTTCCCGTAGAGGGATCAATCACGGGTCAAAATTCGACGAAAACTACCGATCCACGGTCGTCAATGTCGATATCTTCTGTTGAGTGGTAGTCAACCTCCGTCGGCGAACCGCTCCTCTTCGTTAATTCCGGCCCACATGGGGAGATTGAGATTCACTTCACTAAACTATTGCAGCCATTGTTTCGAACATTCCTTTCGATATGTTAACGACTGCTCTATTCGAGCTCGATAGTTGGCATCGTCTCAAATAATAAAAAATTATATAGATACAATTAAAAATCATCCTATCATTGGAGGGACCGCATACGAATTTTTCTTTTAAAGATTAATTGTTGCTCGCTTGATTTAAATGAGTTTAGATTCATGATCGAGAAGGTGGAACAACGATAGTAGTGGACCAAATGTAGGAGGTCTTTTGGTGGCGCGTGATATCCAATATTGATAACGCCCTGTGTATGCATGGCGGGTCCGACTTTAAACTTGTCGAGAGTCGGCAGATCGTGTATCGAATGCATTTTATCTTCGCGCTTCAGACCATCTACAACATTCCGCTCAAACGGTAAACATTACTGCATTCTCGAGGGGCAACATGACTGATCATATGCATACCGAGCGAATTTCTATACCAAAGCCTCAAGTATTGTCGGTGATTGAGGTTCTGTTGAATCACTATGAAGGAGAGGACTGCTATGTCTACGAGAGAGGTTCTTGCTGGTATGTCGGGATGGGTGCAAAGGCTTCGATGACGATCAGTCCGGATGGCAGCCGGGCTACGATCTTTGCCAATGAAGAAACGCAGCATGTCTCAATAAAGGGAACACTTGCCGATACAGCGAGGGCATTTCTTTCGCGTCACGCGGCGTCGGCCGCCAGGATCTATGGCCACGCCGGTTTCAATTATGCAGCACATATAAATGGGCATCCATACCGGCCGGGACGATGGCCACTGCTTGCACTAATGGTGCCCCATACGGAGGTGATTTTCGCTGAGGGATTTGCGACGATCTATACCGCCAATCAAGATTCTGCCCGAACAATTCAGGCGCTTATGTCTAATCGCGCCAAGGAGAGACCTACAGGTAGGCTGACGGTCGACGTATCCGCCAACGCCGCCAGTTATCAGGACCGGGTTCGCCGGGCATTGGTCGAAATTGGCGACGAGGCGTATGCGAAAGTCATCCTTTCCCGCCCAATCGAACTCGAAAGCGAAATCGACATGCCGGCCACGCTGCGGCGTGGCCGGGAATTCAATTCGCCGGCGCGCTCGTTCCTGTTCAAGCATGGACATTTTGAGGCAGTCGGTTTCAGCCCGGAACTCGTCGCCCTTGTTGAAAACGGTGTTGTCTCGACCGAGCCACTTGCAGGAACGCGCTCCGCTCTAGGAACCGACGAAGAGATAGCCGCACTACGCAAAGAGTTGCTCAACGATACGAAAGAAATTGTGGAGCATGTGGTCTCGGTGCGGGCCGCAATCGCAGAGCTTGACGAAATATGCGTCGCGGGGTCTGTTGCTGTGAACGACTTCATGTCGATACGCATGCGCGGTAGCGTGCAGCATTTTGGCTCTCGCGTCACAGGACATTTGGCCAGTGGAAAAGACGCTTGGGATGCATTCAACACTCTGTTCCCTTCGATTACAGCATCGGGCATCCCGAAGACGCCTGCGCTGCACGCCATCGAGCGCCTCGAGGATACTCCACGCGAGTTGTACGCTGGCGCTGTCCTGCTTCTCGAGGGGCACGACATGTTCGAAGCGACGTTGGTGTTACGCTCGGTGTTCCAGGATGAATCTAGGCGGTGGCTCCAGGCTGGCGCCGGCATCATCGCTCAATCCAGGCCGGAACGGGAGCTAGCCGAAACCAACGAAAAGCTGGCCAGTATCGCCCCTTACCTCGTCACAAGACCCTGAGCGGGAGCGCCACCCCATCCGTAGGACCACCAGTCGCTCGCGACAAAAAATGGCCTACCACCAACGGATTTGCGCATGCGACAGAACGACCAATATGTGCTCGGATATCGCGATGAAGAACAGCTGCGACTTCAGAGGCAGGCATATCAGCTAGCGACTGAATCGAAGTGGCTTTTCGATCAGATTCCTCTCAAGCGTGGTGGCAAGGTCGTGGAAATCGGATGCGGTCCGCACGGTTGCCTCGACATGCTCGCAGAGCGTGTCGGTGCGAGCGGGCTGGTGATTGGTGTCGAACGTAGCGACGAAAGCGTTGGTTTGGCGCGAGCAATGGCACGCGAAAGAGGCCTCGGGAACGTCGAGGTTGTCCATCGTGACGCCCGGAACACGGGCCTCCCGAGGAACACATTTGATTTGGTCACGCTCCGCCTCGTTCTTGTCAATGTGCCTCAGCCTGAGGAAATAGTGCGGGAGGCGATGTCGCTCGTGAGACCCGGCGGATGGATCGCGCTGCACGAAGCCGACTATCTGAGTTTCGTCTGTGATCCCCCATCAGAAGCTTGGGAGAGGTATATGCAGCTTTTTTCCGGCTACTCCGAGAAAAATGGCATTGATCCATACATCGGAAGAAAGCTCCCCCGACTGCTGCGCGAGATCACCGGCATTCAGAAAATCATGGTTAATCCATTGATTCACGTTTATCCGCCGGACCACGAGCGACGTTATCTTGCGCACGACTTCGCCGAGAACCTAAGCGATCGGCTCGTCGCCGAATTACCAATCTCAAAAGATGAGTATGAGTCGCTTAAACTAGCTCTGCGCCAACATATCGCGGACCCGAACACACTCGTCGTCTCCCACTTGTTCTTTCAGGTATGGGGGCAAAAGCCGATAAAGAGTGAATGCATCAATAATGAGTCGAATTCCTGAAATCTCGCTAGTGGCGCCGGTGACGCTTGGAGCGACACCACGCATCTGCGGACACAAGGGCACTCTTAAAATAAGGGTTATTCTTGTGCCTTTCTGTAAACCTAGCAGGGTGTTGAAAAACCTCGCGCCGTCGTCATCTGTAGTGGTCAACTGATTCCGGACACTGCGTTAAGTTTTTCTTCCGCGACAGCCGGCGCCAGTCCGTCGTTGAACTGATGCGGCCGTATCCAGTTGTATCGATGCATCAGGTAGTGACTGATATCCCGGTGTGCTTCCTGCGCCGACATGTAACCCACTGACGGCAGCCATTCCGTCTTGAAGCTGCGGAACAACCGCTCCATCGGGGAATTGTCCCAGCAATTTCCACGACGGCTCATGCTCTGCTTTATCCGGTAGCGCCACAGACGCTGACGGAACTTCCGACTTGCGTATTGGGTGGATTCAACCGGTCGTCGCAACACTAGATTGTTGAACAGACCGGAGATATTCGTCCAGAGCTTCAGCAGGCGTTTTCCACCCGAGTGTTTTTCGGGGCCTGGTGTTCAGTGTATTAGCAACGGCTTGAATCTCTCGAGCGCTCCATCGGGACAGATCCGTGCCCTTTGGAAAGTATTGTCGTAGAAGGCCATTTGTGTTTTTGTTCGTGCCACGTTGCCATGGGCTGTTCGGGTCGGCGAAGAAGACCTTCACACCAGACTCAATTGTGAAGCGAGCATGGTCGGACAGTTCCTTTCCCCGATCCCAAGTCAATGATCGCCACAACTGGGAAGGCATGCTCGTCACGATTTTCTTGAGTGCATTGGCCATCGTGACAGCCCCATAGCCGGCCAGCGCGGGACCGTTTTTCGTCCTGGGAATCAACCCGTAGCCTTCCTCGCGAGGCAGATGGATGAGCATGGTGAATCGGCTTGATCGCTCGACCAACGTTCCGATCGCAGACCGGTTCAAGCCGATGATCAGATCGCCTTCCCAATGTCCCGGTACAGCACGGTCTTGAGCTTCCGCTGGACGTTCGGAGATCATCACGTCTTTGAACCGCTTGGATTTCTTGGACAGTGCCGAGCGTTAGTGTTCGGTCTTTCATGAGCCTTCGGCCGTAGGCCGAA
>NZ_LOVM01000004.1:0-214516 GCF_001523445.1 Burkholderia sp. ABCPW 11 | reverse complement strand
CAGAGAAGCGAGATTATGAACCGTGTTTCGCAGCGCGTCAACAACTTTCTGCACGACATCGTTGCGACTGCGGGGTCCTCTTCCTGCGCCGTCGGGCTCGCTACTTCCGAACCTCAACAGCACCGCTTCCCTTCCTCCCGCGCCGCGTTTCCGTTAGCGCGAAAGAGGCGTGATTCTATTCAGCCCACACCGTGAGCGCAAGGGGTTTGAAGCAACTTTTTTTACAAACGCCGGAATTCGGCCGTCCGGCCATGCCTGGGCACAATGCCGCTTATGGTGCAAAGAACGGACTAGAATGTGAGGTTCTTCGCCTCTTTCTATATACGTCTTTAATATGCGCCAGCGAATCGCCAAACGCCTCCCCCCCGATGCCGACAAACTGGTCGGTCTGTCACTTGCGCTCTTCGCGTCGGGCAGCCGCATCGAGGATCGCTTCTGGGAAGCGAAGCTCGATGCGCTGCTCGCCAAGATTGTCCGCAACGGCAATCAGACCACGCTCGACGCCGCGCTCGACCATCTTCAGCAGAATCATCCCGACGCCTACGGCGCGCTCGCCGACATGGCCGAGACGCACAGCGAGTCGATGGTGATCGAACACGACGGCCAACCGTACGATGCGCTGCTGGTCGCCGTCCCGGTTCTCGCCTGGACGCGCTACATGATTCCGTCGGGCCCGCTCAAGAGCGACGTTGCCGACGCGCTGCGAACGCACCTGCAGGCGCATGTGCTCGCGAACGGCACCCTCGTCGGCCTCGCACCGTTCCTCTACAGCATCGACCAGTTGCCGCGGCATCACGTGGAAACCTATCGGCTCGCTCAGCAACTCGCCCATGCGGCGATCGGCCAGCAGCCCCCGAAGCTGAGCTTCGGCGATCTGCCGGAAACCTCACCGATCCTGGCCGATCCGCGCTTCCTGCTGGCGGTCGTCGCCGCGCCGGCCGGCTCGCCGCTGTTCCGCTGGCAGGAGGAAGAAAACGGCAGCCGGATCGAGCGCGGCCAGTGCCTCGAACAATGGACGGCTCAAGGCGGCCCGAACCTGTCGATCGCATTGCCCGGCTGCGAGTTCGAATGCCTGCTTCCGGACGCGTACTACTCGGCCTGTCGCGATGCGGACGAACGCGTGCGTCCGCACACCGTCCGAACGGCCATTCGTTATCTATTCGACACACTTGGTGCGGCGCCGCAGGAGTTGCGCGCGGTGGTCGCCGGCTTCGGCGAACGTCGTATCGACGAGTATCGCGTCGGCTTCACGCGGCGTGCCAGCAACGACGTGATCTACGGCGTCGTGTGGCCGCTCTACGGCCGTGAAAACGGCGACGTATCGATCGACAACGCGACGCTCGAAGGCGAAGCCCCGATCGAAGGGCCGCTCGAGGAAATCGTGAGCCTGCTGAAAGAATGCGGCGTAACCGACATCCGCCGGCACGCGGGTCGCTTCGAACCCGAATACTGCGACGACTGCGGCGTGCCACTTTACGCCGATCCGCTCGGCGAAATCGTCCATGCGGAAATGCCGGAAGACGCGTCGCCCGCCCAGCCGCACTTCCACTGACCCACCCCGCAGGCCTCGATGGCCTGCCCTGCTTAAAGCCGCTTCCGGTGCCCACCGAAGCGGCTTTTTTCTTATCCGATGCCGGTCGTCCAAAATTTCGAACTTTTCCTAAGCCTTTCAGCCAAGCAGACATCGTGTAAGGTCTTTGTCATTATCGGGGCCAGCTAATACCCGACAGCAGTGAATGACTCACTTTACGGAGGTTGAATATGCGGTTCTTGGTACTTAACTCAGACGCCGAACGGCGTGACGGACTGAAGACCCTGTTGCGGCAGATCGACCGGCACGCCAGCATCAACGATGCGCCTGACGGTTTCCAGGCGCGCCGGCTGCTGCGCACCCAGCGTTTCGACCTCGTCGCGATCGACTGGCTGGACGTGGGCCGGCTCAGCGAGCTTCAGGCACTCGGCAACGCGTGCTCGCCGACACCGGTCGCCGTTCTGGTCGACGACATCTCGCCCGACGCCATCCAACGCTTCTTCAATTACGGCGTCGCGGGCGTGATCCCGCACTCCACGCGGCCGCACCTGATCGTGCGAGCGCTCGAGATCGTCCTGCTGGGCGGATACTACATTCCGCCGATCGCCCTCAGCCTCCTGCCGTCCACGGCGACGGCGACGGCGCGCCACGACGCCCATTTCCAGACGCTCGCCGGCTCGCTGCCCCGGCGCCCGCCGAGCGGCCTCCTGTCGCCGCGCCAAGCGCAGATCATGCGGTTCGTCCACATGGGCAGCACGAACAAGATGATCGCGCGTACGCTCGGCATCAGCGAAGGCACTGTGAAAATCCACCTCGCGAGCATCTTCCAGCAGCTCGGCGCCGCAAACCGCGCCGCCGCGGTCGCGATCTACAACGGCTGGCTGTCGCCCCATCTCGAGGTGCTGCTGGCGAACCGCAACCGCGCCCGCAAGCCGGCCGTCGGCGAACACGGCCCGGCTCCGCTGCGTACGCAACGGCACGACCATCCGTACCCGTTGCCCATCGCGAATACCGGCACGCAGGACCTGCCGCTCGCCGCCGAGCCGCCGGCACGGTTCCGGCGCGGACGCTAGGCAAACAGTCTCGATATTGCGACGGTCGGGCATGCGCAGGCTCCCACCTTTGATGCTCAACGAGTAATATGGACGCATGGGTTTTCTTTTCACACCGCTTCCGCTCTGGGTTGGCATCGGTGGCTGGATCGCCGCCGTGGCCCTGCTCGCGCTCGCGATCTGGAATCGCCCCTTCGTCCGTCTGCAAGACGCCACGCTTCAGCACGTGTGGCTTGCGCTCGTCACTGCGATCACGGTCCTGTGGGCCTCGAACGCATGGCTCGAAGATGGCATCGTCATGCATCTGCTTGGCGCAACGCTGCTCGTCACGCTGTTCGACTGGACACTCGCACTGGTCGCCATGGGCGCCGTCACGGCGATTGCCGCGGTCATCTTCGATGCACCGTGGCAAGGCATCGGCTTGACCTATCTGATCTACGGTGCGTTGCCTGTCGGCGTGTCGGCGTTGCTGCAACGCGCCGCGCTCGCGTGGTTGCCGCACAACCTCGCGTCGTTCATCACCGGGCAGGGCTTCCTGTCGCCGGCCATCGCGATCGTCGCGGTCGCCGCCGCGGCAGCCGGTGTCCAGCTCGCGCTCGCGGACGGCGTGCCCGTCGTGATTCCGGCCGGCTATCTGCTGAACACCGCGCTGCTCGCGCTCGGCGAAGCATGGTTCACCGGCATGGCAACGGCACTCATCGCCGTCTATCGCCCTGCGTGGGTCACGACCTTCGACGTCCGGCGCTACCGCCTCGGCGGCCCGCGCGCCTGAATTTCCTCCGGATCGGCTCGGCGCACCCGCATACCGACGGGCTTCCGCGGCGCGCGCCGAATACGTCACCTACTGTCGCACAACTTTTTTACGCTAAGATTGAACTCCTGTTCTTCATCGGGCATCTATACGTGCCCGATGTCTCCTTCGCTCCTCACCAATAACCAGATGGACAGCTCATCTGCCTCGCTCCGGATTTTCCGGGCGCTCGGCAAGCTGGCAGCCTGTATCGCGGGCCTGTCGCTTGCGCTTCCCGCTCCGGTATTCGCCGACCTGCTCGACCAGCGCTCCGAACTGATCAACAAATTCGTCAACGAGATGCATGCCGATCCGCTCGCCGCCGATTGTGCGGCGCACGGCAGCTTCATCGCCAGCACGTCGACGGCCTTCGACCGAGTCGACTTCGCGCCGAATGCATTCGACAGCGGCAACGCGACGATCACGCCGTGGAACGACTCGTTCGACCAAGGCAAGCAGCGCGTGAAAGTCGACAATATCGTCACCGTCGACGGGCTCGGCATCCACAGCGACGGCAGCGATCCGACGCCGCTGAAATTCCGTTGCGGCTATGTCGGCCAGCAAATGCTCGCGTTCAGCTGGAACGATCCGGTTCCGCCGCTGAAGCCGCGCGTCGAGCGTTCGTCGTCTTCGACGAAGAAGTTCAAGGGCAAGTCGCACCGCGGCAAAGCCAAGGCGAAGGCATCGGGCCGCACCGGCAGCAAGAAGGCCGTCGCAACGAAGAAATCAAGCGGCCAGCACAAAGCCGTGAAGAAAAAAACCGCGAAGAAGTCCTGATACGGCGGAGCGGCAACGACAGCAGCAGAAAAGCCGGCGCATCGCGAGATGCGTCGGTTTTTTTCATGCGACGACGGCTGCGCTTACGCGAACGTGTCGACGTGCACCAGGATCGCGGCCAGCATCGCCGCACCGAGCGCCGCGCTGCGCTCGCCGTTCCAGCCGACGCGCTCGTCGGGGAGGTTCGCGTTGTCCTTGAACGGCATTTCGAGCGTCAGCGACAGACAGCCGAACTGGTGGCCAATGTACTTCGACGCGAGCTTCAACGCATCTTCCTTGTACTTGCTCGCCGCGTAGCCATGCTCGGTCTGGAAATCGGGGCTTGCGACCTTGAACGCGTCGATGAACGCAGCCTGCTCCTTGCCCTGCTGCTCGGTAAAGCTCGGCAGCATCTCCGAGCCGGCGACGAACACGTACGGAAGATCCTCATCGCCGTGAATATCGAAGAACATGTCGCAGCCGATCGCATGGATCGCGTCGCGCACGGCCAGCACCTCAGGGCTGCGCTCGGCATCGGGCGCCATCCACTCGCGGTTCAGGTTCGCGCCGGCCGCATTGGTGCGCAGGTTACCGTGCACACTGCCGTCCGGGTTCATGTTCGGGACGATGTAGAACGTCGCGCGATCGTAGAGTTTGCGCGCCACCGGATCGCCGGCCCAGTCGCCCCAGCCGGCCAGCCGCTTGACCAGGCCTTCGACGAACCACTCGGCCATCGACTCGCCCGGATGCTGGCGCGCGATGATCCACACCTTCTTCTTCGGCGCACCATCGGTTTCCGGCGTGCCGAGCGTCAGCAGCGACATCGGACGGCCTTCGACCGTGCGGCCGAGCTCGACGACGCTCGCCTGCGGCAACTGCTGGACCGCGCCGAGAAACGCCGCGTGACGCTCTTCCGAGTACGGTTCGAAATACGCGTAGTAGATGCTGTCGAACTCCGGCGTATGGTCGATGGTCATCGTCTTGCCGTCGAACGTCGTCGGCACGCGGAACCAGTCGACCCGGTCGTAGCTCGCCACCGCGTGGTAGTTGCGCCAGCCGGACGGATACGCGCATTCGGCTGCGTTCTCGAACGTCATCACGCATCGCTCGCCGCGCGCTCCCGTCAAGCGGTAGTAAAACCATTGCGCGAATTCCGAACGATTGTCGCCGCGCACGCGCAGCCGGATTGCATCGGGGCGGTCGCACGACACGACGTCGATTGCGCCTGCGTCGAAATTACTGGTAATCGAAAGGGCCATCTATCTCTCCTTTGTCGACCGGAGTTAGCGCTTCAGCGCTTACCTCCGGTCCCATGCGAAGCCCGAAGCAGACGGTATCCCGCCCATTCAGTCTCATGCATGCGCAGGCCGTCTCGTGAACGGCCCGCAGGGTCACTCGCCGACGCGCCGGCGATATACGTAAGTCGAATCGTTCGATGCGGCCGCATCGAACGCATAGCCTTCGGTCGCGAATGCCTTCAGCGCCTTCGGGTCGGCGATACGGTTCTCGACGACAAAACGCGCCATCAGGCCGCGCGCGCGTTTCGCATGGAAGCTGATGATCTTGTAGCGGCCGCCCTTCCAGTCCTCGAATACCGGCGTGATGACCGGTGCGGCCAGCAGCTTCGGCTTGACCGACTTGAAGTATTCGGTCGACGCGCAGTTGATCAACACGCGCGCGGCGCCGCTGCGCGTCTCGAGTTGCTCGTTCAGCGCCCGCGTGATGCGGTCGCCCCAGAACGCATACAGATCCTTGCCGCGCGCGTTCGCGAACCGCGTGCCCATCTCGAGCCGGTATGGCTGCAGCAGATCGAGCGGACGCAGCAGCCCGTACAGGCCCGACAACACGCGCACGTGCTGCTGCGCATAGTCGAGATCGGCGGACGACAGCGATTTCGCGTCGAAACCCTCGTAGACGTCGCCATTGAACGCCAGCACGGCCTGCTTGGCGTTGGCCGGCGTGAACGTCGGCGACCAGTCGGCGTAGCGCTGGAAGTTCAGGTGCGCGAGCGGATCGGAGATATCCATCAGCGTCGCGATGTCCTGCGGCGACAGCTTGCGCAGGCCGTCGATCAGCTCCGATGCGTCGTCGACGAATGCAGGCTTCGTGTAAGACTGGACGTGCGGGGGCGTATCGTAGTCGAGGGATTTGGCGGGAGAGAGAACGATTATCATAGAGGCTCGCTGGCACGCCGTGCCTTGCGGTCAGACGAAAACCTCCGATTGTAACGAATGGCCCGCTCTCTCGCCCCGCATGCCGCACACCGCGTCGTGCTCGACTCGAACGTCTGGATCGACATCCTCGTATTCGACGACCCCGCTACGCGCCCGATCCGTGCCGCGCTGGAGCACGGCATGCTTGCCGCCGTGATCGACGGCCGCTGCCTGACCGAACTCGAATACGTGCTCGACTATCCGCAGTTCCAGTCGCGTGCGATCGACAAGGCCGACGCGCTCGCCACGGTCGCCCGGCTCGCGAGCCTCGTCGAACCGCCGCCCGTCGACGCCGACGCGCCGCCGCTGCCGAAGTGCAAGGACCGCGACGATCAGAAATTTCTCGAACTCGCCCGCGCCGCGCAGGCCGAGTGGCTCGTGTCGAAAGACCGCGCGCTGCTGAAGCTCGCGAAGCGCACCGCACGCGACTTCGGTTTCCGGATCGCGCAACCCGCGCCGTTCGTGGAAGCCTGCGCACTCGACGCCGCGCCGCCCGCCACGGCGACGCCCGCCTGACGCAACCTCATCCGAATCCGACCGTATCGATGAACGCTCCTTCAGATATGCCAACGACGCCCGTTTTCCCCTCGCGCCTGCCGAACGTCGGCACGACGATCTTCACGGTCATGAGCGCGCTTGCCGCCGAAAAAGGTGCGGTGAACCTCGGCCAGGGTTTTCCTGATTTCGATTGCGATCCGCGCATCGTCGATGCGGTCGCAACCGCGATGCGCAACGGGCACAACCAGTATCCGCCGATGGCCGGCGTCGCGCCGCTGCGCGACGCGATCGCCGACAAGATCGCGCAGGTGTACGGCCGGCGCTACGATCCGGCCACCGAAATCACCGTGACGGCCGGCGCGACGCAGGCGCTGCTGACGGCGATCCTGTGCGCGGTGCATCCGGGCGACGAGGTGATCGTCGTCGAGCCGACCTACGACAGCTACCTGCCGTCGATCGAGCTCGCCGGCGGCAAGCCCGTGTTCGTCACGCTGGAAGCGCCCGACTACGCGATCCCGTTCGATCGCCTCGCGGCAGCGATCACGCCGAAAACGCGGATGATCCTGATCAACACGCCGCACAACCCGACGGGCACCGTGTGGCGCGAGGCGGACATGCGCAAGCTCGAGGACATCGTGCGCGGCACCAACGTGCTGATCCTGTCCGACGAAGTCTACGAACACATGGTCTACGACGGTGCGCGCCACGAGAGCGTCGCGCGCTACCCGGAACTCGCCGCGCGCAGCTTCATCGTGTCGAGCTTCGGCAAGACCTACCACGTGACGGGCTGGAAGGTCGGTTACGTCGCGGCGCCTGCCGCGCTGACCGCGGAATTCCGCAAGGTCCACCAGTTCAACGTGTTCACGGTGAACACGCCGATGCAGATCGGGCTCGCCGACTATCTGCGCGACCCGGCGCCGTACCTGTCGCTCGCGGGCTTCTATCAACAGAAGCGCGACTTCTTCCGGGCCGGCCTCGAGCGCACGCGCTTCAAGCTGCTGCCGTGCACGGGCACGTACTTCCAGTGCGTCGATTACTCGGCGATCAGCGACCTGCCCGAAGCGGAATTCTCGAAGTGGCTCACGTCGGAGATCGGCGTTGCCGCCATTCCGGTGTCGGCGTTCTATCACGAGCCGCACGAGTCGGGCGTCGTCCGTTTCTGCTTCGCGAAGCAGGAAAGCACGCTCGCGTCCGCGCTCGATCGGCTGGCTCGCCTGTAAGCGCCGCACGGGCGGCCGCGCGCCGCCCTTCGGGAACCGCGCTTACGAACGTGCGACGTTCGCCGCTTCGACATACGCCTTGCGCTCGGCTGCCACGCGTTGCGCGGCCGGGCGTTCACCCACCGTCTTCGCGTGCGCCTTCCAGTCGATGCCTGCCTCGAGCAGGAAGTCGCGGCCGAATATGGCCTTCGTCGCCATCCCGATGACCGGCAGATGAACCCACGCGGCAATGTCCGCGAGGCCGAACGATTCGCCGAGCGCATACGGCGAAAACCGCGTCATCTGCTTGAATGCATCGATCGCGCGCGGCAGCCGCTTCTCGACGTGCGCCTTCATCCCGTCGCTCACCTTCCCGCCGAAAAACGCTTCCGTGTACACCTCGCGCGCCGTCCATTCGAGATACAGCTCGAGCGTCTCGACCAGTTCACGCACCTTCGCCGCCGCGAACGGGCTCGCGGGGAAAATGCCTTTTTCGGGATAGCGCGCCGCCAGGTATTCGACGATCACCTGCGACTCGAACAGCGCCCCCTCTTCGGTCTTCAGGAACGGAATCTTGCCGAGCGGCGAATCGGCAAGCCGGGCCGGATCGCTGATCGGCAAACCACACGCCGCCTCCTCGAACGGAATGTCGTGCTCGAGCAGGACGAACTTCACCTTGTTGTAGTAGTTGGACAACGGAATACCGCACAGCTGTAGCATTGGCGTCTCCTTCCTTGCTGAAGTGCGGCCGCATCGACGCCGGCCGCATCGGGATTCATCGCGCTGAAAAGCACGTTCGTGCTAGTCTAAAGCAAGTCGTGCGTTCGTCACGACAACATTACCTCCGCTGCGGCGTCAGTTCCGCCCGTCCGCGCGACACACGCGCCGCCGCCGCCGCGCCACCCGATGGAGACACACTCGCATGAGTGCTGAACTGCTGGCCTCGCGTCCGCCCGAGAGCGAATCGACGCTCGTCCTCACGCTGTCCAATCCCGGCGCGCGCAACGCGCTGCATCCCGACATGTACGCGGCCGGCATCGAAGCGCTCGCCACCGCCGAGCGCGATCCGGCGATTCGCGCCGTCGTGCTGACGGGTGCCGATCGTTTCTTCTGCGCAGGCGGGAACCTGAACCGGCTGCTCGAGAATCGCTCGAAGGATCCGTCCTTCCAGGCCGACAGCATCGATCAGCTCGCGGCATGGGTCACGGCGATCCGCGCGTCGACGAAGCCGGTGATCGCAGCCGTCGAAGGCGCCGCGGCCGGCGCGGGCTTCTCGTTGGCGCTCGCGTGCGACCTGATCGTCTCGGCACACGACGCGAAATTCGTGATGTCGTATGCGCGCGTCGGTCTGACGCCCGACGGCGGCGGCTCGTGGTTTCTCGCCCGCGCGCTGCCGCGTGCGATCGCGGCCGAGATCCTGTTCGAAGGCAAGCCGGTGGCCGCCGAACGGCTGCATGCGCTCGGCGTCGTCAACCGGCTTGCCGCGCCCGGCTCGGCACTTGGCGACGCACTGGCATGGGCCGACGCGCTCGCCGGCATCTCGCCGAATGCGCTCACGCGCATCAAGTCGCTGCTCGACGACGCGACCGCGCAACCGCTGGATGCGCACCTCGGCACCGAGCGCGATCATTTCGTCGCGTCGCTGCATCATGCGGACGGCCTCGAAGGCATCACTGCCTTTCTCGAGAAGCGCCAGCCACGCTACAAGCGCTGATCCGCCGCGTCGGCCTTCGAACCGACGCCACGCCGCCGCGTCCATCCGATGCGGCCCGTCGTCGCCGCGCGCAACGTCGCGGCGCTCTCCGGCCCGGCCGCGCATGCCCGTCGGCGCGCGCGTTTCCGTCGCCAGCAGCCCGTGTCGATCCATGCTCTAATGACCGCCTGTCGCGGCGCCGCCGGCGCCGTTTTCGCGCATGCCACACAGGAGTTGACGATGATCGACGTCTATAGCTGGGCGACCCCGAACGGCCACAAGGTGCACATCATGCTCGAGGAAACGGGCCTCGCGTATCGCGCGCATCCGGTCGATATCGGCGCGGGCGACCAGTTCGAGCCCGAGTTCCTGAAGATCAGCCCGAACAACAAGATCCCCGCGATCGTCGATCCGGACGGCCCCGGCGGCCAACCGATCTCGCTGTTCGAATCGGGCGCGATCCTGATCTACCTCGCGGAAAAGACCGGAAAGTTTCTGCCGACCGATCCGGCCGCGCGCTATGCGACGCTCGAGTGGCTGATGTTCCAGATGGGCGGTGTCGGTCCGATGCTCGGGCAGGCGCACCACTTCCGCCTGTATGCGCCGGAGAAGATCGAATATGCGGTCAACCGCTACACGAACGAAGCGAAGCGCCTGTACAACGTGATGGAAAAGCGCCTCGGCGAATCCGAGTATCTCGCGGGCGATGCGTACACGATCGCGGACATTGCGACGTTCCCGTGGACGCGCTCGTGGCAGAACCAGGGCATCGTGCTCGACGAGTTGCCGAACGTGAAGCGCTGGCACGAGGCGATCGCCGCGCGACCGGCCGTGCAGCGCGGCGTCGAGGTGCTCGCGTCGATGCGCAAGGCGCTGCAGGACGACAAGGCGCGCGAAGTGCTGTTCGGCGCAACGCAATACGCGAAACGCTGACGAGCGCATGACGAGCGGAGCGGCATTCGTGCATGCCGCTCCGTGCGTCAGAAGTAATGCAGCGTGATGAACTCCGCCGCGCATACCGGCAGCGGCGCGTCGGGGCGCTCGACCTGCATCGACACCGACCACGTGACCTGGATGCCGCCGCGTGCGGCGTCGGCGGTTTCCTTCACCGCGAACAGCGCACGCACGCGCGCCCCGACCGGCACCGGCTTCAAGAACCGCACGCGGTTCAGCCCGTAGTTCACGCCCATCTTTTGCTCGAAGCGCATTGCGTCGGTCATCAACGCGGGAATCAGCGACAGCGTCAGGAACCCGTGCGCGATCGGCCCGCCGAACGGCGACTCGCGCCGCGCGCGCTCGGGGTCGACGTGAATCCACTGATGATCGCCGGTCGCGTCGGCAAAACCGTCGACGCGCGCCTGATCGATCTCGCTCCAGCCGCTCGCGAGCGGCTCCGCACCGACCCGCGCCCGCAACGCCTGCGCCGATGCGATCAGCGGCAAGGTCACGTCGGTCATGGGTTCGCGCCCCCCGGATGACGCAGCCCGAAAATCACCTTGGTCTGGACGGTGATCACCGTCTCGCCGGCTTCGTTCACGCCGACCCATTCGGTCGACACGATGCCGCGATCGGGCTTGCTCTCCGACACGCGCTTGTCGTGCACCTTCTGGTACATCGTGATCGTATCGCCGGCGCGGACCGGCTTCAGCCAGCGGATCGAATCGATGCCCGGCGAGCCCATGCTGGTTGAATCCGATCCGAGCTTGCGGACCAGCAGGCTCATGAACACCGAGCACGTATGCCAGCCGCTCGCGACGAGGCCGCCGAAATGCGATGCCTTCCCCGCTTCCTCGTCGACATGGAACGGCTGCGGATCGTAGCGCTTCGCGAACGTCTTGATGTCGTCGGGCTCGAACGTGTAGCGGCCCACTTCGGTCGTACTGCCCACCACCAGGTCTTCGTAACTGATGCCCACGGATAAGTCTCCTTGTCTGGCGCGCTCGCGCGTCGCCGTCATGCTACGTCGGTCTGCGCAAAATCGGGCAGCGCCGCGATGCGGGCGAGGTGATGATCGGTATCGCCGAGCGTCGTCTCGATGATCGACAGCCGTTTGAACAAGTGCGCGGCGGCCACCTCGTTGGTCACGCCCATACCGCCGTGCAACTGGACGGCCTGCTGGCCGACGAAGCGCGCGGCCGCGCCCACCCGCGCCTTCGCGGCCGACACGGCCTTGCGCCGCGCATCGGCATCGCCGTTCGCGTAGCGCACCGCCGCGAGATAGGTCAGCGAACGCGCCTGCTCGGCATGAATCAGCATGTCGACCATCCGGTGCTGCAGCGCCTGAAAACGCGCGATCGGCACGCCGAACTGCTCGCGCGTCTTCGTGTATTCGACCGTCGCGTGATTCAGTTCGTCGAGCGCGCCGACCGCTTCCGCGCACAGCAGGAAAGTCGCGTAATCGGCGATCTGCTCGAGTGCCGCCGCGTCGCGCGCACCGCCCGTCAGCAGTCGGGCCGGCGTGTCGTCGAACGCGATCGTCGCGGCACGCTGGCCGTCGATGGTCCGGTAATCGATCACCTTCGCATTGGCCGCATCGCGTTCGACGACGAAGAGGCCGATGCCGCCGCCGTCGACCCGCGCCGGCACGATCCACGCATGCGCCCGGGCGCCGTGCTGAACCACCGACTTGGTACCGGTCAGCCGGTACGTGCCGCCCTGCTCGCGCGCGCGCGTGTCGAGTTCGTACAGGTCATAGCGCGCCCGCGGTTCGTGGAACGCGACCGCCACGCGCTTTTGCCCCTGCGCGATCGCCTCCAGCAGCGCGGCGTCGGCGCCTGCGCCCGAGCCGGCGATCCGCAGTGCTTCGACGCCGACCGCCGTCGCCCAGTACGGCTCGATCACGAGCGCGCGGCCGAGCTCCTGCATCACGACCAGCATGTCGACCGGGCCGCCGCCGAAGCCGCCCTGTGCCTCCGGCACGGGCAACGCGGTCAATCCCAGCTCGGTGAATGCGCTCCACTGCGCATCCGACACACCGGCATCGCTGCGCACGATCGCCTGACGCGCTTCGAAGCCGTATTGCTCGCCGAGATACCGGCGCAGCGCGTCGGCGAACTGCTGCTGCTCATCGGTAAAGCTGAAATCCATGGTTGTCTCCGTTCCCTGATCACAGCCCCAGAATCATCTGCGCGATGATGTTCTTCTGGATCTCGTTCGAACCGCCGTAGATCGACGTCTTCCGGTAATTGAAGTAGTACGCGGCGAGCGGCGCCGCATCGTCGTCGCCCGCGATGCTGTGTTCGCGCTCGCCGTCGAGGAACGGCACGTCGAACGGGGCGGCCAGCGGGCCGATCGCTTCGACCATCAGCTCGGTGAGCGCCTGCTGCACCTCGGTGCCCTTGATCTTCAGCATCGACGCCTCGGGGCCGGGCCCCTTGCCGCTCGTCTCGCGGCTGACGACGCGCAGCACCGTCACTTCCAGCGCCATCAACTCGACTTCGAGCGCCGCGACCTTCGCGGCGAACACGGGATCGGCGAGCAACGGCTTGCCGTTCTTGCGCTGATTCGATGCGACGCGCTTCAGGAACGCGAGCTCCCGCTTCGACGCGCCGACGCGCGCGATGCCAGTGCGCTCGTGGCCGAGCAGATATTTCGCGTAGGTCCAGCCGCGGTTCTCGTCGCCGACGAGGTTCTCGACCGGCACCTTCACGTCCTCGAAGAACACCTCGTTGACCTCGTGATCCTCGTCGAGCATCACGATCGGGCGCACCGTGATGCCGGGCGTCTTCATGTCGATCAGCAGGAACGAGATGCCCTCCTGCTTCTTCGCAGCCGGATCGGTGCGCACGAGGCAGAACATCATGTCGGCGTACTGGCCGAGCGTGGTCCAGGTCTTCTGGCCGTTGACGACGTAGTGATCGCCGTGGCGCTCGGCGCGCGTGCGCAGCGACGCGAGGTCGGACCCGGAACCCGGCTCCGAATACCCCTGGCACCACCAGTCCGAGCCGTCGAGAATACGCGGCAGATAGCGGCGCTTCTGCGCTTCGCTGCCGTATTTCATCAGGACCGGCGCGACCATCGACACCCCGAACGGCAACACGGTCGGCGCACCGATCCGCGCGCACTCCTCGTCCCAGATGTGTCGCTGCGTCGCGTTCCAGCCCGGGCCGCCATATTCGACCGGCCAGGCAGGCGCGGACCAGCCGCGTTGGCCTAGAATCCGGTGCCAGCTCGCGAAGTCTTCGCGGTCGAGTCGTTTGTGATCGAGTACCTTGGCGCGCAGCGCGTGAGGCAGGTTGGCCTCGAGCCAGGCGCGGACGTCGGCGCGGAACGCGTCGTCGGCGGGGGAATAATCCAGATCCATGCGCAGTGTCTCCTGTCGACCGGAGTGAGTGCTTCAGCACTTACTCCGGTCCCATGCTTCGCGGTCGATCAGCATCGGCGCTTCAGCGCTTACTCTGATCCCATGCAAGGCTCGCCGCGACCGTCCGGCCCGGCAAGGACACACTGCGTACGTTATTGCAGCGGTTCTTTCAGCGCGGCTGGAATCGGCAGCGGCATCACGTCGATGCCTTCTTCGACCAAGGACTGCGCATCCTCAGGCGTCGTGACGCCGCGAATGCTGCGTGCCGGCGCCTCGTTGTAATGGATGCGCCGCGCTTCCTCGGCGAAGCGCTCGCCCACGTTCTCGGTCTTCTCCAGCACCTCACGCAGCGCACGCATCACCTGCGCCTGCAGCGCACGCGGATCGACCGGCTGCGCCTGCGTCGCGCCCGACAGGTTCAGGCGCGGCGCCGACGGCATCCGGTTGATCTCCGTCGTTCCGCACACAGGACATTCGACCAGCTTGCGGGACAACTGCGCTTCGAATTCATCGGCAGAAGCGAACCAGCCTTCGAACCGATGACCGTGCGGACACTGTAAATCGAGGACCTTCATGCTGAATCAGGGCGTGTGACGAGTGTAGCGCAAAAAGCGGTTTTGTGAACGATCGTGCTAAATCCGGATCGCGCGGCACGAGCGCGCCGCGTCACGGAATTGTAACGCGGCGCCCCGGCCGCCGCCGACGCCCGTGCTCAGGGCGTGACGACCGGCCCGAGCGGCCACGTGCCGGACAGTACCTTGTCGAGCCACATCGCGCCGATGATCGTCTTCACGTCGGTGATCTGGCCCGTGCGCACCCATTCCTGCAGGTCGGCCGGCGTCGCCGTGAAGGTTTCGAGGAATTCGCCGTCGTCGAGCTTGCGTTCGCCGGCCGTCAGCCCGCGCGCGAGATACAGGTCGATGAATTCGGTCGAATAGGAAATGATCGGATGAATGCGGGCCAGGAACACGTATTCGCGCGCCGTGTAGCCCGTTTCCTCGCGCAGCTCGCGCATCGCGCACGCGAGCGCGCCTTCGTTCGGGTCGAGCTTGCCGGCCGGGAATTCGGCCATCACCTTGCCGATCGGGTAGCGATACTGGCTTTCCATCAGCACGCGGCCGTCGTCGAACAGCGGGATCACCATCACCGCACCCGGGTGCTGCACGTATTCGCGCGTGGCCTTCTTGCCGTCCGGCAGACGGACGGTGTCGCGCTTGAGCTTGAGGAACGCGCCGTCGAAGATCGCCTCGCTCTCGAGGCAGGTTTCGGTCAGTGCGGCGTCGTGATTGGGTAGTTCGGCCATCGGCGGCTCCTGAATGAGCACGACGGACGGCCGAAGCCGTCAGCGTCGTTTGACGAGATACTGGAACGTGAAGCCGGGAAACGCGAACACGACGAAAAGACTGAACGTGATCGCGTAAAACTGCCAGCCCTGTTCGAAGCGGTTGCCGGCACGCGACTCGAGCCAGAAGCCGAGCGCGCCGACGACGAAGTACAGCACGATCAGCTCGCCGATCCGCACCCACGCATTCTTCTTCGTCGCGCCGAACGGCACGACGGCGAAGAGGCGTTGGTTCAGGAACGGCAGGTTGGCGCAGACGAGCGCCAACAGCACGATGAACCAGCCGGCTGCCGACATTACAGCGGCAGCGTGTGACGGATTGCCTGCAGGCAGGCGGTCAGCAGCGGGCTCGGGATCAGGCCGAGCACGACGACCGCCACGCCGTTCAGCACGAGGATCGTGCGCTTGCAGAAATCGCCCGAGATCGGCGTCGAATCCTGCGGCGCATCGAAGTAAATCACCTTGACGATGCGCAGGTAGTAGAACGCGCCGAACAGCGACGTGATCACGGCCAGCACGGCCAGCCACGTGAGGCCCGCGTTGACGGTCGCCTCAAGCACGGCGAGCTTCGCGTAGAAGCCGACGGTCGGCGGGATGCCGGCCAGCGAGAACATCATGACCATCATCACGAACGCGAACACCGGGCTGCGCTTGTTGAGGCCCTTGAAGTCGTCGATCGTTTCGGCTTCGAAATCGCGGCGAGCGAGCAGCATCACCACACCGAACGAGCCGAGCGTCGTGATCAGGTAGACGATCGCGTAGAACATCGCCGAGCTGTACGCGTTCGCCGGCGCCGCCGCGTCACCCTTCACGATGCCCGCGAGCAGGCCGAGCAGCACGAAGCCCATGTTCGAGATCGCCGAGTACGCGAGCATCCGCTTGATGTTGCGCTGGACGATACCGGTGATGTTGCCGACGATCAGCGACAGCGCGGCAAGGATCACGAGCGCGGTCTGCCAGTTCTGCGCGAGCGGCAGCAGGCCCATCACCAGGAAGCGCAGGCCCCACGCGAACGCGGCAACCTTCGGGCCGCCGCCGACGAACAGCGTCATCGCGGTCGGTGCGCCCTGGTAGACGTCCGGCACCCACATGTGGAACGGCACGGCGCCGAGCTTGAACGCGATACCGGCGACGATGAAGATCACGCCGAACATCAGCACGGCCGCGTCGGTGTTGCCGCCGACCGCCTTGTACACTTCGCCGAGTTCGAGCGAGCCGGTCGCGCCGTAGAGCATCGAGATGCCGTACAGCACGAAGCCCGACGCGAGCGCGCCCAGCACGTAGTACTTCATCGCGGCTTCGCTCGACTGCGCTGCATCGCGACGCAGCGCGATCACCGCATACAGCGACAGCGACATCAGTTCGAGGCCGAGATACAGCGTCAGGAAGTTGTTGCCCGACACCATGACCAGCTGACCGAGCAGCGAGAACATGCCGAGCAGGAACACGTCACCGCGGAACATGTCGCGGTCTTCGAGGTACTTGCGCGAATAGACGAGCGAGACCGCGAACCCGAACGACACGACAGCCTTCATCATGCTCGCGAACGAGTCGACGACGACCATCTTCGAGAAGAAGTAGTACTGCTGCGGGTCGAGCGCCTGGACCGCGAACCACACGCCGGCGACCACCGACGAGACGACCGCGATCAGATAGGTCAGGCGGCGGCCGGAAGCACCGGTGAAGGTGTCGTTCAGCCATGCGACGACGATGGCGGCCAGCACCAGCGCGTCAGGCAACAGGACATTCATAGAGGCGTTTTGCATGATCTTGAGTTCCTCCGCTCGCGATTACTGGGCCAGCGGCAGCTTCGACTGCGCGACGTGGGAGAGGAGGTTTTCCACGGAAACGTGCATCACGTCGGTGAAAGGCTTCGGATACAGGCCCATCAGCAGCGTGAACGCGGCGAGCACGGCCAGCATCAGGAATTCGCGACGGCCGATGTCCGTCAGCTTGGCGACGTGATCGTTCGCCACCGCGCCGAAATACACGCGCTTGTACATCCACAGCGTGTAGGCCGCACCGAGGATCAGCGTGAATGCCGCGCCGAATGCGATCCAGAAGTTGTACTGGACGGCCGCGAGAATCACCATGAACTCGCCGACGAAACCCGACGTACCCGGCAGGCCGCAGTTGGCCATCGAGAACAGCATCGCGAATGCCGCGAACTTCGGCATCACGTTGACGACGCCGCCGTAATCGGCGATCTGGCGCGAGTGCACGCGGTCGTACAGCACGCCGATGCAGAGGAACATCGCGCCCGACACGAAGCCGTGCGAGATCATCTGGATGATCGCGCCTTCGACGCCGAGCTGGTTGAAGATGAAGAAGCCCAGCGTGACGAAGCCCATGTGCGCGATCGACGAATACGCGACCAGCTTCTTCATGTCGGCCTGCACCATCGCGACGAGGCCGATGTAGATCACCGCGATCAGCGACAGCGTGATCACGACGGGCGCCAGGAAATGGCTCGCGTCAGGCGTGATCGGCAGCGAGAAACGCAGGAAACCGTATGCGCCGAGCTTCAGCATGATCGCCGCCAGCACGACCGAGCCGCCCGTCGGCGCTTCCACGTGCGCGTCCGGCAACCACGTGTGCACCGGCCACATCGGCACCTTCACCGCGAACGCGAGGAAGAACGCAATGAACAGCAGGATCTGCGGCGTCATCGCGATCTTCGCGTTCTGCCACGTCGCGAGGTCGAACGAGTGCGTTTCCGTGTACAGGTAAATCAGCGCGACCAGCATCAGCAGCGAACCGGCCAACGTGTACAGGAAGAACTTGAACGCCGCATACACGCGATTCGGGCCGCCCCACACGCCGATGATGATGTACATCGGGATCAGGGTCGCCTCGAAGAACACGTAGAACAGCAGGCCGTCGGCCGCCGAGAACACGCCGATCATGATCCCGGACAGGATCAGGAACGCCGCGAGGTACTGCGCGACGTTCTCGGTGATCACTTCCCATGCGGCGATCACGACGATCACCGTGATCAGCGCGGTCAGCACGACGAACCACATCGAAATGCCGTCGACGCCGAGGTGATACGCGATATCGAAGCGTTCGATCCAGGTCGACTTCTCGACGAACTGCAGCGCAGCCGTGCTCGAGTCGAAGCCGGTGATCAGCGGGATCGTGACCGCGAGGCCGAGCAGCGCACCGATCAGCGCGACCCAGCGGGCCGTCCCCGGATTTTTGTCGTTACCCACCGCAAGCACGAGGAGGCCGAAAACGATCGGCAGCCAGATCGCGGTACTGAGAATCGGAAAAGCGTGCATTAGTGTTGTCCCCCCGCCTTATTTGCCGCCGAGCGTTACAAACAGGGTCAGGAGCCCCAGCATGCCGATGATCATGGCGAACGCGTAGTGATAGATGTAACCGGATTGGAGGAAGCGGATCACGCCGGCAAACCAGCCGATGAACCGGGCGCTGCCGTTGACGAGGCCGTCGATCACCACGACGTCACCCTCCTTCCACAGGCCGCGGCCGATCGCCACCGAACCGCGGGCGAACACCACTTCGTTGATCTTGTCCATGTAGTACTTGTTGTCCAGCAGCGTGTAGATCGGGCCGAATGCACGGCGGATCGACGCCGGCAGCTCCGGACGCTTCAGATACAGGAACCACGCGACGACGACACCGGCGAGCGCCAGCCACACCGGCAGACCCGACACCGAGTGCAGGCCCATGCCGACCCAGCCGTGGAACTCTTCGGCCATCTCGGCCAGCGCCGGATGGTTTTCGCCGATGAAGATCACCTTGTCGAATGCGACGCCGTGCTGGAAGAAGTCGCCGAACAGCATCGGGCTGATCGCGATCGCACCGATGATCACCGACGGGATCGCCAGCAGGACCAGCGGTACCCACACGACCCACGGGGTCTCGTGCGGCTCGTGCGCGTGGTCGTCATGACCGTGGCCATGGCCGTGATCGTCGTGGCCGTGCGCGGCCGCCATGCCCATCGGCGATTCCGGATGCTTCGGATTGCGGAAGCGCTCTTCGCCGTGGAACACCAGGAAGTACATGCGGAACGAGTACAGCGCCGTGACGAACACGCTCGCGACGACCGCGAAGTACGCGAAGCCCGAACCCGGCAGGTGCGACAGCTTCACCGCATCGATGATCGAGTCCTTCGAGTAGAAGCCCGAGAAGAACGGCGTACCGATCAGCGCGAGCGACCCGATGAGCGACGTGATCCACGTGATCGGCATGTACTTGCGCAGGCCGCCCATGTTGCGCATGTCCTGGTCGTGGTGCATGCCCATGATGACCGAGCCGGCGCCGAGGAACAGCAGCGCCTTGAAGAACGCGTGCGTCATCAGGTGGAACACGGCGACCGGGTAAGCGGACACGCCGAGCGCGACGGTCATGTAGCCGAGCTGCGACAGCGTCGAGTACGCGACCACGCGCTTGATGTCGTTCTGGACGATGCCGAGGAAGCCCATGAAGAGCGCCGTGATCGCGCCGATCACCGTGATGAACGACAGCGCGGTGTCCGACAGTTCGAACAGCGGCGACATGCGCGACACCATGAAGATGCCGGCCGTCACCATCGTCGCCGCGTGAATCAGCGCCGAGATCGGGGTCGGGCCTTCCATCGAGTCCGGCAGCCACACGTGCAGCGGGAATTGCGCCGACTTGCCCATCGCGCCGATGAACAGGCAGATACAGGCAACGGTCAGCAGGCCCCAGTCGGTGCCCGGGAAGTGCAGGCTCGCGAGCTCCGCGCGCTTCGCGAACACTTCGCCATAGTTCATCGAGCCGGCGAACGCGAGCAGCAGGCCGATGCCGAGCAGGAAGCCGAAGTCGCCCACGCGGTTCACGAGGAACGCCTTCATGTTCGCGTAGATCGCGCTCTCACGCGTGAAGTAGAAGCCGATCAGCAGGTACGACACCAGACCCACCGCTTCCCAGCCGAAGAACAGCTGCAGGAAGTTGTTGCTCATCACGAGCATCAGCATCGAGAACGTGAACAGCGAGATGTACGAGAAGAAGCGCTGGTAGCCGTCTTCTTCCGCCATGTAGCCGATCGTGTACACGTGCACCATCAGCGAGACGAAGGTCACGACGACCATCATCATCGCGGTCAGCGAATCGACGAGGAAGCCGACTTCGAGCTTCAGCGAGCCGACGTTCATCCATTCGTAGACGGTCGCGTTGAAGCTTGCGCCGCCCATCACGTCGAAGAAGACTTTCGCCGACAGGAGGAACGCGATCAATACGCCGAGGATCGTGATCCGATGTGCGCCCTTGCGCCCGACTGCGTTCCCGAACAGCCCCGCGATCAGCGAGCCGGCCAGCGGAGCGAGCGGAATCGCCAGCAGCAGGTTTTCATTGAGTGTCGTTGACATAACAGCGTTGCCTGAAATTAACCTTTGAGCTGATCGAGATCCTCGACATTGATCGTGTCGAGCTTACGGAACAGGGTCACCAGAATCGCGAGACCGATCGCGGCTTCCGCTGCGGCGACGGTCAGCACGAAGAACACGAAGATCTGGCCGTGCACGTCGCCGAGGTAATGCGAGAACGCGACGAAGTTGGTGTTCACCGCCAGCAGCATCAGTTCGATCGACATCAGGATGATGATGACGTTGCGGCGGTTCAGGAAGATCCCGACGATCGCGATCGCGAACAGGATCGCGCCGAGCACAAGGTAGTGAGCAAGAGTCAGCATGGTTTTCTTTTCCTCCGCTTAGCCGTTGGTGCCCGAACCGGCTTCGCTTTGCGCCGTTTCCGGCTGCGGCTTGTCCGCTTCCATCTTCACGAGGCGCACACGGTCGTCGCGGCGCACCTTGACCTGATCCGACACGCGCTGGCGCTTGCTGTCCTTGCCCTTGCGCTCGGTCAGCCCGATCGCGGCGATGATCGCGACCAGCAGCACGAGGCCGGCGATTTCGAACGCGAAGATGTAGTCGGTGTAGATCACCTTGCCGATCAGGCGCGTATTCGACCAGTTGGCCATCTCGCCCGTCGCCATCGCATGCACGGTGTGCGTGTCGCCGTAACCGCGCCACAGGATCAGCGCGGTTTCGATCACGATGATCGCGCCGACCACGGTTGCCATCGGCACGAAGCGCTTGAAGTCGCGGCGCAGGTAGTCGATGTTGATGTCCAGCATCATCACGACGAACAGGAACAGCACCATCACCGCGCCCACGTAGACCAGAACCAGCAGGATCGCGAGGAATTCCGCCTCCAGCAGCATCCAGATCGCGGCGGCGTTGAAGAACGCCAGCACAAGGAAAAGCGCAGACGCCACCGGGTTGCGCGAAGTGATCACCTTCAGCCCTGATACCACCAGGAGCAGCGCGAAGATGTAGAACAGTACGGTCGTGAATTCCATGATTACCGGTTCATCGTTAGGCCATAGTCAGGCGCGGCTTGCGGGACGCCCGCACCCGTCGCGGCGGCTCGGCCCGTTCATGCCGGGCCGGCACTGCAAACACAATCAACGATACGGCGCGTCGGCAGCCTTCGCCGCGGCGATGTCCTTCTCGTAGCGATCGCCCACCGCGAGCAGCATTTCCTTCGTGAAATACAGGTCGCCGCGCTTTTCGCCGTGGTACTCGAGAATCTGCGTCTCGACGATCGAATCGACCGGGCAGCTCTCTTCGCAGAAACCGCAGAAGATGCACTTCGTCAGGTCGATGTCGTAGCGCGTCGTGCGGCGCGTGTTGTCCGCGCGCGTTTCCGATTCGATCGTGATCGCCAGCGCGGGGCACACGGCCTCGCACAGCTTGCACGCGATGCAGCGCTCTTCGCCGTTCTCGTAGCGGCGCAGTGCGTGCAGCCCGCGAAAACGCGGCGAAATCGGGGTCTTCTCTTCCGGGAACTGCACGGTGAACTTGCGCTTGAACGTGTAACGACCGGTCAGCGCGAGCCCCTTCAGCAGCTCGGTCAGGAAGAAAGTCTTAAAGAAGTGTTGGATAGCCGTCATGATTTCGTCCGATCTTTACTTCACCCAGATGTTCAGCGGCGACATCATCCAGAAGCCGACCACGACCACCCAGACCACCGTGACGGGCAGGAACACCTTCCAGCCCAGACGCATGATCTGGTCGTAACGGAAGCGCGGGAACGTCGCGCGCACCCAGATGAACACCGACAGCAGCGCAAAGACCTTCAGCACCAGCCAGAAGATGCCCGGAATGAACGACAGGAATTCGAACGGTGCGTCCCAGCCGCCGAGGAACAGCGTCGCCGCCAGCGCCGAGATCACGATCATGTTGATGTACTCGGCGAGGAAGAACAGCGCGAACGCCATGCCCGAGTAATCGATCATGTGACCCGCGACGATCTCCGACTCCCCTTCCACCACGTCGAACGGGTGACGGTTCGTTTCGGCGATACCCGAGATGAAGTAGACGACGAACGCCGGCAGGAGCGGCAGCCAGTTCCACGACAGGAAGTTCACGCCGTGGCCGGCGAAGAAGCCGTGCTGTTGCGAACCGACGATTTCCGACAGGTTCAGGCTGCCGGCGGTCATCAGCACGAGCACCAGCGCGAAGCCCATCGAGATTTCGTACGACACCATCTGTGCCGCGGCGCGCATCGCGCCGAGGAACGCGTACTTCGAGTTCGACGCCCAGCCGGCGAGAATCACCGCGTACACGCCGATCGACGAGATCGCCATCGCGTACAGCAGGCCCGCGTTCACGTTCGCGAGAACGGCTTCGGCCTGGAACGGAATCACGGCCCATACGGCGAACGCCGGCACGACGGTCATCACCGGCGCGATCAGGTACAGCCAGCGGCTGGCGGCGCTCGGCTGAATGACTTCCTTCAGCAGCAGCTTCAGCACGTCGGCGATCGGCTGCAGCAGGCCGCCGGGGCCGACGCGGTTCGGGCCGAGACGCACGTGCATCCAGCCGATCAGCTTGCGCTCCCACAGAATCAGGTACGCGACGCACAGCAGGATGACGACGGAGACGACGAGGATGCGCACGACTGCCCACACCGTCGGCCACGCGAAGCCGAGAAGCTCGGCCCCGCCCGCGTTGATCGTATCGAACAAGCTCATTTACGCCTTCTCCACCACCAGTTCACCGGACAGGCTGCCGAGCGCTGCGCCGGCAGGCGTCGCCGCCGACACGCGAACGACCGTCTCCGCAAGATTCGCGTCGCGCACGGCCGGCAACTGCACCGCACGCTCGCCCTGGCGCACGCGCACGGCGTCGCCTTCCTTCAAGCCCAGCTTGTCGAACAGCGCGGCCGGCAGGGCTGCGGCATTCGCCGCCTTCGCGGCGGCCGTCAGGTGCAGCGCACCTGCGCGGCGCACGAGCGCGTCGGCGTGATAGATCGGCACGTCGGCCAGGCGCTCGAACCCGCCGTTCGCGGCATTCGCCGCGGCACGAGCCGGCGCGACCGACGTGCGGTTCGACAGACGGCCCGCGACGCCGGCGTCGCCGAGCGCGGCGACACGCACTTCTTCCGCGGTCTCGTATTCGAAGTTCGGCAGGCCGAGCAGGCTGCCGAGCACGCGCAGCACCTTCCAGCCCGGACGCGTGTCGCCGAGCGGGCGCACGACGCCGTTGAAGCTCTGCACGGTACCTTCCGCGTTGATGAACGTACCGGCCGTTTCCGTGAACGGCGCGACCGGCAGCAGCACGTCGGCGTAGTCGAGGCCGTGCTTGAACGGCGACATCACGACGACCATCTCCGCCTGGTTCAGCGCGGCCAGTGCCTGTGCCGGATCGGCGGTATCGAATTCCGGTTCGACGTTCAGCAGCACGTAGCCCTTGCGCGGCTGCGCGAACGCTTCGCGTGCGTTCAGGCCGCCTTCGCCCGGCAGTGCGCCGACGACGTGCGCGCCGACCGTGTTCGCCGCTTCCGTCAGGAAGCCGAACGTGGCGCCGGTGTTGTCGGCGATCCACTGGGCGACGGCGTGCAGCTTCGCGAATTGCGGATGACGGACCGCGACGTTGCCGAGCAGCACCGCGCGGCGTTCGCCGTTCGCGAGCGACTGCGCGACGGCTTGCGCGGCCGGCGATGCGGCGACGCCTGCGAGCGCGTCGGGCAGCGCGACGCCGCGCAGTTGCGCGACGGCCGCGGCGATGCCGGCCAGCTCGTCGAGCCAGGCGGACGGCGCGGCGACGATGCGTTGCGCGGTCGGGATCAGCGAATCGTCACCGGTCGCGTGCAGGAAGTGCAGCTTCGCGCCGTTCTTCGCAGCCTGACGCAGGCGCGACGCGAACAGCGGGTGGTCGCGGCGCAGGAACGAACCGACGACGAACGCGGCGTCCACGTTCGACAGGTCGGCGATCGGCATGCCGAGCCACGGCGCGCCCTGGACCGGCGCCGAAAAATCCTGCTGACGCAGACGGAAGTCGACGTTCGGCGTCTTCAGTTCGTTGGCGAGCTGCTTCACGAGGAACAGCTCTTCCGCGGTGCTGTGCGCGCTCGCGAGCATCGCCAGTGCGTTCGCGCCGTGATCCGCGGCGATGCCCTTCAGGCCCTTCGCGACGTATTCGAGCGCGGTCTGCCAGTCGGTTTCGATCCACTGGCCGCCCTGCTTCAGCATCGGCTTCGTCAGACGCTCTTCGCTGTTGAGGCCTTCATACGAGAAGCGGTCCTTGTCCGAGATCCAGCATTCGTTGATGGCTTCGTTCTCGAACGGCAGCACGCGCATCACGCGGTTGTTCTTCACCTGCACGACGAGGTTCGCGCCGACGGAATCGTGCGGGCTCACCGACTTGCGGCGCGACAGTTCCCACGTACGGGCGCTGTAGCGGAACGGCTTGCTGGTCAGCGCGCCGACCGGGCACAGATCGATCATGTTGCCCGACATTTCGGAGTCGACCGTCTTGCCGACGAACGTCGTGATTTCCGAATGCTCGCCGCGGCCCAGCATGCCGAACTCCATCACGCCGGCGATTTCCTGGCCGAAGCGGACGCAGCGCGTGCAGTGGATGCAGCGCGACATTTCTTCCATCGAGATCAGCGGGCCCACGTTCTTGTGGAACACCACGCGCTTTTCTTCCGAGTAGCGCGACGACGACTTGCCGTAGCCGACCGCCAGATCCTGCAGCTGACATTCGCCGCCCTGATCGCAGATCGGGCAATCGAGCGGGTGATTGATGAGGAGAAATTCCATCACCGACTGCTGCGCCTTCACAGCCTTGTCGGACTGCGTGCGGACGATCATGCCGGCCGACACGGGGGTCGCGCAGGCAGGCACGGCCTTCGGCATCTTCTCGACTTCGACGAGGCACATCCGGCAGTTGGCCGCTACCGACAGTTTCTTGTGATAGCAGAAGTGAGGAATGTACGTATCCGCCTTGTGCGCAGCCTGGATCACCATGCTGCCTTCGGGCACCTCGACCTTCTTGCCGTCTATTTCAAGTTCAACCATGATGGTGAATGGTCCTTAACCTATTTCCGCCCGTTCGCGCCTTGGCCCGACCGTGCGCTCAAATTCCGCAACCGGGTGCGCTTCAGGCTGCCGCCGCGTGCGCGTGGCCGCCGACCATGCAGTGCTTGTGCTCGACGTGGTACGCGAATTCGTCCCAGTAGTGCTTGAGCATCCCGCGTACCGGCATCGCTGCCGCATCGCCGAGCGCACAGATCGTGCGGCCCATGATGTTCTCGGCCACCGAATTCAGCAGGTCCAGATCTTCCTGGCGTCCTTCGCCGTGCTCGATACGGTTCACGACGCGATACAGCCAGCCGGTGCCTTCACGGCACGGCGTGCACTGGCCGCACGATTCCTCGTAGTAGAAGTACGACAGGCGCAGCAGCGAGCGCACCATGCAGCGCGTCTCGTCCATCACGATCACCGCGCCGGAGCCGAGCATCGAGCCCGCCTTCGCGATCGAATCGTAGTCGAGATCCGTCTGCATCATGATGTCGCCCGGGATCACCGGCGCCGACGACCCGCCCGGAATCACGGCCTTGATCTTCTTGCCGCCGCGCATCCCGCCGGCGAGCTCCATCAGCGTCGCGAACGGCGTGCCGAGCGGCACCTCGTAGTTGCCCGGACGTTCGACGTCGCCCGACACCGAGAAAATCTTCGTGCCGCCGTTGTTCGGCTTGCCGATCTCGAGATAATTCTGCGGCCCGATGGACAGCAGGAACGGCACCGCCGCGAACGTCTCGGTGTTGTTGATCGTGGTCGGCTTGCCGTACACGCCGAAGCTCGCCGGGAACGGCGGCTTGAAGCGCGGCTGGCCCTTCTTGCCTTCGAGCGACTCGAGCAGCGCCGTCTCTTCGCCGCAGATGTACGCGCCGTAACCGTGGTGCGCGTGCAGCTGGAACGAGAATTCCGAGCCCATGATGTTGTCGCCGAGGAACCCGGCCGCGCGCGCTTCATCGAGCGCGGCTTCGAAGCGTCGATACACTTCGAAGATTTCGCCGTGGATATAGTTGTAGCCGACGGTGATGCCCATCGCGTACGCGCCGATGGCCATGCCTTCGATCAGCGCGTGCGGGTTCCAGCGCAGGATGTCGCGATCCTTGAACGTGCCCGGCTCGCCTTCGTCCGAGTTGCAGACGAGGTACTTCTGCCCCGGGAACTGGCGCGGCATGAAGCTCCACTTCAGGCCGGTCGGGAAGCCCGCACCGCCGCGGCCGCGCAGGCCCGACGCCTTCACGTCGGCGATCACCTGCTCGGGCGGGATCTTTTCTTCGAGAATGCGGCGCAGCTGCTTGTAGCCGCCGCGCGCAACGTAGTCTTCGAGATGCCAGTTCTCGCCGTTCAGACCAGCGAGGATCAGCGGTTTGATGTGACGGTCGTGGAGGGACGTCATTTCGAGAGCTCCTCAAGCAGCTGGTCGATCTTCTCGCGGCTCATGAAGCTGCACATTCTGTGATTGTTCACCAGCAGCACCGGCGCATCGCCGCACGAGCCCATGCATTCGCCTTCCTTCAGCGTGAACTTGCCGTCGGGCGTGGTCTCGCCGAAGTCGATGCCCAGCTTCTGTTTCAGGTAGTCGGCAGCCGCTTCCGCGCCGCCGTGCGGGCCGAGCTGGCACGGCAGGTTCGTGCAGAGCGTGATCTTGTGCTTGCCGACCGGCTTGAGCTCGTACATCGTGTAGAACGTCGCGACTTCCTGCACGGCAACGGCCGGCATGCCGAGATAGTCCGCGACGAACTGCATCAGTTCGGGCGACAGCCAGCCATGCTCTTCCTGAGCAACGGCCAACGCCGACATCACGGCGGACTGTTTCTGATCGGCGGGATACTTCGTCAACGCGCGATCGATTTCCTTCAGGCCTTCAGCTGAGATCATTTTCAGACACGACTCTTTCAATTCCTACCGAACGAACAACCTGCCGCACATCGGGGTGCATGGACGGCAGACCTGGCGCTCACTCTGTTGACAGCTTGCGAAGCCGCGCCGGTTCGGCGCATACCGCATGTGACTTCGCATGTGACTGACTGCTCGCCGCCCGCGCTCGCGGGCGGCGCAACCATTAGCGATCGATTTCGCCGAACACGATGTCCTGCGTACCGATGATCGTGACGGCGTCGGCGATCATGTGACCGCGCGCCATTTCGTCGAGCGACGCCAGGTGCGCGAAACCCGGCGCGCGAATCTTGAGGCGATACGGCTTGTTGGCGCCGTCGGACACGAGGTAGATGCCGAACTCACCCTTCGGATGCTCGACCGCCGCGTACGCTTCGCCTTCCGGCACATGGAAACCTTCGGTGAAGAGCTTGAAGTGGTGAATCAAGTCTTCCATGTTGGTCTTCATGCCGACGCGCGACGGTGGGGCAACCTTGTGATTGTCCGTCATCACCGGGCCCGGATTCTTGCGGAGCCACTCAATACACTGTTTCGCGATACGGACCGACTGGCGCATTTCCTCGACGCGCACCAGATAGCGGTCGTAGCAATCGCCGTTCACACCGACCGGCACGTCGAAATCGATGCGATCGTACACTTCATACGGTTGCTTCTTGCGCAGATCCCATGCGATACCCGAGCCGCGCAGCATCGGGCCGGTCAGGCCCATCTGCAACGCACGCTCCGGGCTCACGACGCCGATCCCGACCAGACGCTGTTTCCAGATCCGGTTGTCGGTCAGCAGCGTTTCGTATTCGTCGACGCACTTCGGGAAGCGCGTGAAGAAATCGTCGATGAAGTCGAGCACCGAGCCGCTGCGCGCTTCGTTCATCTTCGCGAGCGCCTTCTCGTTGCGAATCTTCGACGCCTTGTATTGCGGCATTGCGTCAGGCAGATCGCGATAGACGCCGCCCGGACGATAGTAGGCCGCGTGCATCCGGGCGCCGGACACCGCTTCGTACACGTCCATCAGGTCCTCGCGTTCGCGGAACGCGTACAGGAACACGGCCATCGCGCCGACGTCGAGCGCGTGCGCGCCGATCCACATCAGGTGGTTCAGCACGCGCGTGATTTCGTCGAACAGCACGCGGATGTACTGCGCGCGCTCCGGCACGTCGATGCCGAGCAGCTTTTCGATCGCGAGCACGTAGCCATGCTCGTTGACCATCATCGACACGTAGTCGAGACGGTCCATGTACGGCACGGACTGGATGAAGGTCTTGGATTCCGCGAGCTTTTCCGTCGCGCGGTGCAGCAGGCCGATGTGTGGATCGGCACGCTGGATGACTTCGCCGTCGAGCTCGAGCACGAGGCGCAGCACGCCGTGCGCTGCCGGGTGCTGCGGGCCGAAGTTGAGCGTGTAGTTCTTGATTTCTGCCATGACGCCCCCTTAATGTTTCAGACCGCCATAGCGATCCTCGCGGATCACGCGCGGCGTGATTTCGCGCGGCTCGATCGTCACCGGCTGGTACACAACGCGCTTCTCTTCCGGGTCGTAACGCATTTCGACGTAGCCCGACACCGGGAAGTCCTTGCGGAACGGGTGACCGATGAAGCCGTAGTCGGTGAGGATGCGGCGCAGGTCGGGGTGGCCTTCGAACACGATGCCGTACAGGTCGAACGCTTCTCGCTCGTACCAGTTCGCCGAGGTCCAGATGTCGACCAGCGACGCCACGATCGGCAGATCGTCGTCCGGCGCGAATACGCGCAGGCGCAGGCGCCAGTTGTTCGTGACCGACAGCAGGTGCGACACGGCCGCGAAGCGCGGGCCGTCGTAGGCGCCATCGCCGAAGGTCTGGTAGTCGACGCCGCAGAGGTCGATCAGTTGCTCGAAACGGAGCTTCGGATCGTCGCGCAGCGTCTTTGCGACTTCGAGGTAATCGCTCGCCTTCACGACGAGCGTCAGTTCACCGATCGCTTCGGTGAGGCTCACCACGCGCGCGCCGAGCGCGGCTTCGAGGTTGGCCTTGAGGGTCTCGATTTTGCTTGCCATATTGAGGGGACGCTCGGGGCTTTATTGACGGGCGATGGTATTGGTGCGGCGGATCTTCGCCTGAAGCTGGATCACGCCGTAGACCAGCGCCTCGGCCGTGGGCGGACAGCCCGGCACGTAGACGTCGACCGGCACGATCCGGTCGCAGCCGCGGACCACCGAGTACGAGTAGTGGTAGTAACCACCGCCGTTCGCACACGACCCCATCGAGATCACCCAGCGCGGCTCGGCCATCTGGTCGTACACGCGGCGCAGCGCGGGCGCCATCTTGTTGCACAGCGTGCCGGCGACGATCATCACGTCCGACTGACGCGGACTCGGACGGAACACGACGCCGAACCGGTCCAGATCGTAACGGGCCGCGCCCGCATGCATCATCTCGACGGCGCAACACGCGAGCCCGAACGTCATCGGCCACAGCGAGCCGGTACGCGTCCAGTTGATCAGCTTGTCAGCCGTCGTGGTGACAAACCCTTCCTTCAAGACCCCTTCGATACTCATTTGCTTTCCACTCCAGACGAGCGACCGAGCGTGGCCGCCCATGCAAACCGGCGATTAACCCATCACTCCCAGTCGAGGCCGCCTTTCTTCCAGATATAGGCAAAGCCCAGCAGGAATTCGAGCAGAAAAATCATCATTGCGATGAAACCCGGCCAGCCGATGTCCCGGAGCGCGACGCCCCACGGAAACAGGAATGCGGTTTCGAGATCGAAGATGATGAACAGGATGGCGACGAGGTAATACCGTACGTCGAATTTCATCCGGGCGTCTTCAAAGGCTTCGAAGCCGCACTCGTACGGTGCGTTCTTCTCGACGTCCGGCTTGTTGGGACCAAGGAGCTTGCCGATGCTGACCAGCGCTATACCTAAACCAGTGCCCACGAGGAGGAACAACAAGACGGGGTAATAGGCTGCGAGGTTCAAGGCAATCCTCTATCGGTTGGTTCTGAGCGTCCGGAGAATACCACTTCCGGCGGAAGGAATCATTTCGGAGTGCAGGCGATCGCAAGACAACCGCAAGCACACCCCAGAAATGAAAAATGCCAGCCACTAGAAGCGGCTGGCATTGAGTAACTTTGGTGCCGACGGCGAGACTCGAACTCGCACAGCTTTCGCCACTACCCCCTCAAGATAGCGTGTCTACCAATTTCACCACGTCGGCACTGCATGCAACTCGGGTTGTGCTGCTTGTTCCCGCGAATCGCTTCAAGAATTAAATTCTAACCCGAGTTCCGGATTTGTTCAACGCACAACCGCAAAAAAATTAACTTTTTATTTCGGGACATCCTGGCCCGGCGCGCTTGCGGCCGAACCGGCGGCGGCAGACGCCGCGACGGCCGGCGTCGATGCTGCCGGAGCCGATGCCGGCGCGGTCACCGCCGTGCCGAGCACGCCCGCCGACGGCGTCGACTTGTACGAACCGAGGTACGTCAGCGCGAGCGTTGCGACGAAGAAAATCGCCGCGAGAATGGCCGTCGTGCGCGACAGGAAGTTCGCCGAGCCCGTCGCACCGAACAGGCTGCCCGACGCGCCGCTGCCGAATGCGGCGCCCATGTCGGCGCCCTTGCCGTGCTGCAGCAGCACGAGCCCAATCACACCGAGTGCAGACAGCACCTGTACCACAATAATCAGCGTCTTGAATAACAGCATCACACCCACCCGATTGGATCAAGCGACCGGACCGACCGGCCGCCGTCATGGTTCAATTCGATCTCGGACCGCTCAACGCGCAGCCCGGCAGATCGCCAGAAAATCTTCCGCCTTCAGCGACGCGCCGCCGATCAGGCCGCCGTCGATGTCCGGCTGCGCGAACAGCTCTTCCGCGTTGTCCGGCTTCACGCTGCCGCCGTACAGCACGGACACGCCCTCCGCACCCTTTGCCGCGAGACGCGCACGCAGGAACGCGTGCACGTCCTGTGCCTGCGCCGACGTCGCGCTCTTGCCCGTGCCGATCGCCCAGACCGGCTCGTACGCGACGACGATGCGGGCTGCTTCGTCAGCCGTCAGCACGGCCAGCACCGCGTCGAGCTGCGCACCGACGACCTGCTCGGTCGCACCCGACTCGCGCTCGTCGAGCGTCTCGCCGACACACACGACGGGCGTGAGGCCGGCCGCGAGCGCGCGTTGCGTCTTCGCCGCGACCGTCTCGCTGCTTTCGCCGTGATACGCGCGACGCTCCGAATGGCCGACGATCGCATATTGCGCGCCGAACTCCGCCACCATCGCAGCCGCCACCTCGCCGGTGAACGCGCCTTGCTCGTGCGCGGACACGTCCTGCGCACCGAACGCGACACGGCCGCCGCCGAGCTGCGCCTGAACCTGCGCGAGATACGGGAACGGCACGCACACGCCGATCGACGTTTCAGCCGCCACCGCGCCCGCACCCTGCACCACTTCGCTCAGCAGCGCCTGGTTGCCGGCCAGCCGGCCATGCATCTTCCAGTTGCCGATCACTCGCTTTGTTCGTTGTTTCGACATCGTGTCTGTCTCGTCACTATCTTGTCATTAACGTGCCGGAACCCGGCCGTCAGGTTGGATCTGGCGAAGCAAACCCGCGATTTTACTGCGCGCGGCTTGAACCGGTCAAACCGCGTATGTCAAGCCCGCCGCGCGGGCCGTCATGCGTTCGCGCCCCAATCAAGCACGATCTTGCCGATGTGCTCGCCGCTCTCCATCAGCGCATGCGCCTGCGCAGCCTCGCCGGCCGGTAGCACACGATAGATCACGGGCTTGATGCGACCGTCGGCCAGCAGCGGCCACACGCGCGCCTTCAGCTGCGCGGCGATGCGCGCCTTGAACTCGACCGGGCGCGGGCGCAACGTCGAGCCCGTCACCGTCAACCGGCGCCGCAGGATCTCGTTCAGGTTGACCTCGGCCTTCGCGCCGCCGAGCAGCGCGATCAGCACGAGACGGCCGCCGTCCGCGAGCGCGGACAGCTCGCGCGGCACGTACGAGCCCGCCACCATGTCGAGGATCACGTCGACGCCGCGATCGTGCGTCAGCGACTTCACGACTTCGACGAAGTCTTCCGTCTTGTAGTCGATCGCGCGCTCGGCGCCGAGCGCCTCGCACGCACGGCACTTGTCGGCTGTGCCTGCCGTCGCGAACACGCGAAAGCCGAGCGCATGCGCGATCTGGATCGCCGTGACGCCGATGCCGCTCGAGCCGCCCTGCACGAGCAGCGTCTCCTGTTCGCCGCCCTCGCCCGCGCCGAGCTGCGCACGGTCGAACACGTTGCTCCACACGGTGAAGAAGGTTTCGGGCAACGATGCGGCCTCGATATCGGTGAGGCCGTCGGGCACCGGCAGGCACTGCGGCAGCGGCGCGACCGCGTATTCGGCATAGCCGCCGCCCGCGAGCAGCGCGCACACGCGATCGCCGAGCTTCAGGCCGAACGGATTCAGCGCCGCATCGGACAAATCGCCGCCGACGATCTCGCCCGCGACCTCGAGGCCCGGCAGATCCGACGCACCCGGCGGCGGCGCATAGGCGCCCTTGCGCTGGAACACGTCGGGCCGGTTCACGCCGGAAGCCGCCACCTTGATCAACACCTCGCCGCGCTTCGGTTCGGGCCGCGGACGCTCCGCGAGCTTCAGCACGTCGGGGGCGCCGAATTCGGTGATTTCGATGGCTTTCATGGTGAGAGTCGCTCCAGGATCGGAATCGGATGGCACGCCCATGCGCACGGCGCGGGCGCCTGGCCGGCGCTGCTGCGCCGCACAACGATGCTACAGAAAAAACGGCCGGCACGCTTTCGCACTGCCGGCCGTTGGTCCGCCTGTCCGCTTACTGCTGCGGCGGCGTATCCGACTGCGCTGCCGCCGCTGCTTCATTCAGCAGCGCCTTGGCCGACAGACGCACGCGACCCTTCTCGTCCGTCTGGATCACCTTGACCTTCACCTGCTGGCCTTCCTTCAGGTAGTCGTTGATGTCCTTCACGCGCTCGTTGACGATTTCCGAGATGTGCAGCAGGCCGTCCTTGCCCGGCAGCAGGTTCACGATCGCGCCGAAATCAAGCAGCTTGAGCACCGTGCCTTCGTACACCTGGCCGACTTCGATTTCAGCCGTGATTTGCTCGATGCGCTTCTTCGCTTCGGCCATGCCGTCGCTGCTCGTGCTCGCGATCGTCACGACGCCGTCGTCCGAGATGTCGATGGTCGTGCCCGTTTCTTCCGTCAGCGCGCGGATTACCGAACCGCCCTTGCCGATCACGTCGCGAATCTTTTCCGGGTTGATCTTGATCGTGATCATGCGCGGCGCGAATTCCGACAGTTGCGTGTTCGCACCCGACACCGCCGAGGTCATCTTGCCGAGGATGTGCATGCGGCCTTCCTTCGCCTGCGCGAGCGCGACCTGCATGATTTCCTTCGTGATGCCCTGGATCTTGATGTCCATCTGCAGCGCCGTCACGCCCTGCTCCGTGCCGGCCACCTTGAAGTCCATGTCGCCGAGGTGATCTTCGTCGCCGAGGATGTCGGTCAGCACCGCGAACTTGTTGCCTTCGAGGATCAGGCCCATCGCGATACCCGCGACGTGCGCCTTCATCGGCACGCCGGCGTCCATCAGCGCGAGGCAGCCGCCGCACACCGACGCCATCGACGACGAACCGTTCGACTCGGTGATTTCCGACACGACGCGGATCGAGTAGCCGAATTCGTCGGCGCTCGGCAGGCACTTGACCAGCGCGCGCTTCGCGAGGCGGCCGTGGCCGATTTCGCGGCGCTTCGGCGAGCCGACGCGGCCCGTTTCGCCGGTCGCGAACGGGGGCATGTTGTAGTGAAGCATGAAGCGCTCGCGGTATTCGCCTTCGAGCGCGTCGATGATCTGCTCGTCACCCTTGGTGCCGAGCGTCGCGACGACCAGCGCCTGCGTCTCGCCGCGCGTGAACAGCGCCGAGCCATGGGTACGCGGCAGCACGCCGGTGCGGATCTCGATCGGGCGCACGGTGCGCGTGTCGCGGCCGTCGATGCGCGGCTCGCCGTTCAGGATCTGCGAGCGGACGATCTTCGCTTCGATGTCGAACAGCACGTTGCCGACCGTGGCCTTGTCGGCCGCGACCGTACCGGCCGCCAGCGCCTCTTCCTCGAGCTTCGCCGACGTCGCCGCGTAGACTTCCTTCAGCTTCGCCGAACGCGCCTGCTTGTCGCGGAGCTGGTAAGCGGCGAGCAGATCGTTCTGCGCCAGCTCGGTCACGCGTGCGATCAGCGCCTCGTTCTTCGGCGCCGGCTGCCAGTCCCACTCGGGCTTGCCGCCGTCGCGGACCAGGTCGTGGATCGCGTCGATCGCGACCTGCATCTGCTCGTGGCCGAACACCACGGCGCCCAGCATCACGTCTTCCGACAGTTGATCGGCTTCCGATTCGACCATCAGCACGGCGCGCTCCGTACCCGCGACGACGAGGTCGAGGCGCGATGCCTTGAGCTGCTCACGCGTCGGGTTCAGCACGTACGCGTTGTCGATGTACGCCACGCGCGCGGCGCCGACCGGGCCGTTGAACGGCAGGCCCGACACGGCGAGCGCAGCCGATGCGCCGATCAGCGCGGGGATGTCCGCCGGGATTTCCGGGTTCACGGACAGCACGTGGATCACGACCTGGACTTCGTTGTAGAAGCCTTCCGGGAACAGCGGGCGCAGCGGACGGTCGATCAGGCGCGACGTCAGCGTCTCGTGTTCCGACGGACGGCCTTCGCGGCGGAAGAAGCCGCCCGGGATCTTGCCGGCCGAGTAGGTCTTCTCGAGATAGTCGACGGTCAACGGGAAGAAATCCTGGCCCGGCTTCGCCGACTTCGCGCCGACGACGGTTGCCAGCACGACGGTGTCTTCGACGTCGACGATCACGGCACCGCTCGCCTGGCGGGCGACTTCACCGGTTTCGAGGCGCACCTTGTGCTGGCCCCATTGGAATTCCTTCACGACCTTGTTGAACATGGACATGGTTGCTCCTTTGTATTCATGCATTTCGTTCGCCGCGCCGGCGATCCCGCGCGGCGGCGTCCCGACCGAATCACCCGGAGCAAGGTGTGTTTTTTATGCCATTCCAGCGCGGCGCTCATGCAGCGACGCGCTGGAATGACACAAATCCCGCCCCGGTATCGGTCGTGGCGGCGGCCCCGCACGAACGTGCCGGACAGCCTGCGATGCGTGTGACGCTACGCACCGCGCAAAAACAAAATGCCTGTATCAGCGGACTGACACAGGCATCTTGCTGGCGGCAATCGCCTCGATTACTTACGCAGACCCAGCTTCTCGATCAGTGCGCGGTAACGGTCGGCATCCTTGCCCTTGAGGTAGTCGAGCAGCTTGCGGCGGCGGCTCACCATGCGCAGCAGGCCGCGGCGGCTGTGGTGATCCTTCGCATGGGTCTTGAAGTGACCCGTCAGTTCGACGATACGTGCGGTCAGCAGTGCGACCTGGACTTCGGGCGACCCCGTGTCGTTGGTACCGCGGGCGAACTGAGCAACGACTTCCGACTTCTTGATATCTGCAACAGACATGTGATTTCCTTTCTAACTGAACAGGCGGACACGGAAGAATGGCCGTGCCGTGATTTACAACCGGCGCGCATTGTAGCACAACTCGGTGCCGTTCTTACCGTCTCCTGTCACGGGCGCGTCATCGAGCACGTCGACGGCATCTCCGTACGCAGCGCCGGCACCGCGAGCACCGTCCGGAAGCCGTAGCCCGACCCTTCGTTGTCGAAGCGCACGCCCGGCGTACCGGCCTTATCCATTTCCATCACGTAAAGGGGTTGGATCAGTTGGTGATCCTGCGCGCGCATCCGCGACGCGTGAAAGCCGTCGTCGAACGATAGGCCCTCGAGCGCACGCGCAACTGCGACCGGGTCGGCCGAACCCGCGCGGGTCATCGCGGCGGCCAGCATTTCGATCATCTGGCTCATCCGCCGCACCGGATAGTCGTCCTGCGCGGCCGGGAAACGGGCCCGGAACGCACGGTAGAACGCGTCGGAGCTGACGCCGCCCGCGTTCGGGTGCCAGTCCGCAACGGCCACGACATGGCCTACGCCCGCGTCGCCCAAGGCCGCCGGCGCGCCGAGGCTGTTGCCGTAGAACGTATAGAACTTCGCATCGAGCCCCTGTTCGCGCGCCGCCTTCACGAGCAACGTGAGGTCGTTGCCCCAGTTGCCGGTCACGACGGCGTCCGCGCCGCTCGCGCGGATCTTCGCGATATACGGCGAGAAATCCTTGATCCGGCCGATCGGGTGAAATTCGTCGCCGGCGATCGTCACGTCCGGGCGTCGCGCGGCCAGCGCCTGCCGCGCGAGGGCGCTGACGTCGTGGCCGAAGCTGTAGTCCTGGTTCAACAGATAGACCTTGCGCAGCGCGCGATCGCGCGCCATCACGTCCGCGAGCGCGGCCATCCGCATGCCGGCATGCGCGTCGAAGCGGAAATGCCAGAAACTGCAGCGCGCGCCCGTCAGCGCCGGATCGTCGGCCGAATAGTTCAGGAACAGCATCCGGCGGTCCGGATCGCGCGCGTTCAGCTTGTCGAGCGCCGCAACGAGCGCGGCCGCGACGGCCGAGCTGTTGCCCTGCGCGACGAAGCCGATACGGCGGTCGGCGGCCGCGCGCAATTGCACGAGCGCCTCCTCCGGGCTGCCCTTGCTGTCGAGCACCACGAGTTCGAGCCGGTGCGCGCCGTCGCGCAGCTTCACGCCGCCCGCCGCATTGACCTGCTCGACGCCGAAGCGCAGGTTGCGCTCGACCGCGGCGCCCGCGTTCGCGAACGGGCCCGACATCCCTTCGATCAGCGCGATCCGCACCGGCTCGCCACCGGCAAATGCGGACGACATCAGCATCCACCCCGCGCTCCACGCGAGCGCGCATCGCTTCCACCCCTGCATCGGCCACCTGCCCTTCAATCTGCCCGAGAAGCGCGGATCATAGGCTCCCGCACCCGCCGCCCGCAAGCGCGGCGGTGCGCGATCCGCACCGATTTTTTTCCGCGCGATGCGCGATCGCGCGCCGTCCGTGATAAAACGGGGCTTGTTTCCGTGTTCTGGAGAAATCCGATGCGCATTCGCATTCCTGCGCGCCTGCCGGTGCTGGCCGCCTGCGCCGCCGCGCTGCTGGCCGGTTGCGCGCAACCGTGGCAGCAATACCAGGCCGGCCAGGACGAATCGGCGATCGTCGCGCGCATGGGGCCGCCGCGCGAGATCTACGACCTGCCCGGCGGCGGCAAGCGCCTGATGTGGCCGACTCAGCCGATGGGCGAGATCACGGTCGCGGCCGACGTCGATGCAGCCCACCGGATCGTCAACGTGCGCCAGGTGCTGCAGCCGAGCGAGTTCTATCGCGCGGAAATCGGCAAGTGGACGAAGACCGACGTCCTCGTCAATTTCGGACGCCCGGTCGAGACCTCCTACTTCCCGCTGATGAAGCGCGAGGTCTGGACGTACCGGTATCTGGAGGACAACGTCTGGTACATGATGTACAGCTTCTACTTCGATCCGCAGGGCATCCTGCGCACCACGCAGAAAACGCCGGACCCGCTGCACGACCCCGATCGCCGCAACCTGTTCTGACCGATTGCACATTTACGCGCAATTATCGCAATGGCCATTCACGAATTATTGCTGAATGGCCATTTCATTTTTTCCGTCGCCTTATTGATTTAACGAATAAGACGGAAAACTTTCCCGATCGATGACATTGCGATGGCAATACGCTGAACGCCCCGTCATGCGGGCCGTGGCGCGTAAACAGGCATGGGCAGTGCATGTCATGCGTCGGGCTGGTGCATGCAATGCACTACGCCCAATCAATTTGAAACAATTTGTTTCAACTCACCCGGACTGCTAGGGCATACCCCTAATATCACCGAAACCAAACCTTTCAATTTAGAAAGAATGCCATTGCGCCATTTCATTCGGTATTTATTTGCCTTTATCGGAAAGGAGTCCTCATGAATCGCCCCAAGAGCATGCTGGTTGCCAACATTGCCTGGGCCCGCGAGACGCGCGAACACACGCCCGGCTTCTTCGACGCGCTCGCGCGCGGCCAGAACCCGCGCGTGCTGTGGATCGGCTGCGCCGACAGCCGCGTGCCGGCCGAAACCATCACGCACTGCGCACCCGGCGAGCTGTTCGTCCATCGCAACATCGCGAACCTGTTCCACCCCGACGACGACAATTCCGCCAGCGTGCTCGAGTACGCGGTGCGAGTGCTGAAGGTCGATCACGTGATCGTATGCGGCCATTACGGGTGCGGCGGGGTCCGCGCGTCGCTGCTGCCGCCGCCCGCCGACCTGCCGCACGTCGCGCGCCGCATCGCGCCGCTCTGCGCGCTCGCGCGGCGTCATCGCGACGCGCTCGACGGGCTCGACGACCTGGCCGCCGCCGACCGCCTCGCCGAGCTAAACGTGCTCGAACAGGTGCGGCTGCTGCGCGCGTCGCCGATCGTACGCGGCCGCGAACGGCCGCCGCTCGTGCACGGCTGGATCTTTTCGCTCGCCGACGGGCGCCTGAAGGAGCTCGATTCCGGCTACACGGCGCCGCCGGCCGAAGCCGAAGCCGAGCCTGCCGCGGCCGCCGCGCTCGGCTGATCCGCGCCCCGCCCTCCATGCCAACGAAACCACTCCCAACCATGAAACTGAACGAGCGCCTATCCACCCTGCCGCGCGACATCGTCGCCGGCATCGTCGTTTTCCTCGTCGCGCTGCCGCTCTGTCTGGGCATCGCCAACGCCTCAGGCGTCGAGCCGTTCGCCGGGCTCGTGTCGGGCATCGTCGGCGGCATCGTCGTCGCGCTGCTGAGCGGCTCGTCGCTGTCCGTCAGCGGGCCGGCCGCCGGCCTCGTCGTGATCGTCGTCGAAGGGATCGCGCAACTCGGCAGCTTCTCCGCGTTCCTGCTCGCGGTGCTGCTGTCCGGCGTGCTCCAGTTCGGCTTCGGCATGCTGCGCGCGGGCCGCTTCGCCGCCTATGTGCCGTCGCCCGTCATCAAGGGCATGCTCGCCGCGATCGGCCTGCTGCTGATCGTGAAGCAGATTCCGTTCGCATTCGGCATTGGCGGCCAGGCCGCGCAATCGTTTGCGAACTGGCCGGGCCTGCCCGTCGCATGGGCCGCCACGGCCATCGCGCTCGTTTCGCTCGCGCTGCTCGTGGCGTGGGACACCCCCGCGCTGCGCCGCTTCGCGCTGGTGCGCTCGGTGCCCGCGCCGCTCGCGGTGGTCGTGCTCGGCATCGGCGCGACGCTCGTGCTGGGCGTCGTCGCGCCCGCGGTCGCGCCGGGCGCCGCCCATCGCGTCACACTGCCCGAACTCGGATCGTTCGCCGCCTTCGCCGCATCGCTCAAGCACGCGGAGCTCGGCCAGAACTTCGCGCAGCTCGTCAATCCGGACGTATGGCGCGTCGCGATCACGCTTGCGGTCGTCGCCAGCCTCGAGACGCTGCTGAGCCTCGAGGCGGTCGAGCAGCTCGACCCCAAGCGCCGGCCGGTGCAGCCCGATCGCGAACTGAAGGCCCAGGGCGTCGGCAACCTCGTCGCGGGTGCGGTCGGCGGCCTGCCGATCACGTCGGTGATCGTGCGCAGCTCGGTGAACGTCAACGCGGGCGCGCAAAGCCGGATGTCGGCGATCATCCACGGAGTGCTGCTGCTCGCCAGCGTGTTCGCACTCACCGGGCTGATCAACCTGATCCCGCTCGCGAGCCTGGCCGCGATCCTGATCCATACGGGTTTCAAGCTGGCGAAGCCGGCGCTGTTCCGCTCGGTGATGAAACAGGGGCCGGCCGCGTTCGTGCCGTTCGCCGCGACGATCGCCGGCGTGCTGACGGTCGACCTGCTGTTCGGTATCGCGCTCGGTCTCGCGTGCAGCGTGCTGGCCGTCGCCGTCGCGAACCTGAAGAGCCCCGTCACGCTCGCGCAGCACGACGACCACTTCCTGCTGTCGTTCCGCAAGGACGTGTCGTTTCTCGGCAAGGTGCAAGTCAAGCACCACCTGCGGCACATTCCGGACCGGGCGGCGGTGATCATCGACGCGACGCGCGCCGATTACATCGATCACGACGTGCTCGAACTGCTGGATGCGTTCGTCGCCGATGCGCCGCGGCGCGGGATCGCGGTCGAGTTCCGCCGGCGCCATCCCGCGCCACGCGCGGCTGCGCGCCGCTGGCTGTTCCGTGCGCCGGCCGCCGAATGAGCGGCCGATAAAAAAACGCCCCGGCGGCACAGGGCCGCACGGGGCGTTTCGGGGGCGCGTCACGCGCGGCGCTTACGAGCGCTGCGGGTTGACCTTGTCGTCCTTCGAATGCAGCTTGTTCAGCGCCGAAATATATGCCTTCGCGGACGCGGCGACGATATCCGGATCGGTACCGACGCCGTTGACGATCCGCCCGCTCTTCGACAGACGGACGGTCACTTCGCCCTGCGCCTGCGTGCCGGTCGTGATCGCGTTCACCGAGTACAGCAGCAGCTCGGACCCGCTGCCGACTTCGCCCTCGATCGCATTGAACGTCGCATCGACCGGACCGTTGCCGCGCGCCTCGCCGGTCACTTCCTTGCCTTCGACCGCGAACACGACCTTCGCCTGCGGCTGCTCGCCCGTTTCCGAACGCTGCGACAGCGACACGAACTTGAAGTGCTCCTGCTCCTGCGCGAGCGCCGATTCCTCGGACACGATCGCGATGATGTCCTCGTCGAAGATCTCCGCCTTGCGGTCGGCCAGATCCTTGAAGCGCATGAACGCGGCATTCAATTCGGCTTCGCTGTCGAGCGATACGCCAAGCTCCTGCAGGCGCTGCTTGAACGCGTTGCGGCCCGACAGCTTGCCGAGCACGATCTTGTTCGCGGTCCAGCCCACGTCTTCCGCACGCATGATCTCGTACGTGTCGCGCGCCTTGAGCACGCCGTCCTGGTGAATGCCCGACGCGTGCGCGAATGCATTCGCGCCGACCACCGCCTTGTTCGGCTGCACGACGAAGCCGGTGATCTGCGACACGAGCTTCGACGTCGGCACGATCTGCGACGTGTCGATACCGACGTCGAGACCGAAGTAGTCCTTGCGCGTCTTCACCGCCATCACGATTTCTTCGAGCGACGTGTTGCCCGCGCGCTCGCCGAGACCGTTGATCGTGCACTCGACCTGACGCGCGCCGCCGATCTTCACGCCGGCGAGCGAATTCGCCACCGCCATCCCGAGGTCGTTATGGCAGTGCACCGAGAAGATCGCCTTGTCCGAGTTCGGAATGCGCTCGCGCAGCGTCTTCACGAGGTTGCCGTAGAGCTCCGGCACACCGTAGCCGACCGTGTCGGCGATGTTGATCGTCGTCGCGCCTTCGGCGATCACGGCTTCCAGCACGCGGCACAGGAAATCCATGTCCGAACGGCTGCCGTCTTCCGGCGAGAACTCGACGTTGTCGGTGAACTTGCGCGCGAAACGCACCGCGAGGCGCGCCTGCTCGAACACCTGATCGGGCGTCATCCGCAGCTTCTTTTCCATGTGCAGCGGCGACGTCGCGATGAACGTGTGGATCCGGAAGCTGTTGGCCGGCTTCAGTGCGTCGGCCGCGCGCTGGATGTCCTTGTCGTTGGCCCGCGCCAGCGAGCAGATCGTGCTGTCCTTCACGAGACCGGCGATCGTGTGGATCGCGTCGAAATCGCCGTTCGAGCTGGCGGCGAAGCCGGCCTCGATCACGTCGACCTTCATCCGCTCGAGGTGCTTCGCGATGCGGATTTTCTCTTCCTTCGTCATCGACGCACCGGGCGATTGCTCGCCGTCACGCAACGTCGTATCGAAAATGATCAGCTTGTCTGTCATGGGGGCTCCAGGGCTCTTTTATACGGAAGTCAAACGTAACGAGATCGCGCCACCGCTGGCGACGTTCAACAACAGACGAGGCTTGAGACGGAGGGCGAGAACGGTCAGCGCGGCAGGCGCGCCAAAGCTAGCGCGCGTAGCGGCGCACCGGCTAGAAGGAGGGAGAGGTGGAAAAAGGCAGTCATGCCGAAGACTATAGCGACATTCCGTTGGCCGCGCAATCGGACGGCACCCGGGAATCGACGTGGCCGGGCTCGAAAAAGGGCCAAATGAAAACGGCGGCCCCGAGGCCGCCGCTTCCGGGCAAATCGCAGCGTCGGCGTCAGTGATCGCGCTGCGACGAGCGCGCCGGATTCGCGCGCCCGCGGACGGCCGTGTAGGCCCAGAACACATAGCCGGACAACCCGTACAGCACGAACAGGCAGAACAGCATCAGCGGCGGATCGGACGACACGAGCACGAACGCGACGACGACGAGCAGGATCGCCGCGAACGGCACGCGGTGCCGTACGTCGAGCGCCTTGCCGCTGTAGAACGGCGCGTTCGACACCATCGTCACGCCCGCGTAGATCGTCAGCACGAAGGCGACCCACGGCAGCCAGCCGAGCTTCATCGGCACGCGGTTGTCGGTCGCGAGCCACACGAAGCCCGCGATCAGCGCGGCGGCGGCCGGGCTCGGCAGCCCCTGGAAAAAGCGCTTGTCGACCACGCCGATGTTCGTGTTGAAGCGCGCGAGACGCAGCGCAGCGCCCGAGCAATAGACGAACGCGGCGAGCCAGCCCCAGCGGCCGAGATCCTTCAGTACCCACTCGTACATTACGAGCGCGGGCGCCACGCCGAACGACACCATGTCCGACAGGCTGTCGAACTGCTCGCCGAACGCGCTCTGCGTATGCGTCATGCGCGCCACGCGCCCGTCCATCCCGTCGAGCACCATCGCGACGAAAATCGCGATCGCGGCGATCTCGAAGCGCACGTTCATCGCCTGCACGACCGCGAAGAAGCCGCAGAACAGCGCGGCGGTCGTGAATGCGTTCGGCAGCAGATAGATGCCGCGCGTCTTCAGGAACCGCTGGCGCGCGGCACGGCGGCTTTCGAGCGGCGCCTGATCGGGCGCCATCACCTTGTTGCGGCGGAACGGGCGTGGCGTCTGGCTGGAGCCATTGCGCGGCCGACGCGGTTTGAATGCGGCCATCGTGCGCCCCGCCCGTTACTGCTCGAGCTCGGCGAGGATCGTCGACGACGCGTAGACCTTCTCGCCGATCGACACCTTCGCGCGGCTGCCGAGCGGCAGGTACACGTCGACGCGCGAACCGAAGCGGATGAAACCGTAGCGCTGGCCACGCGACAGCGGCTCGCCGGCACGGACGTAGCAGAGGATCCGGCGCGCGATCAGGCCGGCGATCTGCACGGACGTGACGGTCTTGCCGCTCGCCGTCTGGATCACGACCGCGTTGCGCTCGTTCTCGGTCGACGCCTTGTCGATCGCCGCGTTCAGGAACGCGCCCGGGAAATACTCGACCTTGCTGATCGCGCCATCGACCGGCGAACGCTGCGAATGGACATTGAAGACATTCATGAACACGCTGATCTTCAGCGCTTCGCGGTTCGCGTACGGATCCTGCGCGGTCTCGACCGCGACGATGCGGCCGTCTGCCGGGCACAGCACCGCGTTCGGCTGCGCCGGGATCGGGCGCTGCGGATCGCGGAAGAACTGGACGACGAAGACGAGCAGCAGCCAGAACGGCCACGCGAAGCCGAAGCCCCCGACGGCATGGATCAACAGCGCGATGACGGCTGCAATCGCGATGAACGGCCAGCCTTCGCGCGCGATGATCGGATGAGGATAGTTCATGGATTCGTTCTGTGTTCGGTGAATTGCAAAGCCCGTAGCATAACAAAAGCCGCCCGGGGCACTGCTGCCTTCGGACGGCTTTTTGATGCCGGCCCTTCGCTCGAAGGGCCGGAACAGCACGTGGTGCTTAGTTCTTCGTCTGGTCGACCAGCTTGTTCTTCGCGATCCACGGCATCATCGCACGCAGCTTCGCGCCGACCTGCTCGATCTGGTGCTCGGCCGTCAGGCGGCGGCGCGACTGCAGCGTCGGCGCGCCTGCCTTGTTTTCGAGAATGAAGCTCTTCGCGTACTCGCCCGTCTGGATGTCGGTCAGGCACTGCTTCATCGCCTTCTTCGTCTCTTCCGTGACGACGCGCGGGCCGGTCACGTACTCGCCGTACTCGGCGTTGTTCGAGATCGAGTAGTTCATGTTCGCGATGCCGCCTTCGTAGATCAGGTCGACGATCAGCTTCAGTTCGTGCAGGCACTCGAAGTACGCCATTTCCGGCGCGTAGCCGGCTTCGACCAGCGTCTCGAAACCCGCCTTGATCAGCTCGACGGTACCGCCGCACAGCACGGCCTGCTCGCCGAACAGGTCGGTTTCGGTTTCTTCACGGAAGTTCGTCTCGATGATGCCGGCACGGCCGCCGCCGTTCGCCGCCGCATACGACAGCGCGATGTCGCGTGCCGCGCCCGACTTGTTCTGCGCAACCGCGATCAGGTGCGGCACGCCGCCGCCTTGTGCATACGTGCCGCGCACGGTGTGGCCCGGGGCCTTCGGCGCGATCATGATCACGTCGAGGTCGGCGCGCGGGATCACCTGGCCGTAGTGGACGTTGAAGCCGTGCGCGAATGCCAGCGCCGCGCCCTGCTTGATGTTCGCGTGCACTTCCTTCGCGTACACGTCGGCGATCTGCTCGTCCGGCAGCAGCAGCATCACGACGTCCGCGCCCTTCACCGCTTCCGCGACTTCCTTCACTGCGAGACCGGCGTTTTCGGCCTTGCTCCACGACGCGCCGCCCTTGCGAAGGCCGACCGTCACGTTCACGCCGCTGTCCTTCAGGTTCAGTGCGTGCGCATGGCCTTGCGAGCCGTAGCCGATGATCGTGACTTGCTTGCCCTTGATGAGGGAGAGGTCGGCGTCTTTGTCGTAGAAAACGTTCATGATGGTTCCTTCGCTAATTCAAAAATTCAACAATTCGTTCGGATGGGGTACTGCGGGCCGGGACATGACGGCGCACCCGGCGTGCCTTCTTGCAATATCGGCATCACACCTTCAGGATGCGCTCGCCGCGTCCGATGCCGGAGCTGCCGGTCCGCACGGTCTCGAGGATCGCGGTGGCGTCCAGCCCCTGGATGAATGCGTCGAGCTTGTCGCTCGCGCCCGTCAATTCGATCGTGTAGGTCTTCTCGGTCACGTCGATGATGCGGCCGCGGAAAATGTCCGACATCCGCTTCATTTCTTCGCGCTCCTTGCCCACTGCACGTACCTTGATCAGCATCAGCTCGCGTTCGATGTGTGCACCGTCGGTCAGGTCCACCACTTTCACCACCTCGATCAGGCGGTTCAGATGCTTCGTGATCTGTTCGATCACGTCGTCCGAGCCAATGGAAACGATGGTCAGCCGCGACAGCGATTGGTCTTCGGTCGGCGCCACCGTCAAGGTTTCGATGTTGTAGCCGCGTGCGGAAAAGAGACCGACCACGCGCGACAGCGCGCCCGGTTCGTTTTCCAGCAGGACGGAAATGATGTGTCTCATGTTCGCTTCTTCCAGAATGTGTCCGTGTCGATTCACTCGCGCCGCGCGCCGTCGCGTGCCGCGCCGCCCTTCGTGAAGGCGGCCGCATCGCGCGCTGCGCGCGTCGCGCCGTTACAGATCTTCCGATCCGAGCAGCATCTCGGTGATGCCCTTGCCGGCCTGTACCATCGGCCAGACGTTTTCGGTCGGATCGGTCTGGAAGTCGAGAAACACGGTGCGGTCCTTCAGGCGCAGCGCTTCCTTCAGCGCCGGCTCCACATCCGAAGTCTTTTCGATCCGCATGCCGACATGGCCGTACGCTTCGGCGAGCTTCACGAAATCGGGCAGCGCATCCATGTACGAATGCGAATAGCGCTTGCTGTATTCGATCTGCTGCCACTGGCGGACCATGCCGAGGTAGCGGTTGTTCAGCGAAATGATCTTCACGGGCGTGTCGTACTGCAGGCAGGTCGACAGTTCCTGGATGCACATCTGGATCGAGCCTTCACCCGTGATGCACAGCACGTCGTCGTCCGGATGGGCCATCTTGACGCCCATCGCCGCCGGCAGGCCGAAGCCCATCGTGCCGAGGCCGCCGGAGTTGATCCAGCGACGCGGCTTGTTGAAACGGTAGAACTGCGCGGCCCACATCTGGTGCTGGCCGACGTCCGAGCACACGAACGCGTTGCCGTCCGTCAGCTCCCACGCCTTCTCGACCACGTATTGCGGCTTGATGATCTCGCTTTCGCGGTCGTACTTCAGGCAGTCCTTCGCGCGCCAGCTCTCGATGTCCTTCCACCATTGCGCGAGCGCCTCGGTGTCGGGGCCGTGTTCGGCCGTCTGCAGTTGCTCGATCAGCTCCTTCAGCACTTCCTTCACGTCGCCGACGATCGGGATGTCGACCTTCACGCGCTTCGAGATCGACGACGGGTCGATGTCGATATGGATGATCTTGCGCGGACGCGACGCGAAGTGGGCCGGATCGCCGATCACGCGGTCGTCGAAGCGCGCGCCGATCGCGATCAGCACGTCGCAGTGCTGCATCGCCATGTTCGCTTCGTAGGTGCCATGCATGCCGAGCATGCCGAGGAATTTCCTGTCCGACGCGCGATAGCCGCCGAGGCCCATCAGCGTGTTCGTGACCGGGTAGCCGAGCAGGTCCGCGAACTGGTTCAGTTCACGCGACGCGTCGGCGAGGATGATGCCGCCACCCGTGTAGATGTACGGGCGCTTCGCCGTCAGCAACAGCGACACGGCCTTGCGGATCTGGCCCGAATGGCCCTTCGTGACGGGGTTGTACGAACGCAGCGACACGCTCTTGATCGGCTCGTACTGGCACGGCGTCTTCGAGATGTCCTTCGGGATGTCGATCAGCACCGGGCCCGGACGGCCGGTGCGGGCGATGTAGAACGCCTTCTTGACGGTTTCCGCGAGGTCGCGCACGTCCTTCACGAGGAAGTTGTGCTTCACGCAGGGACGCGTGATGCCGACGGTGTCGCACTCCTGGAATGCGTCCTGACCGATCGCGGCCGTCGGCACCTGGCCGCTGATCACGACCATCGGGATCGAATCCATGTACGCCGTTGCGATGCCGGTCACCGCGTTGGTGACACCGGGGCCCGACGTCACGAGGCAGACGCCGACATTGCCGGTGGAGCGCGCATACGCATCGGCTGCGTGCACGGCCGCCTGTTCGTGGCGCACCAGCACGTGCTGAATCTTGTCCTGCTTGTACAGCTCGTCGTAAATGTAGAGAACCGAGCCGCCGGGATAGCCCCAGATGAATTCGACGTTTTCGTCGGCCAGTGCCTTCATGAGCACGGTACCGCCGATGGAGTCGCTATCGGGAGGGGAAAGGGGTTCCGACGTGGAGAATTCCGCGCTGGGCATGTTCATGTTGACCTTTCGAATTTTCGGCAAAAAATTGATCGGGTGCTCTCTGCCGGGCTTGTGGCTCGGGTTCAAGCGGCGCGTCTAGTTTGAAGGGCGGGCTTCTTGGGCCAGCCTCAAATGAGACCATCACTTCATGTTGCGAATCGCCGACGATAGCGGGTAGCGATTGAGCCGTCAAGCAAAATATCCCGCAGCGCATCATGCGCGCCGCCCGGCGCCCCGCCGGCGCGGTTCGCGCGCAACGTGCGGCGCCCGACCCGGTGCCAAGCCGCGCGAAAATTTGATAGCATCCGCGGGTTTTACGAAATTTTTCGACCATTTACACCACGCAGCGGGCCGCAGCGCATACCTTCACGGAATGGCATCAGACAAGGAACTCGCCGACTTTCTGGCGGGCGTCGAAAGGCGCGCGTTCAAGCAGGCCGCGTACGCCGTGCGTGACGACGATGCATCGCTCGACATCGTGCAGGACGCGATGATCAAGCTCGCTGAAAAGTACGGCGACCGGCCGGCGGCCGAGCTGCCGCTGCTTTTTCAGCGGATCCTGCAGAACGCGATCCACGACTGGTTCCGCCGGCAGAAGGTCCGCAACACGTGGGTGACGCTCTTCTCGTCGCTGAACAACACCGACGACGACGACTTCGACCCGCTCGAGACGCTCGAATCCGCGGACGACAACGCCGGCGTCGAGAGCAGCGAGCACCGCCTCGAAAGAGAGCAGGTTCTGGCCCTGATCGACGAGGAAATCCAGAAACTTCCGACGCGTCAACGGGAAGCGTTCCTGATGCGTTATTGGGAAGATATGGATGTCGCCGAGACTGCCGCCGCGATGGGGTGCTCCGAGGGCAGCGTCAAGACGCACTGCTCGCGAGCCACCCACACATTGGCGCAAGCGCTCAAGGCCAAAGGAATCACGCTATGAGCTCCGCTCCCGCAAACCGAGAACACGAATTCGCGCTGAAGGTGCGCCGCGCGCTGGACGAGCGCGCCGCCGCCCTGCCTGCCGCGACCACCGACCGGCTGGCCGTCGCCCGCCGGGCCGCGCTCGCGCGCAAGAAGCCCGAAGCCGCGAGTGCGCCGGTGTTCGTGCCGGCCTTCGCCGGCGCGGCCGGCGCCTATGGCCCGACGCCCGCGAACCGCCCGCAGGCCGGCCGCCTGTCGTTCGCGCGCCGGCTGCTGCGCGCATGGCCGCTCGCGTTGCTGCTCGCGGGGCTCGTCGGCATCGCGTACTGGGAAGACATGCAGCGCACCGCCGAACTCGCCGACATCGACGCGGCGATGCTCAGCGACGACCTGCCGCTCAACGCGTATCTCGACCACGGGTTCAACGCGTATCTTTCGCGCGCTCACTAACAGACAATAACGAGGGGATCGTACGGGTGAGTCAGAAGCGCGGCCTGGCCGTATTTTTCGGATGCGTGATCGCGATCGCCGTTTCCTACGTCGCCACGTATCCCCGATTTCACCCGGCCCCCGCGACGGCTCCCGTCGCGACCACCAGCCCCGCCGCGCCCGCGTCGACCGCAACCGGCCTGACCACCGAACTCCCCCCGCTGCCCCTGCCGCTGCCGGCCGCCGCGGGCCCGCTGTCGTGGGCGCGCCTCACGCCGGCGCAGCACGCAGCCCTCGCTCCGTTCGCCGACCAGTGGGACGGCTTCAGCGACGCCCGCAAGCGCAAATGGCTGAAGATCGCATCGCGTTTCGCGAAGTTATCGCCGGATGACCAGAAACGCCTGCAGGAGCGGATGACCGAATGGGCGAAGATGACGCCCGAGCAGCGCCGCGTCGCGCGCGAGAACTACCAGAGTGCGAAGGAGCTGTCCGCTCAGGCGCGCGAGCGCGCGTGGAAGGCCTACCAGCAACTCCCCCAAGAGCAGAAGGAACGGCTTGCCGCCGCCGAGCGCCGTCGCAAGCCGAGTGTCGTCAGCGCGCCGCCGACCGTCGCCGACCGTGACGTGCGCCGCCTCGTCAACGCGCACGAACACCCGGCGAGCGGCGCGGCGGCCGCCGCGGCGCCCGCGTCGGCCGGTGCCGCCGCGCAGCCGGCGCCCGCGTCGTCGACCTCCGGCACCGCATCCGCACCGGCCGCCGTGGCGCCGGTGTCGCCCGCCGACGCGCCCTCGCTGTTCAAGGGCTCCTGAGCGGCCGTGGCGAGCGCCCGCGCCCCCGAAACCCCGGCCGTCGCGCCGTCCGTACGGCGGCGCCTCGCCGCGCTGCTCTACGAAGGCGTACTGTTGTTCGGCGTCGTGTTCTTCGCCGGGCTCGCGTTCAGCCTCGCGACACGGCAACGCAACGGCCTCGTCCATCACAACCTGCTTGCCGCGTGGATCGCGCTCGTCGTCGGCGCGTATTTCGTGTGGTTCTGGACGCACGGCGGCCAGACGCTGCCGATGAAGACCTGGCGGCTACGGCTCGAATCGTCGAGCGGCCGGCCGCTGAGCGCCGGCCACGCGCTCGTCCGCTACGTGCTCGGCTGGCTGTGGTTCCTGCCGCCGCTCGCGCTGCACCCGCTCCTCGGACTGTCCGTACCCGTCACGCTCGCGCTCACCGCCGCATGGATCGTCGTGTGGGCCGGCGCCGCCCGGTTGCACGCCGATCGCCAGTTCCTGCACGACCGGATCGCGCGCACGCGCGTCGTCGCGATACCGCGCTAACGCACCGCATTCGTCAGACGAAATCCGCTCGTCCGGTGCGCTCGTCGAGCCGGACGGCCGTGCCGGACAAGCGACGATCGTTCGGTGCGGCAGGTTACGCAACGCCTGTCCATTCACTGCTAAACACCCTTCAACGGCCGTAATAAGAACGTCTCGTGACTGTCACGGCACAGTCACGCCCGCATGGCGGAATGCCGGTAATGTCAACCGGCGCGAGTCATGCATGGGCCAGAAAACGTCCGCGACCTCACTGTTTCGTCACCCCATCGGCGCTCGCGCCGCCACTGCGTTCCTGTCCGGCTCGGGGGCAACCGACGGCGTGGTGTCGCAAAAGCCGCCCGTCGCGCACACCACGCAGCACGAGGACCCCGAACCGTCCGCCCATCGCTACCGCACCATCTGGCTGTCCGACATCCACCTCGGCTCGAGCGGCTGTCAGGCGCCCTACCTGCTGGACTTCCTGCGTCACAACGACTCGGAATACCTGTACCTCGTCGGCGACATCATCGACGGCTGGCAGTTGAAGAAAGGCTGGTACTGGCCGCAGGCACACAACGACGTCGTGCAGAAGATCCTGCGCAAGGCGCGCAAGGGCACGCAGGTGGTCTACATCCCCGGCAACCACGACGAAGGCGCGCGGCAGTTCTGCGATCTCGCGTTCGGCGACATCCAGGTGCGCGGCGAGGCATTCCACACGACGCTCGCAGGCAAACGTTTGTGGATCGTGCACGGCGACCTGTTCGACGGCGTGATCCAGCACGCGAAATGGCTCGCGTACCTCGGCGACACGCTCTACACGCTGATCCTCGTGCTGAACCGCTGGTTCAACCGGATCCGCAGCCGGCTGGGCTTCCAGTACTGGTCGCTGTCGCAGTACCTGAAGCACCAGGTAAAGAACGCGGTCAACTTCATCTCGCAGTTCGAGACCGTGATGACCGACGAGGCCCGCCGCCGCGGCTGCGACGGCGTCGTGTGCGGCCATATCCACAAGGCCGAGATCCGCGACATCGACGGCGTGCTGTACTGCAACGACGGCGACTGGGTCGAAAGCCTGTCCGCGCTCGTCGAAACGATGGAAGGCGAACTGAAGATCGTCTACTGGACGGTGATGCGCTCCGCGCCGTCGGAGACCACGTCGCGCAAGGCCAAGGCCGCTGCCTGACACAACCTTACTTACAGGACAGATGCCGCGATGAAGATCATGATCGTCACCGATGCGTGGGAACCGCAGGTCAACGGCGTCGTGCGCACGCTGAAAAGCACGTCGCGCGAACTCACGGCGCTCGGCCACCGCGTCGAACTGCTGACGCCGCTGGAATTCCGCACGGTGCCCTGCCCGACCTACCCCGAGATCCGCCTGTCGATCCTGCCGTACCGCAAGCTGCGCGCGCGGATCGATGCGTTCGCGCCCGACGCGCTGCACATCGCGACCGAAGGCCCGCTCGGACTGGCCGCCCGGCGCTATGCACGCGCCCGCAAGCTGCCGTACACGACCGCCTACCACACGCGCTTTCCGGAATACGTGCAGGCGCGCTTCGGTATTCCGCTCGCCGCGACCTACCGCTTCCTGCACTGGTTCCACGGCCCGTCGCTCGCGGTGATGGCGCCGACGCCGGTCGTCAAGCAGGATCTCGAGAAATACGGCTTCACGAACGTGGTGCTGTGGACGCGCGGCGTCGATCTCGACATCTTCCATCCGATGGAGTCGAAGGTGCTCAATACCGCGCGGCCGATCTTCCTGTACGTGGGCCGCGTCGCGATCGAGAAGAACGTCGAGGCGTTCCTGCGCCTCGATCTGCCCGGCTCGAAATGGGTCGCGGGCGAAGGCCCCGCGCTCGCGGAGCTGAAGTCGCGCTACCCGGAGGCGAACTATCTCGGCGTGCTGTCGCAGGCCGAACTCGCGAAGGTGTATGCTGCGGCCGACGTGTTCGTGTTCCCGAGTCGCACCGACACGTTCGGCCTCGTGCTGCTCGAGGCGCTCGCCTGCGGCACGCCGGTGGCCGCGTATCCCGTCACGGGCCCGATCGACGTGCTCAGCGGAGGCGACGCCGGCGCGATGCACGAGGACCTGCAGGAAGCCTGCCTCGAGGCGCTGAAGATCGAACGCACGACTGCGCGCGCGTGGGCGGAACGCTTCTCGTGGCGCGCGGCATCCGAGCAGTTCGCGTCGCATCTGAAGCCGCTGCCGAAGACCGCGTACTCGCCCGCCGAAGGTGCCGCCGTTTGAAACGAGACCTGAACGACAAGACCCCGCCCTTTAACGCAACGCCGCAACGGCACCGGCCGTTCGACGAGGAAGAGCCGCACGCCGAAACGGACGCGCATCCGCATGAGCCGCTCGGCCCCGACGATCGGCTGACGCCGCTGCCGCCGAACCCGTACAAGCGCCACCGCGGCATCACGCGTGCGTGGTTCGCGCTCAAGCATTCGCTGAATGGCTTTCGCGTCGCGATCCGCGAGGAAAGCGCGTTTCGCCAGGAGCTCACGCTCGCCGCGCTGATGCTGCCGATCGGCGCCTTCGCGCCGGTGCCGGCCGCGTCGCGCGCGCTGCTGATCGCCTCGGTGCTGCTGGTGCTGATCGTCGAGCTGCTGAACTCGAGCGTCGAAGCCGCGATCGACCGCATCTCGCTCGAGCGCCACGAACTCTCGAAGCGCGCGAAGGACCTCGGCAGCGCGGCCGTGACGGTCGCGCTGTTCGCGTGCGTGACGACCTGGGGCTTCGTGCTCGGCCCGGTCGTCGCACGCTGGCTCGGCTTCTAGCCCTGCCGGGCGCCTGCCCCGGCCACCCGCATGCGGCGCCGCACCATGCGCCGCGCGGGGCCGCGATCACGAAATGCCCCGATGTGGCGAAACCCCGGTTTATAATCGTCCGCTAGACATAGAACAGCAACCCGCGCCGGACGAATCACGCAGCATCGATTGCAGCGCCCGCCAGTCCGGCACACACAGGGCCGGACGACATGGAAGCGAAACCTCCCCGCCGCACCCGCGAACGGATTCTCGAGTTGTCGTTGAAACTCTTCAACGAGATCGGCGAGCCGAACGTCACCACCACGACGATCGCCGAGGAAATGGAAATCAGTCCAGGCAACCTGTACTACCATTTCCGCAACAAGGACGACATCATCAACAGCATCTTCGCGCAGTTCGAGCAGCAGATCGAACGGCGGCTGCGCTTCCCCGAAGATCACCGTCCGACGATCGACGAAACCTGGTCGTACCTGCAGTACATGGCCGATTTCATGTGGACCTACCGGTTCCTGTATCGCGACCTCAACGACCTGCTCGCACGCAACCGCACGCTCGAGACGCACTTCAAGCAGATCATCAGCCACAAGGTGCGCTTCGCGCACGACATGTGCGAACTGCTCGTCTCCGACGCCGAAATGGTCGCGACGCCCGCCGAGATCGAAGTCATCGCGACCAACATGGCGGTGATCTCGACGTACTGGCTGTCGTACCAGTACGTGATGCATCCGCGCAAATACAACGACCAGGACGCGATCCGCGAAGAGCTGCACCAGGTGAGCATGCACGTGATCTCGATCATGGCCCCGTACCTGCGCGGCCGCTCGCGCCAGCTGTTCGACGATCTGGTCTCCGGCAAGCTGCCCAAGCGCCAGTTCTCCGACTACCTGCCGCCGCGCGACGGTTCGCCGCGCCCGGCCGGCGGGCCCGTCGCCACCGGTCAAGCCGCCGCCAAGGACGCCAAGCAATGAAGGCGGTCTGCGTTTACTGCGGCTCGTCGTCCGGCGTGCGGCCCGTCTATGCCGATGCCGCGCGCGCATTCGGCCGCGCGCTGGTCGACGAGGGCCTCACGCTCGTGTACGGCGGCGGCCGCGTCGGCCTGATGGGTGTGATCGCCGACGAAGTGATGGCGGCCGGCGGCCGTGCGGTCGGCGTGATCCCCGAGCTGCTCGTCGACAAGGAAGTCGGCCATACGGGGCTGTCGGAACTGCACGTGGTGCCCGACATGCACCATCGCAAGAAGATGATGGCCGACCTCTCCGATGCGTTCGTCGCGATGCCCGGCGGCGCCGGCACGCTCGAGGAGCTCTTCGAGGTCTACACGTGGGCGCAGCTCGGCTATCACCGCAAGCCCGTCGCGCTCTACAACATCGATGCGTTCTACGATCCGCTGATCGCGCTGTTGCGTCATACGGTCGACGAAGGCTTCATGCGGCCGGCCTACTTCGACGCGCTGTGCGTCGAATCGGAACCGGCCGGGCTGATCGAGCGGCTGCGCCGCTACCAGCCGCCCGCCCGCGACAAGTGGGCACCCGACGCAGCGAAGTAACCCTCACCGGAACCCGCACGATGACCGCACCGTCCGACCGCAAGGCCGTCCTCATCACCGGCGCGAGCCGTGGCATCGGCCGCGCGACCGCCGTGCTCGCGGCCGAACGCGGCTGGGACGTCGGCATCAACTACGCGCGCGACGCGGCGGCGGCCGAACGGACCGCGCAGGCCGTGCGCGACGCGGGCGGCCGCGCGTGCATCGTCGCGGGCGATGTCGCGAACGAGGCGGACGTCGTCGCGATGTTCGACACCGTTGCCGCCGAATTCGGGCGGCTCGACGCGCTGGTCAACAATGCAGGCATCGTCGCGCCGTCGATGCCGCTCGCCGACATGCCGGTCGACCGGCTGCGGCGGATGTTCGATACCAACGTGCTCGGCGCCTACCTGTGTGCGCGCGAAGCCGCGCGCCGGCTGTCCACCGACCGCGGCGGCCGCGGCGGCGCGATCGTCAACGTGTCGTCGATCGCGTCGCGGCTCGGCTCGCCGAACGAGTACGTCGACTACGCGGGCTCGAAAGGCGCGGTCGATTCGCTGACGATCGGCCTGGCAAAGGAACTCGGCCCGCACGGCGTGCGCGTGAACGCGGTGCGCCCCGGCCTGATCGAGACCGACATTCATGCAAGCGGCGGCCAGCCGGACCGTGCGGCCCGTCTCGGCGCGCAGACACCGCTCGGTCGCGCGGGCGAAGCGCAGGAGATCGCCGAGGCGATCGTGTGGCTGCTCGGCGATACGGCGTCCTACACGACAGGCGCCCTGCTCGACGTCGGCGGCGGCCGCTAAGCTGACGCGCGGCGCAACAATACGGCGGTCGAAACCGCCCCGTGGTCACAGCGCCACAAATCTCCACAATTCCGTGACAGTTTCAGTAAACGTCCGTAACAATTCCGTGTTTTACTAGCGGGCATTCGGACGGGTGTCTTGAACACGCTGTCCGTTACCCGGATATAGCCCCTTATCGGTCCTGCCCATGTCGCCGGACCGGCTCGCTCGACCCGAGATCTTTTCCATGCCTGGAACCGCAGCGCCCAGCCGGCGACGCACGCCCGTGCCCGCCCCGGCTGCGCACACCCGCTCGACCGCCGATACCGACGTCATCGCGACGCTGGACGTCGCCGGCACGCCCGTCGCCGCGTCGATCGCCGTCACCCACACCCCACGCGAGCGCTCGCTGCTGCTCGGCTGGCGCACATGGCTGTTCGTCGTCGCACTGGTGTGTGCGTACACGCTGCCCGGCGTGCTCGGGCACGATCCGTGGAAACAGGACGAAACCTATACGTTCGGCATCATCCAGCACATGCTCGAGACCGGCGACTTCGTCGTGCCGACCAATGCCGGCCTGCCGTTCATGGAAAAGCCGCCGCTTTACGCGTGGGTCGCGACCAGCCTCGCGTGGCTGCTGCAGCGCGTGATGCCGCTGCACGACGCGGCGCGCCTCGCGAGCGCGCTGTTCGCCGCGCTCGCGTTCGGCTTCATCGCGCGCGCGGCCCGCGTGGCCAGCCGGGCGGACGACTGGTTCGACCTGCGCGTGCTCGGCCCGGTCGTGCTGAGCGCGGGCACGCTCGTCGTCATCAAGCACGTGCACGACATGATGACGGACGTCGCGCTGTTTGCCGGCACGGCAATGGGGTTCTGCGGGCTGCTCGAACTCGTGATGCAGCACGTCGCACGTGCGCAGCAGATGCGGCACGGGCTGCCGGCGCATCCGGCGAGCCGCTGGGCCGCGCCGATCTTCGGCGCGGGCGTCGGCGTCGCGTTGATGGCGAAAGGGCTGTTCGTGCCGCTCGTATTCGCGGCCACGCTTTCCTGCACGCTGGCGCTCTATCCTGCCTGCCGCACCCGCTCGTTCGCACGCGCGCTCGGCATTGCCGCGCTCGTGTTCGCGCCGTTCGCACTGATCTGGCCGACCGCCCTGTTCCTGCGCTCGGAAACGCTGTTCATGACGTGGTTCTGGGACAACAACGTCGGCCGCTTCTTCGGCTTCTCCGTTCCCGAACTGGGCGCCGAAAACGACAAGCCGTTCTTCATCCTGCGTGCGTTCCTGCTCGTCGGCTTCCCGGTCGCGCCGCTCGCGATCGTCGCGCTCGCCCGCGGCGCATGGCGCGACTGGCGCGCGCCGCGCATCGCGCTGCCCGTGCTGTTCGCCGGTATCGGGCTCGTGGTGCTGCAGGTGTCCGCGACGTCGCGCCAGCTCTACATCCTGCCGTTCTTCGCCCCGCTCGCGCTGGTCGCCGCGCAGGCGATCGACCGCCTGCCGCGCCGGCTGCATCTCGCGTGGGATTACCTGAGCCGCATCCTGTTCGGCACGGTCGTCGTGCTCGCATGGGCGATCTGGGCGGTGATGGCCGATCCGGCTGCGTCGCATGCCGATCTCGCGCTACTCGGCCGCTGGCTGCCGCTCGACTGGACGATGCCGATCCAGCCCGCGCTCGTGACCGGCGCGCTCGCGCTGACGGTCGGCTGGCTGACGCTGCTGCCGTCGCTGCGCACGACGGGCCTGTGGCGCGGCGCGCTGTCGTGGGGCGCCGGCGCGCTCGTCGCGTGGGGGCTGATCTATACGCTGCTGCTGCCGTGGCTCGACGTCGCGAAGAGCTATCGCTCGGTGTTCGACGACCTGAACGCGCATCTCGCGCTCGAATGGAACGACGGCGACTGCATGGCGAGCCTGCACGGGCTCGGCGAATCGGAAGCGCCGATGTTGTACTACTTCTCCGGCATCCAGCACACGCCGATCGACGACGCGAAGACGACGCGCTGCACGTGGATGATCGTGCAGGGCGTACGGGCCGTCGATCCGGCGCCCGGCAACGAATGGAAGCTGTTCTGGACCGGCGCCCGCCCGGGCGACAACGCGGAACTACTGCGCGTCTACGTACGCACGCCCGAACAGCACCTGCAGTGACACGGGGCGGCGCGATGCGCCGTCCTGCCTGCCGTTACTTTCCGCTTCGGCACAGGCCGCGCGCTTTGCGCGATGCCGGCCGGCGGCACGAATCCGCCAGCGTCACGGACTCGCCGCCCCTTCCGTCGTCACACCCGATCGTCAGAACGACGAGCCGGGCTCCCGTAGAAACGCCGTTTCCTCGTCGGTCGACGCGCGACCGAGAATCGCGTTCCGGTGCGGAAAGCGGCCGAAGCGCTCGACGACCGCCGCATGCAGCAACGCGAAGCGGTGATAACCCTCGCACCCGGCCTCGTCGCGGATGCCCGCGCACAGGCGCACGGCCTCGCGCTGGCTCTCGACCGATTCGTCGTGCTCGAACGGCAGATACGCGAATGCACGATGATGTCCGCTCGGCAACTGTGCGTCCCAGCCAGCCGCGACGACGCGACGGGCGAGCGCAAGCGCCTTCGGATCGGCGGCAAACGCGCGCGGCGTGCCGCGATGGATGTTGCGCGAGAACTGGTCGAGTACGACGATCAACGCCAGCGCGCCCTCCGGCGAACCGGCCCAGTGATCGCAGGCGCCGTCGCACGCGGCGTCGAGCAGCGCGCCGTAACGCGTGCGCAGCACGTCGTCGAACGCCGCACCGCCGTTGAACCAGATCTTGCGTTCGTGCCCGAATTCGGCCGAGCCCGGCTCACCGAACCAGAAATCGAGAATCTCCCGTGCCTGTGGATCGAGCGCCGCCGCGCCCGCTTTCCCGGTATCGATCGTCATGCAAACTCCAGTACGAGGCGCCGTGTGCGCGCGCTCTTCTTTTCCAGTTTCGCGACCCGCAGCCCGCCGATTTCGGACGTGTTGCGCACATGCGTGCCGCCGCACGGCTGCAGGTCGACGTTTTCGATGCGCAGCAGCCGCACGCGGCCGAGGCCCATCGGCGGCTTCACGCTCATCGTGCGCACGAGTTCGGGCCGCTCGGCCATCTCGTCGTCGGTGATCCATTCGGTCGTGACCGGATGCGCGCCGCCGACGAGGCTCGCGAGGCGCCGCTCGACGTCGTCGCGGTCGATCGCGTCGGACGTCGCGAAATCGAGCCGCACGTAGTCGGCCGTCACGCTGCAGCCGTCGACTGCGTACGGCAGCACCGCGCACATCAGGTGCGCGGCCGTGTGCAGGCGCATGTGCCGGTAGCGACGCAGCCAGTCGATCGCGGCAACCACGCGCGTGCCGGGACCAAGCGTCGCCACGCGCGCCTCCTGGCCCGGCGCGGGCACGTGCACGGCGTCGTCGGGCGTCGCGCCGTCGAACTTCGCCTTGCGCGTATCGGCAATCGCGATCGTGCTGCCGTCGGGCAGCGTCAGCGTGCCGGCGTCGCCGGCCTGGCCGCCGCCGAGCGGATAGAACACCGTGCGATCGAGCCGGATGCCATCGTCGCCGACGGCCTGGACGATCGCCTCGCATTGCGTGAGGTACGCGTCTTCGCGAAACAGCGCTTGTGTCGTCATCGAGGGACCTCGTATCGATGGGGGAAACGGCCAGTGTCGCGCCGGGCTGCACGGGCGCCCAGACGCAGATCGTCCCGCGCGCGGGCAGCGGCGTACCGGTCGATCAACCGGGCCGGTTGCGCATCCAGTCGGCCGTGTCGTAGAACGAATGCATGAGCCGCTCGCGCAGCGGCTCCGGCAACCCGACATCCTCCATCGCCCACGCCATGCAGCGCAGCCACTGGTCGCGCTCGACCGACGCGATCGGGAACGGCAGGTGCCGCGCGCGCAGCCGGGGATGGCCGAACCGGCTGATGTAGTGGTCGGGACCGCCGAGCCAGCCGCACAGGAACCAGAACAGCTTGTCGCGCGACCCGTCGAGCGACTGCGGATGCAGCGCACGAATCTGCGCGAACTCGGGTTCGAGGTCCATCAGGTCGTAGAAGCGGTCCACCATTTCGCGCACGCGGGCTTCGCCGCCCACGAGTTCGAACGCCGTCGGCTGCGACGGCGCATCGTCATTCACATCGGTCATACGGATTGTCGGAAAACGGGATCTTCGGGCTGCGGCGACGCTCAGGCGTCGCGCAGCGACTGCAGCGCGGGGCGCCGCAACACATTATGCAGGCTCAGCCAGCCGGCCGCACCGGCGCAGACGACGCCGGCCGCGATGCCGGCCGGCACGAGCCACGGATCGACGGCGAGCTGGAAGTCGAACACGCGCGACGCGAGCACCCAGCCGACCGCGATCGCGCCCGCCGACGCGAGCGCGCCGGCCAGCGCGCCGACCACGATGAATTCCGCGCGCTGCACCGCATTGACCTGCGCGCGCGACGCGCCGAGCGCGCGCAGCAGCGCGGCCTCGCGCACGCGCTCGTCGCGCGAGCCGGCGAGCGCCGTATACAGCACGAGCACGCCGGCCGCGAGCGTGAACGCAAACAGGAACTGCACCGCCCCGACCACCTGCAGCATCATCCGCTGCAACTGCGCGAGGATCGGCGCGACGTCGATCGCGGTTAGGTTCGGGTAGCGCGCGATCAGCGGATCGAGCAGCGCGGCGTCCGATGCCGGCAGATGGAAGCTCGTCAGATAGACGGCCGGAAAATCCTTCAGCACCGGCGGCGGCATCAGCACGAAGAAGTTGACGCGGAACGAGCCCCAGTCGAGCTTGCGCACGCTCGTGACCGGCGCATCGACCGTCAGCCCCGTCACGTCGAAGCGCAGCGTGTCGCCCGGCTTCACGTTCAGCGTCTTCGCCAGGCCGGCTTCGATCGAGATCTGCGGCGTGGCCGCAGTACCGAACCAGTCGCCTTCGACGATCCGGTTGTCGGACGGCAGTTCGGTCGTATACGACAAGTTGAATTCGCGATCGACGAGCCGGCGGGCCTCTTCGGACGGGTACGCGTCCGGATTCACCGGCTTGCCGTTGATCGCGACGAGGCGGCCGCGCACCATCGGCGCCGGTACGGCGTCACGCACGCCGTGCGCGGCCAGATAGGCCGCGACATCGGCGCGCTGGTCTGGCTGGATGTCGATCAGGAACTGGTTTGGCGCGTCGGGCGGCGTCGACTGCCGCCAGCCCGCCACGAGGTCGTTGCGCGTGATCGCGATCAGCAGCAGGCACATCAGGCCGAGCGCGAGCGCGGTGATCTGCAGCGCGCTGGCCGTGCCGCGCCGGTGCAGCGACGCCAGCGCGTATCGCCAGCCGACGCCCGCGGCCACGCGCGCATCGCGCACCGCGCGCGCGGCCGCGAACAGCACGAGCCGGGCGATCAGCGCGAACCCGACCAGCGCGCCGGCGAAGCCGCCCGCGACGATCAGGCCGAGTTTCAGGTTGCCGGCAGCCGCGATCAGCAGCCCCGCGAACAGCACGACACCGATCGCATACGCGGCCCACGCGGTGCGCGATGCGTCGCCCCACTCGCGCCGCAGCACGCGCACCGGCGGCACGCGCGTGAGCGGCACGAGCGGCGGCAGCGCGAAACCGAGCAGCAGCACGAGCGCCGCGCCCATGCCGATCAGCGCCGGCCACAGCGTCGGCGGCGGCAGCACGACGTCGATCAGGCTGCCGAGCGCGGCCAGCAACGCCCAGTGGCCGCCATAGCCGAGCACCGCGCCTGCGGCGCCCGACGCGATGCCGACGCCGGCGAATTCGAGCGCGAACAGCGCGCCGAGCGTGCGGCGGCTCACGCCGAGGCAGCGCATCGTCGCGCAGCCGTCGAGATGGCGCCGCATGTAGCGCTGCGCGGCCATCGCAATCGCGACCGCCGCGAGCAGCGCAGTCAGCAAGGCGACGAGCGTCAGGAAATGGCGTGCGCGATCCAGTGTCTGCCGCACCTGCGGCTGCCCTTCCTGCAACGACTCGAGCCCGACGCCGCGCAGTTTCCCGCCGTCGACGCGCGCGTGTGCATACGCTTCGAAGCGCGCGACGGCCGGTGCGTCGCCGGCGACCAGCAGCCGGTACGTGACGCGGCTGCCGTAGCCCGTGAGCCCGGTCGCGGCGAGCTCGTCCGCGCGCATCATCAGCCGCGGGGAAAAATTGACGAACGAAAAGCCGCGATCGAGCTCGCGGACAATCGCGGCGGCGACCGTAAACGTGCGCAACCCGACGCGCACCGTATCGCCCGCCTTGAGGTGCAGCGCGTCGAGCAGCGCCGGGTCGGCCCATACGGTGCCGGGCGCGGGAATCGCGGTCGCCTTCCGCGCGACGGTCGCGCCGGCCGGCAGGATCTCGACCGCGCCGCGCAGCGGATAGCCGGACGACACGGCCTTCACGGCCGCGAGGCGCGACGGCGCCGCGTCGGTGGCCTGCCCGCCCGCGGCGGACGCGATCATGCTCGGGAAGATGGCCGTCGTCGCGGTACGCAGGCCGAGCGCGCGGGCCTGCCGGTCGAACGACGGATCGACGGGGCGATCAGCGCGCACGACGAAATCGGCGCCGAGCATCTGGCGCGCGTCGCGCTCGAGCCCCTGGCGCAGCCGGTCGGCGAGAAAGCCGACGCTCGTCAGCGCCGCGACCGCGAGCACCAGCGCGAGGACCAGCAGCGTCAGTTCGCCCGCGCGCCAGTCGCGCGCGGTCATCCGGGCAGCCTGGCGGATCAGGTCGCGCAGGCCGAAGCGGCCCGCATGCGCGTGCCCGTCATGGCCGGGTTGCCCGGCCGGCGGCTGCACCGCGTGTTGCGGCCCCTTCAATCGCGTTTTCCTCCGATCGAGTTGAGCCGCGACACCATGTGATTCGCCATCCCGCGAAAACCGCCCGACACGCCGCGCCACAGGCGCGGCAGCGCCCATGCCGACGCCGCGACGAACGCGGCGAGCAGCACGAGGAATGCGAGCGGAACGAAGAACGCGAGGACCAGCCCGCCGACCACGAGACCGTCCTCGGTCGATGACGCGACCCAGTTCGAAATCGGTTCGGGAGACAGGTTGATCAGCGCGCGCGTGCCGGCCTTCGCGACGTGCGCGGCGCCGGCAAGCGAGCCGCCGGCGAGCCCCGCGACCGCCAGCATGGTCGGATCGGCATGGCCGAGCGCGCCGGCCGCGAGCACGGCGCCGGCCGGAATGCGGATGAAGGTGTGCACGGCATCCCACAGCGAGTCGAACGCGGGGATCTTGTCGGCAAGGAATTCGGTCACGGCGAGCACGGCCGCGGCGCCGATGACCCACGGCGACGTCAGCACGGCCAGCGTGTCGGGCAGGTGGAGCCAGCCGAACCGCGCCAGCACGCCGGCGATCAGCACCGTCAGGTACAGGCGCAGGCCGCTCGCCCACGCGAGTCCCGCGCCGAGCGAAATGGCTTCGATCATGGCCCTCTCCTTGCACTTTCCGTGCGTTTTGCCGATTGATCGGATCGGGTCGGACAGACCGGCCGCGCGGCGCGTGGCGACCGGCACCGCGTACCGCGAGCAGCACGACGGTATTCAGGCCCGAATGCGTTCCATTATAGACAGGCCGGACGGGCGGCCGGCGCAATTCCGCGGCGGGGCCGCGCCCGGGACACCGTCGTCAGGCGGCCGACGACAGCTTCAGGCCGACCAGCCCCGCGACGATCAGCGCCGCGCTCGCGACACGCGCGACGGTCAGCGCCTCGCCCATCATCACGATGCCGAACACGAACGCGCCGACCGCGCCGATGCCCGTCCACACCGCGTACGCGGTGCCGAGCGGCAACTGGCGCATCGCGACCGCGAGCAGCCCGAAGCTGGCCAGCGCCGTCACGATCGTAAACAGCGACGGACCGAGCTTCGTGAAGCCGTCCGACGATTTCAAGCCGGCCGCCCAGGCCACTTCCAGCAAACCGGCGATCAACAACCATACCCACGCCATCTCGACGTACTCCATATCGGATGGGGCCGTCCCCGTTGAAGCGAATGACCCGGGGTCGTCCCCGGGCGGCGCCGAGTATAACAAGAGGCTGACGGACCTGCCGGCTGTGGGCCGCGGCGGCGGCCGATGCGGGGCGCGACCGGCCGGACGCGGTCAGTTCGCCACGCGCTTGGGCGCGACGCCGCCGACGCAGCGGTCGTCCCGGTACAGCGCCCACTCCTCGCACACGCGGCCATCCTTGAACATGCACATGCCGACCTGCCCGTGCGGCAGGCTGCGGATCACGTGGCGACCGCCGAGCTTCTCGCAGTTGACCGATGCGGGATTGGCCAGCGCCGCCTGCGCGGGCGGCTGCTGCCCGGGCGGCAGCGGCTGGGCGAACGCGCCGGGCGCAGCTAGCGCCAGCGCACAGCTGACGACCAGACGGACGGACATTGCACGCTCCTCGTTTTCGTTCGGGGAACGGTCAGGATAGCGGGGATTGCGCAGCCGGTGTGCAAGGGCGGCCGCGGTCGCGAAACTGTCGCGCCGGCGCAACCCTGCCGGTGCGCGGCACCTCGGCCGCGTGCCCCGCCGCGCATCGCCCGTCACACCGCGCCGACGAGCCGATAGCCGACGCCCGTCTCGGTGACGATGTGCTCGGGCTGCGCGGGATCGGCCTCGAGCTTCTGGCGCAGGTGCGCCATGTAGATACGCAGGTAATGATGGCTCTCGACGTGCGATGGTCCCCACACGTCGCGCAGCAACTGGCGGTGCGTGAGCACGCGCCCCGCGTGACGCACGAGCGTCGCGAGCAGCCGGTACTCGAGCGGCGTCAGGTGCACGATCGCGTCATCGCGCCACACCTGGCGCAGCGCGAGATCGACGGTCACGGTGCCGAAGGCCACCTTCGGCGACGCGTTCGCGCCGCCCTGGTTGCGCCGGCGCAGTTGCGCGCGAATCCGCGCACGCAGTTCGGACACGCCGAACGGCTTGGTCAGGTAATCGTCGGCGCCCGCGTCCAGCGCCGCGACTTTCTCCTCCTCCTGCGTGCGGGCGGACAGCACGATCACCGGCACCTCGGACCAGCCGCGCAGCTCGCGGATCACGTCGAGGCCGTCGGTGTCGGGCAGGCCGAGGTCGACGATCACGAGGTCGGGCTTGCGCGTCGCCGCGTCGATCAACCCCTGCTTGCCCGTCTCGGCCTCGAACACCGCGATGCCCTCCTCCTCGAGCGCGGCGCGCACGAAGCGGCGGATCTGCTTTTCGTCCTCGATCAGGACGACGGTCAGGCTGGGTTCACTCATGGTCTGGCAATGACTCGGATGGGGGCGATGCGCCCGGCAGGTCGGATTCGTCGTCGGGCACGGCGGGCGCGGCCGGCGGCGTGTCGACCGGCAGCGTGAACCAGAAGCGCGCACCCGTCACGCGGCCGTCGGGCGCGACGCGGTTGAGCGCGCCGATTTTACCGCCGTGCGCCTCGACGATCGCGCGGCAGATCGCGAGCCCGAGCCCGATGCCGGGCGTGGCCGACTCCTTCTCGCCGCGCGTGAACTTCTCGAAGATCCGCGCCTCCATGCCGGCCGGCAAGCCGGGGCCGTGATCGTCGACGTGCACGCGCACGAACGGGTTCCCGAACGGGTTCCCGTTGTCGTCGGTCACACGCTCCGCGCCGATGTCGAGCGACGTATCGGGCGGCGTGTACTTCGCCGCGTTCTCGAACAGGTTGGTGAACAGCCGCTCCATCAGCACCGCGTCCATCTGCAGCAACGGCAGGTCGGCCGGCAGCGCGACGCGCACGGGATGACGCGCGAGCACCCGCCGGCATGCGGCAAGCGCGGCGCCGACGGTTTCCTCGAGCAGCGACCACTGGCGCTTGAGCTGCAGGCTGCCGGCCTGCAGCCGCGCCATGTCGAGCAGGTTCGTGACGATGCCCGTCATGCGCAGCGCCTCGTCGTGAATCGCGTCGACGAGTTCGCCCTCGCGCTGCGCGAGCCGCGCGGCGGCCGCGGCGTCACCCGCCTGCGCGGCCGCGCGCCCGTTCGCGAGCATCGACGAAAAGCCGACGATCGTCGTGAGCGGCGTGCGCAGGTCGTGCGAGATCGCCGACAGCAGCGAGTTGCGCAGCCGCTCGGACTCCATGTTGACGAGCGCGTCGCGCGCGATCTCGACGTAATGCACGCGCTCGAGCGCGAGCGCGATCTGCGCGGCGAATGCGTCGAGCATCCGCTGCTGCTCGGGCACCTCGAGTTCGCGCGGCTCGCGCGATGCGACCGCGAGCACGCCGCGCGTGCGCATCGGCGCCTTCAGCGGCAGATACAGCGCGGCCGTCGCCGGCAGCGTATCGGTGCCGCGCCCGGCCGGCTTCTGCTGGTCGTACACCCACTGGCCGACGTCGCGGTCGAGCTCCGCGCCCGCCAGCGTGACGGCCGCATCGGGCTCCTCGATCTTCTGCCGTACCTGGTCCGCGCTGTCGGGCAGCAGGAACGCGACGCGCGCGCGGAACACCTCGCCCACGTGGCGGCTGCCGATCTCGACGATCTGCTCGGTCGTCAGCGCCGCGCCAAGCTCGCGCGCCATCGCGTAGATCGCGCCGGTGCGGCGCTCGCGGCGCTGCGCGACGCTCGCCTGGCGCGTGAGCGTCGACGTCAGGTGGCTGATCACGAGCGAGGTCAGCAGCATCCCGAAGAAGGTCAGCAGATATTGCGTGTCGCTGACCGAGAACGACATGCGCGGCGGCACGAAGAAGAAATCGAACGCGGCCACCGACAGGAACGACTGCAGCACGCCCGGGCCGCGCCCGAGCCGTACGGCCGAAAACACCACGCCGAGCAGGTACAGCATCACGAGATTCGTGAGGTCGAGCCGCCCGGACACGACGCTCGCGACGACGGTGATCGCCGCGCAGATCGCGGCCGCATACGCGTAATGGCGCGGCGGCGAACGATGCGTGCCGAGCTGCGCGAACGCATCGCGCCAGTCGCGCGCCCGCGCGTCGAGCGGCGCGGCGCGCGCCTCGTCGCTCGCGGACGCGCGAATCAGCATCAGGTCGACGTCGCCCGCGCGTTCCGCCAGTTGCTCGCCGAACGGCCGCGCGAAGCGGCGCGCGAGCCCGACCTTCGGCGAGCCGCCCGCGACCAGCTTCGATACGTTGCGCACCTTCGCATAGCCGATCAGCGCGGCGACCGCGTCGGCGCCGGCGAGCGTGGCCGTCTCCGCGCCGAGCTCGGCCGCGAGCTTCAGCGCGTCGAGCGTGCGCTGCCGCCGCGCGTCGGGCAGCCGCTGCAGGCGCGGCGTCTCGACGTACACGGCGATCCAGTCGGCCTTCAGGCTCGCGGCCAGGCGCGCCGCCGCGCGCACGAGCGTCGGCGCTTCGGCGCCCGGGCCGACGCACACGAGCAGCCGCTCGCGCGCCTGCCAGATGCGCTGGATCGAACGATCGGCGCGGTACTCGCGCATCTGCGCGTCGACGCGATCGGCCGTGCGCCGCAGCGCCAGCTCGCGCAGCGCGATCAGGTTGCCCTTGCGGAAGAAGTTGCGCACCGCGCGCTCGGCCTGCTGCGCGAGATAGACCTTGCCGTCGCGCATGCGCTCGAGCAACTCCTCGGCCGGCAGGTCGACGAGCGTGACTTCGTCGGCCGCGTCGAACACGCGATCGGGCACGGTCTCCCACACGCGGATGCCGGTGATCGCGCCGACCACGTCATTCAGGCTTTCGAGGTGCTGGACGTTGACGGTCGTATACACGTCGATGCCCGCGTCGAGCAGCTCGTAGACGTCCTGCCAGCGCTTCAGGTGCCGTGCGCCCTGCACGTTCGAATGCGCGAGCTCGTCGACGAGGATCAGTTGCGGCGCACGCGCGAGCGCGCCGTCCAGATCGAATTCGGCGAACGTGCGGCCGCGATGGTCGATGCGGGCGGGCGGCAGCACGTCGAGGCCGTCGAGCAGCGCGGCGGTCTCGCCGCGGCCGTGGGTCTCGACGATGCCGACGACGACGTCGACGCCCTCCTGCCGGCGCTGCCGCGCGGCCTGCAGCATCGCGTAGGTCTTGCCGACGCCGGCGGACGCGCCGAAGAAGATCTTGAGCTGGCCGCGCCGCTGCTTTTCTTCGTCTCGCTGCAGCTTGTCGAGAAGTTGGTCGGGATCGGGACGGTTCATGCGTGAGGAAAGCGGAGCGCCCGGATGCGCGCGGGTACGAGCATTGTGGTTCCAAATCACCGCAAAAGGCAAAGACGGCGCGCGCGCCGTCGGCAAAAGCGCATCCGGCGCGGTTCAGGCGCGCCGGATGCCGGCCGCTACGCGCGATCGGTCAGTGCGCGGCCTGCGCCGCGTCGAGCGCGAGGTTCAGCTTCAGCACGTTCACGCGCGGCTCGCCGAGCACGCCGAACTGGCGGCCCGTCGTGTTCGCGGCGACGAGTCGCGCGACCGCGTCCGGCGCCAGGTTGCGCGCCTTCGCGACGCGCTCGACCTGGTACGCGGCGGCGGCTGGCGTGATCTCCGGATCGAGGCCGCTCGCCGACGCCGTCACGAGATCGACCGGCACCGGCTTCGACAGGTCGGTGCCGGCGTCGCGCAGCGCGGCGAGGCGCGCCTTCACCTGATCGGCGAGCGACGGGTTCAGCGGGCCGAGGTTCGAGCCGCCGGAGCCGGCCGCGTTGTACGGCATCGGCGCGGTGGCCGACAGCCGGCCCCAGAAATACTTCGGCGCATCGAACGGCTGGCCGATCAGCGCGGAGCCGACGACCTTGCCGTCCCGCTCGATCAGGCTGCCGTTGGCCTGCGACGGGAACACGGCCTGACCGAACACGGTCATCGCGGCCGGGTAAGCGAGCCCCGTCACGGCGGTCAGGATGACGAACAGTACGACGAGCGGGCGAATCAACGATTTCATGATGGTTCCTTCGGGTGCGGCCGGCTAGGTGCGGCCGGCTAGGTGCGGCCGGCTCAGGCCCAGCCGAGCGCGGCGAGCGTCATGTCGATCAGCTTGATGAACGGGAACGGCAGCAGCACGCCGCCGAGGCCGTAGACCAGCAGGTTGCGGCGCAGCAGCGACGCGGCGCCGAGCGGCCGGTAGGTCACGCCCTTCAGCGCGAGCGGAATCAGCGCGACGATGATCAATGCGTTGAAGATCACCGCCGACAGGATCGCGGACGCCGGCGAGCTCAGGTGCATGATGTCGAGCACGCGCAGTTGCGGGTACGTCGTCACGAACGCGGCCGGAATGATCGCGAAGTACTTCGCGATGTCGTTCGCGATCGAGAACGTGGTCAGCGACCCGCGCGTCATCAGCATCTGCTTGCCGGTCTCGACGATCTCGATCAGCTTCGTCGGGTTCGAGTCGAGGTCGACCATGTTGCCGGCTTCCTTCGCCGCCTGCGTGCCGGTGTTCATCGCGACCGCGACGTCCGCCTGCGCGAGCGCCGGCGCGTCGTTGGTGCCGTCGCCCGTCATCGCGACGAGGCGTCCGGCCGCCTGGTGCTCGCGGATCGTCGCGAGCTTGGTTTCCGGCGTCGCTTCCGCGAGGAAATCGTCGACGCCCGCTTCCGCCGCGATCGCCGCGGCCGTCAACCGGTTGTCGCCCGTCACCATCACGGTCTTGATGCCCATCTTGCGCAGCTCCGCGAAGCGCTCCTTGATGCCGCCCTTCACGATGTCCTTCAGCTCGATCACGCCGAGCACGCGCGCCGCCCCTTCCTGCAGGTCTGCCACGACGAGCGGCGTGCTGCCGCGGCGCGCAACATCGTCCACCGCGCGGCGCACCTCTTCCGGAAAGCGGCTGCCGTGCGTCTCGACGTAGCGGCGAATCGCATCGGCCGCGCCCTTGCGGATTTCGCGGCCCGGCAGATCGACGCCGCTCATCCGCGTCTGCGCGGAAAAGCCGAGGAACGTCGCGTGCAGTTGCGCCATGTCGCGCTGGCGAATGTCGAAGCGCGCCTTCGCGAGCACGACGATGCTGCGGCCTTCCGGCGTTTCGTCGGCGAGCGACGACAGTTGCGCGGCATCGGCCAGCGCTTCCTCGGCCACGCCGGGCGCCGGCACGAACGTCGACGCCTGGCGGTTGCCGAGCGTGATCGTGCCGGTCTTGTCGAGCAGCAGCACGTCGACGTCGCCGGCCGCCTCCACCGCGCGCCCCGACGTCGCGATCACGTTCGCCTGCATCATCCGGCTCATCCCGGCCACACCGATCGCGGACAGCAGGCCGCCGATCGTCGTCGGAATCAGGCACACGAGCAGCGCGACGAGCGCGGTGATCGTCACCACGTGGCCGGCCTTCATCGCCTCGACCGAGAACATCGAGAACGGCAGCAGCGTCGCGGTCGCGAGCAGCATCACGATCGTCAGCGCGACGAGCAGGATCGTCAGCGCGACTTCGTTCGGCGTCTTCTTGCGCTTCGCGCCTTCGACCATCGCGATCATGCGGTCGAGGAACGCCTCGCCGGGATTCGCGGTGACCTTGACGACGATCCAGTCCGACAGCACGCGCGTGCCGCCCGTCACCGACGAGAAGTCGCCGCCCGATTCGCGGATCACCGGCGCGGATTCGCCGGTGATCGCCGATTCGTCGACCGACGCGACGCCGTCGAGCACCTCGCCGTCGGCCGGGATCACGTCGCCTGTCTCGACGAGCACGACGTCGCCTTTACGCAGGTCGGACGCGGTCGTGATGCGGATCGGCGACTTCGGATGCGGCTCGTTGAGCTTCTTCGCCATCACGTCCTTCTTCGCGCTGCGCAGCGACGCGGCCTGCGCCTTCGAGCGTCCTTCCGCGAGCGCTTCGGCGAAGTTCGCGAACAGCACCGTGAACCACAGCCACAGCGCGACCGCGAGGATGAAGCCGGCGGGCGCCTCGGCCTGGCCGGCGAGCGCCGCGATCCACAGGATCGTGGTCAGGATGCTGCCGACGTACACGCAGAACATCACCGGGTTGCGCAACTGCGTGCGCGGCGTGAGTTTCTTGAACGAATCCGCGATCGCCGGGCGCAGCAGCGCCGGATCGAACATGGACCGTGTTGCGGAATGTTGAGTCATTGCGATCTCTTCAAGCTCTTCAGTCTTTTCAATGTGTCGCCATGCGGGCGCGCGTCAGGCGCCCAGCCACATCATCAGGTGCTCGACGCCGGGGCCCAGCGCGAGCGCCGGCACGTAGGTCAGCGCACCCACCAGCAGCACGGTGCCGAGCAGCAGCACGACGAACAGCGGGCCGTGGGTCGGCAGCGTGCCGCTCGTCACCGCGATGCGTTTCTTCGCGGCGAGCGAGCCGGCGATCGCCAGCACCGGCACGATCGTGCCGAAGCGGCCGAACCACATCGCGATCGCGGTCATCCAGTTGTAGAACGGCGTGCCGACCGTCAGGCCCGCGAACGCGCTGCCGTTGTTGTTCGCGGCCGAGCTGAACGCATAGAGGATTTCCGAGAAGCCGTGCGGGCCGGGGTTCGCGATGCCGGCCTTGCCCGCGTCCGCCAACACCGCGATCGACGTACCGAGCAGCACGAGCAGCGGCGTGAGCAGCACGACGATCGACACCATCTTCATCTCGTACGACTCGATCTTCTTGCCCACGTATTCCGGCGTGCGGCCGATCATCAGGCCCGCTACGAACACCGCGAGCAGCGCGAACACGAGCATCCCGTAGAGGCCGGAGCCGACCCCGCCGTAGATCACTTCGCCGAGCTGCATCAGCAGCATCGGCACGAGGCCGCCGACCGGCGTCAGCGAATCGTGCATCGCATCGACCGCGCCGCACGACGCGGCCGTCGTCGCGACCGTGAAGATGCCGGTCTGCGCGATCCCGAAGCGCGTTTCCTTGCCTTCCATGTTGCCGCCCGGCTGCAGCGCGCTCGCCGACTGGTCGACGTGCAGCGCGGCGAGCGTCGGGTTGCCGGCCTGCTCGGCGCTCACCTCGACGCCGGTCGCGACCGCGAACGCGACCGTCATCGCCGCGAGCACCGCGATGCCCTGCCGGCGGTCGCCGATCATGCGGCCGAACACGAGGCACAGCGCGGCCGGAATGATCAGGATCGCGAAGATCTCGACGAAGTTCGAGAACGGCGTCGGGTTCTCGTACGGGTGCGCGGAGTTCGCGTTGAAGAAGCCGCCGCCGTTGGTGCCGAGCATCTTGATCGCTTCCTGCGACGCGACCGGGCCCATCGCGAGCGTCTGCTTCGTCAACGGGGTCGGCACCGTGACCGCGTTGCCCTTGTCGTCCTTCACCAGGTTGCCGTGCGCGTCGAGCTTCGGCGCCGCATAGGCGCTCGCCTGCAACACCGGCACGTCCTGGTACGCCTTCATGTTCTGCAGCACGCCCTGGCTCATCAGCAGCGCGGCGACGAGCGCCGCCATCGGCACGAGCACGTACAGCGTCACGCGCGTCAGGTCGACCCAGAAGTTGCCGATGGTCTGCGCGGTGTGGCGCGCGAAGCCGCGGATCAGCGCGATCACGACGACGATGCCGGTCGCCGCCGACAGGAAGTTCTGCACCGTCAGGCCGAGCATCTGCGTCAGGTAACTGACGGTCTGCTCGGGCGTGTAGTCCTGCCAGTTCGTGTTGGCGACGAAGCTGACGGCCGTGTTGAACGCGCCGTCGGCCGTCATCGCGCCGAACTGCTGCGGGTTGCCGGGCAGGAAGCCCTGCAGGCGCAGCAACCCGTAGAGGAACAGCACGCCGAGCGCGTTGAACGCGATCGTCGCGACCGCGTATTGCTTCCAGTTCATCTCGGTGCCGGCGTCGACGCCGGCGACGCGGTACAGCACACGTTCGAGCGGCCCGAACACACGCACGACGCGCGCGCTGCCGTCCATCACCGCCGTCAGATAGCGCGCGACCGGCACGGCCGCCGCCAGCAGCACGACGATGAACAGCAGCGTCTGCAACAGGTTGTTCGCGTTCATTCGATGTCCTCCGCGCGCAGCAGCGCAAAGACGAGATACGCGAACAGCAGCGCGGTGGACGCGCCCGCCAGCCAAAGCATCCAGGTCATGCCCGCCCCCCGCGACCGTATTGCGCGAGCTTCTCGCAACCGGCAACCAAACCGAGGATCAGCACGGTGAAAAGCACCAGGGCGCCGATGAATACCCCATCCATTTTTTGTGTTCTCCGTCGTCGAAATCAGACGACTGGAACGTTATGGGAACGCGCGTAAAGGGCGGGTCAAAGGTATCGCGGCGGATATAAAAAACGTGTAAACGCGAGGCGGGAGAAGAACGCAGGCAGGACGGGCGGCGCCGCAGCGCCGCCCGCGAAGGCGCATGCCGGCATGGCGCCGGCACGCAAGGAACGGTCAGGGAACGAGGACCGTCGAGCCGGTGGTCTTGCGCGCTTCCAGATCCGCATGCGCGCGGCCGACTTCCGCGAGCGGATAGCGCTGGTTGATGCTCGTCTTCACCTTGCCCGACAGGATCACGTCGAACAGCTCGGCGGCCGCGGCTTCGAGATCGGCGCGCTTCGCGATGTACGAGAACAGCGTCGGCCGCGTGAAGAACAGCGAGCCGCGCGACGAGAATTCCTTCGAGTCGATCGGCGGCAGCGGGCCTGACGCGTTGCCGAAGCTGACGAAGTAGCCGAGCGGCGCGAGGCTGTCGAGCGAGCCGACATAGGTGTCCTTGCCGATCGAATCGTAGACGACCGGCACGCCCGCGCCGTGGGTGATCTCCTTCACGCGCTGCGTGAAGTTTTCGCGCGTGTAGACGATCGGGTGATCGCAGCCGTGCGCCTTCGCGAGTTCGGCCTTTTCGTCGGAGCCGACCGTGCCGATCACGGTCGCGCCGAGCGCCTTCGCCCATTGGCACACGAGCAGCCCGACGCCGCCGGCCGCCGCATGGATCAGGATCGTGTCGCCGGCCTTCACCGGGTACGTGCGACGCAGCAGATAGTGCGCGGTCAGGCCCTGCAGCATCACGGACGCCGCGTCGTCGTACCCGATACCGTCGGGCAGCTTCACGAGTTTCTCGGCCGGCAGCACGCGCTCCTGCGCGTACGCGCCCGGCGGCTGCGCGACGTAGGCGACACGATCGCCGACCTTCAGCGCGCTCACGCCGTCGCCGACGGCCGTCACTTCGCCGGCCGCCTCCATCCCGAGGCCCGCCGGCAGCGGCTGCGGATACAGGCCCGTGCGGAAATACACGTCGATGTAGTTGAGCCCGACCGCGTGCTGGCGGATGCGCACCTCGCCGGCCTTCGGCGCGTCGACGTCGACATCGACCCACTTCATCACGTCCGGGCCGCCCGGCTGGTCGTATCGGATTGCTTTCGGCATCGTTTTGCTCCTCGTCTGTCTGTCGGTCAGGGAAATCCGGATCGCCGATGCGCGCGTCGCACCGATTCGTACGGGAGCCGGCAGGCGCGCATGGCGACGCACGATTCTCGCGCGTCGCGGCCCGCCGTGCATGGCCCTGCCGCCGGCAGGGACAATCGGCCGCGGTCCGCGCCTAGCAAACGTCCTGCATGTTCCGCGCCAGATCGTCGAGCAGCATCCGCGCGGTCGCGACGTTGGTCGCGACCGGCACGTCGTGCACGTCGCAGGCGCGCACGAGCGCGGTGATGTCGGGGTCGTGCGGCTGCGCGGTCATCGGATCGCGCAGGAACACGACGATGTCGACGCGGCCGTCGGCCAGTTCCGCGCCGATCTGCAGGTCGCCGCCGAGCGGCCCCGACAGCTTGCGCTCGACGTCGAGCCCGTGCGCGGCGGCGATACGGCCGCCCGTCGTGCCCGTCGCGACCAGCCGGCATTGCGCGAGCGTCTCGCGATACTGGCCCGCGAGCGCGACGATCTCGTCCTTCTTCGCGTCGTGCGCAATCAATGCGATGCGGGGTTTGCTCATCTCCGTTTCCTTCGTCGTTCGGTTGTTCGTTCGTTGTGTCGTCGTCGTGAATCGAAAAGCGCGGATCAGAACGTGCCCGGATACGCGCCGCCGTCGAGCAGCCAGTTCTGCCCGGTGATGTAGCCGGCGTGCACGCTGCACAGGAACGCGCAGGCCGCGCCGAATTCGGCGCGCGTGCCGAGGCGCCCGGCCGGGATGTCCTTCGTGCGCCGCGCACGCATCTCGTCGACCGTCACGCCCTGCGCCTTCGCCGATGCGGCGAGCGTCGTCGCGATCCGGTCGGTGTCGAACAGCCCCGGCAGCAGGTTGTTGATCGTCACGCCCTGCCCCGCGACCTTGCGCGACAGCCCCGCGACGAAGCCGGTCAGCCCCGAGCGCGCGCCGTTCGACAGCGCCAGCACGTCGATCGGCGCCTTCACGGCCGAACTCGTGATGTTGACGATCCGGCCGAAACCGCGGCCGATCATCCCGTCGACGGTCGCCCGGATCAGCTCGATCGGCGTCAGCATGTTCGACTCGAGCGCACGGATCCAGTCGTCGTGGGAGAAATCGCGGAAATCGCCGGGCGGCGGGCCGCCGGCATTCGTCACGAGAATGTCCGGCTGCGGGCACGCGGCGAGCGCGGCCGCGCGGCCGTCCGGCGTCGTGATGTCGCAGGCGACCGCCGTGACCGACACGTTCGCGCCGGCGCGGATCTCTTCCGCGGTTTCCTCCAGCGTGTCGCGCGTGCGCGCGACGATCACGAGGTTCACGCCCTCCGCAGCCAGCGCTTCCGCGCAGCCGCGCCCGAGGCCTTTGCTGGCCGCGCACACGAGCGCGGTCTTTCCTTCGATGCCGAGATCCATCGTCGCTTCCCTGGTGGTGCGCGTGCCGGCGCGGCCCCGCGTTGCCGCCGGCGGGCAGGCGAACGGGCGTGCGCGGCACGCGGATTGTCGTGAGACGTCGATAATATCCGGATCGCGCGGCGCGCCTTGGTAAAATTGCGGCCATTGGCGACGGCCGGCCCGTGCCCGCCGCCGCCCCCGATCCCCTTTCGCCGCCAAGGCACCCCGTCATGAAACAGGACAGCCGTTTCCCGAACCTCTTCATCACCGATCACCCGCTGATCCAGCACAAGCTCACGCACATGCGCGACAAGGACACGTCAACGCGCACGTTTCGCGAGTTGCTGCGCGAGATCACGCTGCTGATGGGCTACGAGATCACCCGCAACCTGCCGATCACGACCAAGCGGGTCGAAACCCCGCTGGTGGCGGTCGACGCGCCGGTGATCGCGGGCAAGAAGCTCGCGATCGTGCCCGTGCTGCGCGCGGGCATCGGGATGTCGGACGGCCTGCTCGATCTGGTGCCGTCCGCACGCGTCGGCCACATCGGCGTGTACCGCGCCGACGACCACCGTCCGGTCGAATACCTGGTGCGCCTGCCGGATCTGGAAGACCGCATCTTCATCCTGTGCGACCCGATGGTCGCGACCGGCTATTCGGCCGTGCACGCGGTCGACGTGCTCAAGCGCCGCAACGTGCCGGCCGCGAACATCATGTTCGTCGCGCTCGTCGCCGCGCCCGAGGGCGTGCAGGTGTTCCAGGACGCGCACCCCGACGTGAAGCTGTTCGTCGCGTCGCTCGATTCGCACCTGAACGAGCACGCGTACATCGTGCCGGGCCTGGGCGACGCCGGCGACCGCCTGTTCGGCACCAAGAACTGACCGAAACGAGCGGCCGCAACGGCCGCCCTGGTCGTTCGGCCATGCGCGGCGGCCCCGAACCGGCGGTCGCCGCGTGATAAAATCACGATCCACTCGACACGCGCGGCCCCGCGGCTTCATGCCCGCCGACACGGCCGCCGATTCAACGACACATTGCAACAATCGCCCGCGCTGCGCGCCCGGGCACGGAGAAAGGTATGGCTGGTCATTCGAAATGGGCCAACATCAAGCATAAGAAAGCTGCGGCCGACGCGAAGCGCGGCAAGATCTGGACCCGCCTGATCAAGGAAATCCAGGTCGCGGCGCGCCTCGGCGGCGGCGACGTCAACTCGAACCCGCGCCTGCGTCTCGCGGTCGACAAGGCCGCCGACGCGAACATGCCGAAGGACAACGTCAAGCGCGCGATCGACCGCGGCGTCGGCGGCGCGGACGGCGCGAACTACGAAGAAATCCGTTACGAAGGCTACGGCATCAGCGGCGCGGCGATCATCGTCGACACGCTGACCGACAATCGCACCCGCACGGTCGCGGAAGTCCGTCACGCGTTCTCGAAGTTCGGCGGCAACATGGGCACCGACGGCTCGGTCGCGTTCATGTTCGATCACGTCGGCCAGTTCCTGTTCGCGCCCGGCACGTCGGAAGACGCGCTGATGGAAGCCGCGCTCGAAGCCGGCGCGAACGACGTGAACACGAACGACGACGGCTCGATCGAAGTGCTGTGCGACTGGCAGGCGTTCTCGGCGGTGAAGGATGCGCTCGAAGCCGCAGGCTTCAAGGCCGAACTCGCCGAAGTGACGATGAAGCCGCAGAACGAAGTCGAATTCGCCGGCGACGATGCGGTAAAGATGCAAAAGCTCCTGGACGCGCTCGAGAACCTCGACGACGTGCAGGACGTGTATACGAACGCCGTCATCGTCGAGGAATGAAATGCCGGCCGCCGCACCTGTCGCGGCGGCGGCCCGACCGATTCCGCGGCCGGCGCGCCTGAGCGTGCCGGCCGCCCTGTTTTCTAGTCTGCGGGGAATCCCATGAAACTACTCGTCGTCGGTTCCGGCGGCCGCGAACATGCGCTGGCGTGGAAGCTCGCGCAGTCGCCGCGCGTCCAGATGGTCTACGTCGCGCCCGGCAATGGCGGCACGGCGCAGGACGAGCGTCTGAAGAACGTCGATATCACGTCGCTCGACGAACTCGCCGATTTCGCGGAACGCGAAGGTGTCGCGTTCACGCTCGTCGGGCCGGAAGCCCCGCTCGCGGCCGGCATCGTCAACCTGTTCCGCGCACGCGGCCTGAAGGTATTCGGCCCGACCCGCGAAGCCGCGCAGCTCGAAAGCTCGAAGGATTTCGCGAAGGCGTTCATGAAGCGCCACGGCATCCCGACCGCCGATTACGAAACCTTCGCCGACGCGGCGGCTGCCCACGCGTACATCGACGCGAAGGGTGCGCCGATCGTCGTGAAGGCCGACGGCCTCGCGGCCGGCAAGGGCGTCGTCGTCGCGACGACGCTCGAAGAGGCGCACGCCGCCGTCGACATGATGCTGTCGGGCAACAAGCTGGGAGACGCCGGCGCGCGCGTCGTGATCGAGGAATTCCTCGACGGCGAGGAAGCGAGCTTCATCGTGATGGTCGACGGCAAGCACGCGCTGGCGCTGGCATCCAGCCAGGACCACAAGCGCCTGCTCGACGAGGATCGCGGCCCGAACACCGGCGGCATGGGCGCGTATTCGCCCGCGCCGATCGTCACGCCGCAGATGCACGCACGCGTGATGCGCGAAATCATCATGCCGACCGTGCGCGGGATGGAGAAGGACGGCATCCGCTTCACCGGCTTCCTGTACGCGGGCCTGATGATCGACAAGGACGGCAATCCGCGCACCCTCGAGTTCAACTGCCGGATGGGCGATCCGGAAACGCAGCCGATCATGGCGCGCCTGAAGAGCGATTTCTCGAAGGTCGTCGAACAGGCGATCGCGGGCACGCTCGACACGGTCGAGCTCGACTGGGATCGCCGCACCGCGCTCGGCGTCGTGTTGGCCGCGCACGGTTACCCGGACGCGCCGCGCAAGGGCGACCGCATCAACGGGATCCCGGCCGAGACCGAACAAGCGGTGACGTTCCATGCAGGCACGACGCTCGCCGACGGCGACAAGCTCGTGACGTCCGGTGGCCGCGTGCTGTGCGTGGTCGGCCTCGCCGATTCGGTGCGCGAAGCGCAGCAGCATGCGTACGACACGATCAACCAGATCAATTTCGAAGGCATGCAGTACCGCCGCGACATCGGCTTTCGCGCGCTCAACCGCAAGAGCGCGTGACGTCGCCATCGCCGCCCCGCGCCCTCGCGGCGGCGGCCCGTCTGCCGGGGTTCGATAGAATGCCCGGCAGACGCTTTTTTTACGGCCCTCGCTCAGCGCGGGGGCAGCCAGTCCAGACATGACCGATTCGACCTACGACGTGGCGCGTGTGCGCACGTACCTCCAGGGCCTGCAGACACGTATCGCCGACGCGCTCGGCGCGCTCGACGGCACGCCGCTCGCGACCGACACGTGGCAGCGCGGGCCGGCCGAACGCCTGCGCGGCGGCGGTTGCACGCGGATTCTCGAAGGCGGCCGCGTGTTCGAACGCGCGGGAATCGGCTTTTCCGACGTCGCGGGCGACGCGCTGCCGCCGTCGGCGAGCGCGGCGCGCCCGCAGCTCGCGGGCCGCGGCTTCGAGGCGCTCGGCGTGTCGCTCGTGCTGCACCCGCGCAATCCGTACTGCCCGACCGTGCACATGAACGTGCGGATGCTGATCGCGACGAAACCGGGCGAGGCGCCCGTGTTCTGGTTCGGCGGCGGCATGGATCTGACACCGGTTTACGGTTTCGAGGACGACGCGCGGCATTTCCACCAGACCTGCAAGGACGCGCTCGACCCGTTCGGCGTCGAGCTCTACCCGCGCTTCAAGCAATGGTGCGACGAATATTTCTTCCTGAAGCACCGCAACGAGATGCGCGGCATCGGCGGGATCTTCTTCGACGATTTCTCGGAACCCGGTTTCGAACGCTCGTTTGACATGATGCAAAGCGTCGGCGATGCGTTCCTGCACGCTTATCTGCCGATCGTCGAGCGCCGCGCCGGGCTGCCGTACGGCGAGCGCGAGCGCGACTTCCAGGCATACCGCCGCGGCCGCTACGTCGAATTCAACCTCGTGTTCGACCGCGGCACGCTGTTCGGCCTGCAAAGCGGCGGCCGGACCGAGTCGATCCTGATGTCGATGCCGCCGGTCGCGAACTGGCGCTACAACTGGCAGCCCGAGCCGGGTTCGCCGGAAGCGCGCCTGTATAGCGACTTCCTCGTGCCGCGCGACTGGGTTTGAGCCCGCGCGCCCCGCTGCCCCAACGAGAGGACGCGTTTCTGGACACCACCGCCCGCCCCGCCCCGCTGCCGCGTCGTATCGGCTTGCTGGGCGGTACTTTCGACCCGATCCACGACGGCCATCTCGCGCTCGCGCGCCGGTTCGCCGGGCTGCTCGACCTGACCGAACTCGTGTTGCTGCCCGCCGGGCAGCCGTACCAGAAGCGCGACGTGTCGGCCGCCGAGCACCGGCTCGCGATGACACGCGCGGCCGCCGGCACGCTGTCGATGCCGGGCGTGACCGTGACCGTCGCCACCGACGAGATCGAGCACGCCGGCCCGACCTACACGGTCGAGACGCTCGCGCGCTGGCGCGAGCGGATCGGCCCGGATGCGTCGCTGGCGCTGCTGATCGGCGCCGACCAACTCGTGCGCCTCGATACGTGGCGCGACTGGCGCACGCTGTTCGACTACGCGCACATCGGCGTGTCGACGCGCCCGGGCTTCGAGCTCGACGCGGCGCCGCCGGACGTCGCGCGCGAAATCGCCGCGCGGCAGGCCGGCGCCGACGTGCTCAAGGCCACGCCGGCGGGCCGCCTGCTGATCGATACGACCCTTTCGTTCGACATCGCCGCGACCGACATCCGCGCGCACCTGCGCGAATGCATCGCACGCCATGCGCAAATGCCCGACGCGTCGGCCGAACATGTGCCGGCCGCCGTATGGGCCTATATTCTTCAACATCGCCTCTACCATTCCTGAATCCATGGATATTCGCAAACTGCAGCGCGTGATCGTCGACGCCCTCGAAGACGTCAAGGCGCAAGACATCAAGGTGTTCAACACCAGCCACCTGACCGAACTGTTCGACCGCGTGGTCGTCGCCTCGGGCACCTCCAACCGCCAGACCAAGGCCCTCGCGTCGAACGTGCGCGACAAGGTCAAGGAAGCCGGCGGCGACGTCGTCAGCTCCGAAGGCGAGGACACCGGCGAATGGGTGCTGGTCGACTGCGGCGACGCGGTCGTGCACATCCTGCAACCGGCGCTGCGCCAGTACTACAACCTCGAGGAAATCTGGGGCGACAAGCCCGTGCGGATGAAGCTCGGCGGCGGCAAGGGCAACGGCTTCGCCACGGCGAGCGAAGACGACGAAGAAGAGGAAGAAGCGCCCGCACGCCCGGCGCGCAAGACGGCCGCCCGGCGCCGCTAAGCCGTCACGCGTCTCCCGATGAAGCTTTTCATCCTCGCGGTCGGCCACAAGATGCCGGGCTGGATCGCATCCGGCTTCGACGAATACACGAAGCGGATGCCGCCCGAGCTGCGCATCGAGTTGCGCGAAATCAAGCCTGAACTGCGTTCGGGCGGCCGCAGCGCCGAAAGCGTGATGGCGGCCGAGCGGCAGAAGATCGAGGCCGCGCTGCCGAAGGGCGCGCGCATCGTCGCGCTCGACGAGCGCGGCCGCGACTGGACCACGATGCAGCTCGCGCAGGCGCTGCCCGGCTGGCAGCAGGACGGCCGCGACGTCGCGTTCGTGATCGGCGGCGCCGACGGGCTCGATCCGGACCTGAAAGCGCGCGCCGACGTGCTGCTGCGCATCTCGAGCATGACGCTGCCGCACGGAATGGTGCGCGTGCTGCTCGCCGAACAGCTTTACCGGGCGTGGAGCATCACGCAGAATCACCCCTACCACCGCGCATGACGCGTCGTCCTCGAGACGCGCGCCGCGCGCGCTCAACGAGATAACGACACCATGCCGTCCAGCACGTCCCCCGCGCTTTTCCCGATCCTTTACCTCGCTTCGCAAAGCCCGCGCCGCCAGGAGCTGCTGCAGCAGATCGGCGTTCGTTTCGAGTTGCTGCTGCCGCGCCCCGACGAGGACGCCGAGGCGCTCGAGGCCGAACTGCCCGGCGAAGCCGCCGACGCATACGTGCGGCGCGTGACCGTCGCAAAGGCCGAGGCCGCGCGTGCGCGCCTCGTCGCGAGCGGCAAGCCGGCCGCGCCGGTGCTGGTGGCCGATACCACGGTGACGATCGACGGCGCCATCCTCGGCAAGCCGGCCGACGCCGACGATGCGCTCGCGATGCTCACCCGCCTCGCCGGCCGCGAACACGTGGTGCTGACCGCCGTCGCCGTGATCGACGCCGGCGGCGAACTGCTGCCGCCCGCGCTGTCGCGCTCGTCGGTGCGCTTCGCGGCCGCGTCGCGCGACGCGTACGCGCGCTACGTCGAAACCGGCGAGCCGTTCGGCAAGGCCGGCGCGTACGCGATCCAGGGCCGCGCGGCCGAATTCATCGAGCGAATCGACGGATCCCATTCAGGTATCATGGGTCTGCCCCTTTTTGAGACTGCCGCGCTGCTGCGTACCGCACGCGTCGCCTTCTGAACCGCACCATGAACGAAGAAATCCTGATCAACCTCACGCCGCAGGAAACGCGCGTCGCACTCGTCCAGCAAGGTGCGGTGCAGGAGCTTCACGTCGAGCGCACGCTGTCGCGCGGGCGGGTCGGCAACATCTATCTCGGCAAGGTCGTGCGCGTGCTGCCCGGCATGCAGTCGGCGTTCATCGACATCGGCCTCGAGCGCGCGGCGTTCCTGCACGTCGCCGACATCTGGCATCCGCGCCTCGCGGGCGAACCGCAGTCGGGCGCGCCGCACCAGCCGATCGAGAAGATCGTGTTCGAGGGGCAGACGCTGATGGTGCAGGTGATCAAGGATCCGATCGGCACGAAAGGCGCGCGGCTGTCGACGCAGGTCAGCATCGCGGGCCGCACGCTCGTCTACCTGCCGCAGGAGCCGCATATCGGCATCTCGCAGAAGATCGAGAGCGAGGCCGAGCGCGAGGCCGTGCGCGCGCGCCTGACGGCCGTGATCCCGCCGGACGAGAAAGGCGGCTACATCGTGCGAACGATCGCCGAGGACGCCACCTCCGACGAGCTGGCCGGCGACGTCGCCTACCTGCGCAAGACCTGGGCGACGATCGTCGCGCAAGCGCAGCGGCTGCCGGCGACGAGCCTGCTGTACCAGGATCTCGATCTCGCGCAGCGCGTGCTGCGCGATTTCGCGAACGACGACACGACGCGCATCCAGGTCGATTCGCGCGAGACGTACCAGCGCCTCGCGGAATTCGCGGGCGAGTTCACGCCGGCCGTGAGCCCGAAGCTGCATCACTACACGGGCGAGCGACCGCTGTTCGACCTGTACAACATCGAGACGGAGATCCAGCGCGCGCTGTCGCGCCGCGTCGACCTGAAGTCGGGCGGCTATCTGATGATCGACCAGACCGAGGCGATGACGACGATCGACGTGAACACTGGCGGCTACGTCGGCGCGCGCAACTTCGACGACACGATCTTCAAGACCAACCTCGAGGCCGCGCACACGATCGCGCGGCAGTTGCGGCTGCGCAACCTCGGCGGGATCATCATCATCGACTTCATCGACATGGAGAACGCCGAGCATCGCGACGCGGTACTGTCCGAGCTGAAGAAGGCGCTGTCGCGCGACCGCACGCGCGTGACGGTCAACGGCTTCTCGCAGCTCGGGCTCGTCGAGATGACGCGCAAGCGCACGCGCGAGTCGCTCGCGCACGTGCTGTGCGAACCGTGCCCGACCTGCCAGGGCAAGGGCCAGGTGAAGACATCGCGCACCGTGTGCTACGACATCCTGCGCGAGATCCTGCGCGAATCGCGGCAGTTCAACCCGCGCGAGTTTCGCGTGATCGCCGCGCAGCAGGTGATCGACCTGTTCCTCGACGAGGAGTCGCAGCATCTCGCGATGCTGATCGACTTCATCGGCAAGCCGGTGTCGCTGCAGGTCGAGTCGAACCTGAGCCAGGAGCAGTACGACATCGTGCTGATGTAACGTTGCGCCATCCGCCGCCGGCAGCGCCGCGCGGCGCCCCGATGCGGCGGCCGGGCCGTTCGCGTATGCCGCGCCAGCACCGCCGCCGCCCTTTCATCGATCCTTTTCGCATTCACCCCACACCATGAGCCAACGCCACAACCGCCGCCAGCGCAAGAAACTCCACATCGGCGAATTCCAGGAACTCGCGTTCAACGCCACCGCGCATTACCGCAACGACATGACCGACCTCGAGCGCGGCCAGTTGATCGATGCGTTCATCGACTTCGTCGAAGCGAACGGGCTGCTGACCGTCGCGTCCGCGGATGAAGGCATCGGCGCGTACGTGATCTCCGGCGCGCCGCGCGGCACGACGACCGACGCCGACCGCGAACTCGTGCGCGGATGGCTGGCCGCCCGTCCGGAGCTGACCGACGTCAAGGTCAGCGAATTCACCGACGCGTGGTATCCGGACGCCTGATTGCCCGGTTTCACGCTGCTTCAAACGGCGCCCGAGCCTGCCCCCATCACGGCGAGCCAGGCCGGCGCCGCTTCTTCCGAACGATCGTGACGGCCCCCGCGTCGCCGGGCCGATGTTGCCGTCCGCGTATGGCGGCTCAGGCTCGTTGAGCCAGGGCAATGGCGGCGGCGCCTGCCCCACGTCGTCGTGGCCCGCGCGCCGCGCCGGACCGCCACCCGCCTCCGATCCCTTCCTTTTCCGCACGATCCGCTTGCAACCGGCCATCGAAATCGGTCCTGAAAGCAAGACACGTTAAACTCTCACCTCGCGTGGTGCGCCGCCCGCACCCGCCATCCATCGCCAGCCGCGTGCCCTCGTGCCGCCCCCGACCCATGGAGTGAGTGTCAATGAGCGGCGGACTCCCGTTTCCCGCATCCCGCAAGTCGTTGCCGTCCTCGACGGTCTTCCTGATTCTCGCCGTCGCCGCGTTGCTGTCCGGCTGCGGGCTGCTGCCGGTCCAGAATCCGCCCGCGCCGATCAGCGAGGCGCTCGTCGAGCCCGTCGAGGAGACCGCCGGCGAGCCGCTGACGATGCCGCCCGTGCCTGCGCCGACGCAACCGGAGGAACCGGAAGCGCCGAAGAAGCCGCACCGCGAGGTGACGCGGCCGAAGCCCGTGCAGCGCCCCGAATCGCCGACCCCGCCCCCGCCGCCGCCCGCGCCGCTCGTCGCGACGCGCGCGCTCGACCGCACCCAGATCCATGCGCTGCTCGACAGCGAGGTCGCGCGCCGCAACGGCAAGGTGGTCGGCCGCGCGGTCGACATGGTGGTCGACGCGAGCGGCAAGCCGCGCGAGATGATCGTCAACCTGCAGGGCTTCATGGGGATCGGCGACCGCAAGGTCATCTTCCCGTGGAACGTGTTCCGCTTCACGCCGGGCGGCAAACAGGAGCCGATCGTGCTCGACGTGCCGTCGGGCGACCTGCCGCCGGCCGCGCGGCCGAAGGCGGCGCCGCTGTCGGGCTCGGCCGCGGCGTCGCCGGCGACGCGACTGCCGATGCTCGACAGCGATGTCGAACGCCCGAACGGCACGAAGATCGGCCGCATCGTCGACGTGCTGATCGACCGCGGCGCCCAGCCCCAGGCCGTCGTGCTCGACCTCGGCGGGCTCGTCAATACCGACCGCCGTTCGATCGCCGCGAGCTGGGGCGCGCTGCGCTTCGTCACGCGCGACAAGGCGCTGCACCCGCAGCTCGACCTGAACGACGCCCAGATCAAGGCATCGCCGCCGTACGCGGCCGACAAGCCGATCGTCGCCGTCTTCCCGCCTGTCGCCCCGGCCGCGCCGGCTTCGTCTGCGAGTGCCACCCGATGACGATCAAGCATTCCGTCAGCGCTCGCAGTCTGCGCTCCCTCGACTGGCTCAACTTTTTCGTTGCAAACGTTCAAACCGGGTTCGGTCCGTTCATCGCGTCCTATCTCGCGTCGCACAAGTGGACGCAGGGCGAGATCGGCATGGTGCTGTCGATCGGCACGATCAGCGCGATGGTCAGCCAGGTACCGGGAGGCGCGGCCGTCGACGCGCTGAAGAACAAGAAAGGCGCGGCCGCGTGGGCGATCGCGGCCATCATCCTGTCCGCAGTCCTGCTCGCGTCGAGCCCGACGATCGTGCCGGTGATCGCCGCCGAGGTGTTCCACGGCTTCGCGAGCTGCATGCTGGTGCCGGCAATGGCCGCGATCTCGTTCTCGCTCGTCGGCCGCGCCGATCTCGGCGACCGGCTCGGCCGCAACGCGCGCTGGGCGTCGATCGGCAGTGCGGTCGCGGCGGGCCTGATGGGGCTGACCGGCGAATATTTCTCCGCGCGCGCGGTGTTCTGGCTGACCGCCGTGCTGGCGCTGCCCGCGCTGTTCGCGCTCGCGATGATCCAGCCGACGCACGAGGTGATTCCGCAATCGTCGAAGCACGACGACGCCGACGAAGGCGAGGAACGCGAAACGCTGCTCGAACTGCTGCGCGACCGCCGGATGCTGATCTTCGCGGCCTGCGTCGTGCTGTTCCACCTGTCGAACGCCGCGATGCTGAACCTCGCGGCCGGCGAAGTCACGGCCGGGATGGGCGAGAACGTGCAGCTCGTGATCGCCGCGTGCATCATCGTGCCGCAGGCGATCGTCGCGATGCTGTCGCCGTGGGTCGGCCGCTCCGCGCAGCGCTGGGGGCGCCGGCCGATCCTGCTGCTCGGCTTCTCCGCGCTGCCGGTGCGCGCGCTGCTGTTCGCCGGCGTCAGCAGCCCGTACCTGCTCGTGCCGGTGCAGATGCTCGACGGCATCAGCGCGGCCGTGTTCGGCGTGATGCTGCCGCTGATCGCGGCCGACGTCGCGGGCGGCAAAGGCCGCTACAACCTCTGTATCGGGCTGTTCGGGCTCGCGGCCGGGATTGGCGCGACGCTCAGCACGGCCGTGGCGGGCTACGTCGCCGATCACTTCGGCAACGCGGTCAGCTTCTTCGGGCTTGCGGCCGCCGGCGCGCTCGCGGTGCTGCTGGTCTGGCTCGTGATGCCCGAAACCCGCGTCGAGAACGGCGACGCGACGGCCGCCGAACCGGCGGCCGCCTCGCCCGAACAGGCGCATTGACGGCGGCGCGCCGCCGCTACCCGCTTCTTGGCCGACGCACGATGGATACGATCAGGACACTCAACGAAGCCCGCCAGCAGATCCAGCAGTCGATCTTCGATCTGTTCAAGGGGTTGTCATTCGGCGAGCGGTTCGCGCAAGGTGCGCTGATGGCGCTGCAGGCCGTCTGCGGCGCGTGCCTCGCGTATGCGATCGGCCGCGCGATGCATACCGAGCAGGCCGTGTGGGCGGCGATCACCGCGATCGCCGTCACGCAGCACAACTACTCGGACACGATGTCGCTGTCGCGCGACCAGTTCATCGGCGCGATGGTCGGCGGCATCCTCGGCTTCGCCGGTGCGGCGTTGGGCGGCGATCGCCTCGTCGCGTATGCGATCACGGTCGCGGTCGCGATCGTCTGCTGCTGGTGCCTGAACGTCGGCAGCGCCGCACGGCTCGGCGGCGTGACCGCGACGATCGTGCTGCTGTTCCCGGGCAACGGCCCGCTGTGGGACGTTCCGCTGATCCGGCTCGGCGAAGTGACGCTCGGCACGGTGTGCGCGCTGGGCGTGTGCTGGCTGATGTCGAGAATCGAGCGGCGCTGGTTCCGCCGCGCGGCGGCAAAGTGACGCGGCGCCGGGCAACGCGCCCGGCAGCCGGATGAATGATCGGACCGCTTCGTAACTGACCGCTGCGTATCGAACCGCTGCGTAACGGGTACGGGAGTACGGACCGGGTTACGGACCGACCCGCAGCACGATGCCCGACCCGATCTGCACGAGCAGGTAGTCGCCGCCGACGCCGACCCAATGGTAGCCGCGCGGCGGCGCACTCAGATGGTAGCCGCGCCAGTCGTCGACCACATACTGGCGATCGCGGAACTCGGCCGGCAGCCGGTCGCCCTTGTGCCAGTCGCGGCGCGGCCCGTCGGCCCAGCGTGGCGGGACGTCGTCTTCGCGATGCATCGCGTGGCCGGGCGGTACGTGTTTCGGGCCACGGCCGTGCTGCATCCCGTGGCCGCCACGGTCATCGCGATTGTCGTGGTCCTGCGCCATTGCCGCGGTAGCAGCGCAACCTGCCGCGATCAGTGCGGCCAGCATCATGCCGTGCATCCTCTTCATTGTCCTTCCCTCCGTGGTGTCACGTCGAACAAGAAACGACCGGGACTGCCCGACGAAGACTAGCACACGGCATCGCGGCCGCCTCACCGCGCGTTACGCCGCCTGCTGCTGGTACTGGATCCGGTGCAGGTGCGCGTAGAGGCCGTCGTGGCGCAGCAGCTCGTCGTGGCTGCCCTCTTCGACGATCTTGCCGCCCTCGAGCACGAGGATGCGGTCCGCGCGCTCGATCGTCGACAGCCGGTGCGCGATCACCAGCGTCGTGCGGCCTTCCATCAGCCGCTCGAGCGCGGCCTGCACGTGGCGCTCCGACTCCGAATCGAGCGCCGACGTCGCTTCGTCGAGAATCAGGATCGGCGCGTCCTTGTAGATCGCTCGCGCAATCGCGAGCCGCTGGCGCTGGCCGCCGGACAAGCGCATCCCGTTGCCGCCGACCAGCGTATCGAGCCCGTCGGGCATCGCGGCGACCGCATCGGCGAGGTTCGCGGCCTCGAGCGCGGCCTGCACGCGCGCGCGGTCGGGTGTCTGCCCGTATGCGACGTTCGCGGCGATCGTGTCGTTGAACAGCACGACGTCCTGGCTGACCATCGCCATCTGGCTGCGCAGCGCGTGGAGATCGTAGTCGGACACCGGCACGCCGTCGACCAGGATCGTGCCGTCCGTCGGGTCGAAGAAGCGCGGCAGCAGGTTCACGAGCGTCGTCTTGCCGCTTCCGGACGGGCCGGCCAGCGCGATCATTTCGCCCGGCGCGACCTTGAACGAGATGCGCTCGAGCGTCGGCCGTTCGGCCGCGCCGTAGTCGAACGACACCGCGCGGAATTCGATCTCGCCGCGCGCATGCGGCAGCGGCCGGCCGCCGCCCTGCGGCTCGGCCGGCTCGTCGATCAGCCCGAAGATCAGCTCGGCGGCCGTCATCCCGCGCTGCAGCGGCTGGTTGACGTCGATCAGGTGCTTGAGCGGCGAGATCACCAGCAGCATCGACGTGACGAACGCGACGAAACCGCCGACCGTCGTCTGGTCGTTCGACGACTGCACGACCGCGATCGTGATCACGACCGCGAGCGCGATCGACGCAAGGAACTGCGTGAGCGGCTGCGCGAGGCCGCCCGAGATCGTCATGCGCATCGCGTAGCCGCGCAGGCGCTTGCTCATCGTCGTGAAGCGGTCCATCTCGTACGCTTCGCCGTTGTGCACCTTGACGACCTTGTAGCCGCCGACCGTCTCCTCGACGATGTACGACAGTTCGTTGGTCAGCGTCTGGTGCTCGCGGTTCAGGCGGCGCAGCCGGCGGTTGATCTTGCTGACGAGCCAGCCGATGCCCGGCAGGATCACCGCGACGATCAGCGTGAGCCGCCAGTTCAGGTAGAACAGGTAGCCGAGCAGGAAGATCACCGTCAGCGAGTCGCGCACGAGCGTGACCATCACGCCCGTCAGCACCGACAGGATCTGGTTGACCTCGAACACGATCGCGTTGATCACCGTGCTCGCGGTTTCGCGCTGGAAGAACGACGCGCCGGTATGGATCATCCGCCGGAACATCTCGAGCCGCAGCTGCAGCAGGATGCGGTTCGATACGTAGTTGAGCAGGTAATTCGATGCGTACTGCGATACGCCGCGCACGAGCGCGAGGCCGATCACCGCGATCGGCACGTACCATTTCGCGCGGTCGCTGCCGTGCGAGCCGAAGCCGTGGTCGAGGAGCGGCTTGAGCAGCGCCGGGATACCGGCTTCGGTGGCTGCGACGACGCCCATCGTCACCACGGCGAGCACGACGATGCCGATGAGCGGCCGGATGTACGGCCACAGGCGCTTGAGGACCGTCACCGGCGAAGTGCCGCTGCCGTCCATCGGTTTGCGAAGAGTATTCTGGGTTTCCAAGGCAATCCTTCTTGAGCCGCGATGCGGCGCCCGGCGCGCGGCCGCCCGGGTGTGCGCCCTGGTCGGGCGGGTGCCGAAAAGGGCTCAACATTATAGCTGCACCGCCCTCGCCGGCACGGCCGTCGCCGATGCTGCCCGCGGCCGGCCCGAAGGTATACTGCCGCTCACCGTTTTCTCCGCCTTTCCGACGATTTCATGGCTGAACCCTCCCTCGGCGTCGCCCTCATCGCCCTCAACGCATCCGCGCGGCTCGCCCAGTGTCTCGATGCGCTGTCGTTCGCCGACGAGATCGTCGTCGTCGACGGCGGCAGCACCGACGATACCGTCGCGATCGCGCAGGCGCACGGCGCGCGCGTGATCGTCGAGCGCGACTGGCCGGGTTTCGGCCCGCAGAAGAACCGCGCGCTCGACGCGCTCGGTACCGACTGGATCCTGTCGCTCGATACCGACGAAGTCGTCACGCCGGAACTCGCGCAATCGATTCGCGACGCGATCCGCGCGCCGGCCGCGCAGGTCTATGCGCTCGACCGGCTGTCGAGCTTCTGCGGCCAGTGGATCCATCACAGCGGCTGGTATCCGGACTGGGTGCCGCGGCTGTTCAGGCGCGGCGCCGCGCGGTTCTCGGACGATCTCGTGCACGAACGCCTCGTGTTCGAGACCGCCGCGCAGCGCCTGCCCGGCAAGCTGATGCACTACTCGTACGAGGATTTCGAAACGGTCGTGCGCAAGCTCGACGCGTATTCGACGGCCGGCGCGCGTCAGCGCCGCGCGGCCGGCCAGCGCGGCGGCTTCGGCAAGGCGCTCGGCCGCGGCGCCTGGGCGTTCGTGCGCACCTACGTGCTGCGGCGCGGGTTCCTCGACGGCCGCGCGGGCTTCATGATCGCCGTGTTCAACGCGGAAACCGTGTATTACCGCTTCCTGAAGCTCGGCCACGAACCGGCCCGCTAGGCGAGCGCCGGCGCGCGGCCGGCCCGGCGTTACAATGCCGGGTTGCGCGCACCGCGCGTGCCCGCCCGAACGGCTGCGCCGCGCGCCGCCCGCCACGACGACCACCGAATCCGACCGCCATGTTCTCCATCATCATCCCGACCTGGAACAACCTGCCGTACCTCAAGCTCGTCGTCGGCAGCCTGCGCCGGCATTCCGCGTACGACCACCAGATCGTCGTGCACGTGAACGACGGCTCGGACGGCACGCTCGACTGGGTGCGCAACGAAGGGATCGAACACACCGCGTCGCCGACCAACATCGGCATCTGCCATGCGGTCAACCTGGCCGCCGCGCGCGCCGTGCGCGACTACGTCGTCTACATGAACGACGACATGTTCTGCTGCCCGGGCTGGGACACGGCGCTCGTGCGCCGCATCGAACGGATGCCGACCGACTTGTTCATGCTGTCCGGCACGATGATCGAGCCGGTCGACACGCGCAACCCGTGCGTGGTCGTCAGCGATTTCGGCCGCGACGCCGAGCAATTCGATGCGGCCGGCCTCGTCGCCGCGACGCCGAAGCTGGCGCGCGCGGACTGGCTCGGGTCGACCTGGCCGCCGACGCTCGTGCACCGCGACTGGTGGAACCGCATCGGCGGCTACAGCAGCGAGCTGTCGCCGGGCATGAGCAGCGACAACGACTTCTCGATGAAATTCTGGGACGCCGGCTGCCGGATCTTCATCGGCGTCGGCGACAGCCTCGTGTATCACTTCCAGCAGAAGAGCACCGGCAAGATCGTCAAGAACGACGGCCGCCGTCAGTTCCTGAACAAATGGGGCATGACCCAGGCGACGTTCGATCGCTATTACCTGCATCGCGGCGAGCCGGTCGGCACCCGAATCGCGCTCGATACGCCGACCGTGGAAGGCCGCCTGAAGCGTGCGCTGCTGCGCTCGCGGATCAAGCGCGCGCTCAGCTGATCGAGCCCCAAAAACCGCACGGAAACCTGTCCTGCTTCGCGTATACTGCGCCGTTCGTCCCGGGTCTCTCGCCGGGGGCGCGACGCGGCGCGGTGCACGCCGCTCGCGCGCCGCATTCGTCCATACGCCAGGTTCCGATGCTTTCGTTTTCCACTCCCGCCACGCGGCGCCTGACCGCCGCCCGTGCATTCGCCGTCGCCGCGCTCTGCATGGTGCCCGTCTCGACCGCGCTGACCAACGTGTTCTGCGGGCTGTTCGCGGTCGCGCTCGTGATCTCCCCCGAATTCTGGCGCAACCTGCGCTCGTTCGTCGTCGACCCGGCTTCGCTGGCAGCGCTGCTGATCCTGGCCGCGCTGGCCGTGAGCGTCGCTTATACGGTCGCGCCGCATAACAAGGCGTGGAACTGGGTCGCGAAGTACGACAAGCTGCTGCTGCTGCCGTTCGCCGTGCTCGCGTTCCGTCATTCGAACTGGGCGCCGATCGTGCGGCGCTGCTGGTTCGCCACGCTGTGCGTGATCCTGCTGCTGTCGACGACCAACTACCTCGGGCTGACCGCGATCGGGCCGGCGCATGCGACCCAGTTGCCGCTGTCGCGCGCGTGGGTGTTCAAGAACCATATCGCCGCCGGCATGTTCGGAGCGTTGCTCTTCTACCAGGCAGCCGATCTCGCGCTGGCAGCCCGCACGATGCTGTCCCGCGCCGCGTATGCGGGCATCGCTGCGTGGTCGCTCGTCAACGTATTCGTGATGCTGCAAGGACGCACGGGGCAGGTTATCGCGCTGTTGCTGATCCTCGTCGTCGCCGTGCGTTTCGTGCTGTTGCTGCGCCGGCAGTCTGCGTTGCGCGCAGGGCTCGCCGCCGGCATGCTCGTCCTCGCCGGCGCCGCGCTCGTGGTCGCCGCCTGCACGGTTCACAACGGCCGGCTGACGAAGGTCGTGACGGAAGTGCAGCAATACCGACAGAGCGACGCGGCCACGTCGACCGGGCTGCGCCTCGAGTGGTACAAGAAGGGATTCGAGCTGTATCGCCAGCGCCCGGTGCTCGGCTACGGCGCAGGCGGCCTCGAATCCGAATTCGAGAAGCTCACGGCCGGCAAGACGGCGGCCGAAGGTCAGCTCACGTCGAACCCGCACAACGAATACCTGCTGATGGCCGTGCAGCTCGGCTCGCTCGGCGTGCTGCTGTTCATCAACCTGATCGTGCAGATCGCGCGCGGCAGCCGTGCGCTCGATCCGCGCTCGCGACACCTGCTGCTCGCGTGGCTCACGATCTTCGCGATCGGCAGTCTCGCGAATTCGCTGTTGCTGGATTTCGCCGAAGGGCACCTGATCGTGCTGCTGGCCGGCATCCTGCTCGGTTGCGGCGAGCGTAGCGAAGCGCTGCCGCGCGAAACGTCGGCGATCCGCCGCAGCGTGTAACGCACGCCTGCATACGTTCCGCTGCCCACGCCGACCGGTTCGGCGGCAGCGGACATCCCCGGTCGATGCGGGCGAGCCGCGTGGTTCTCCGCGAAACGAAGCCCCCTGCCAACGAAGAAAAACGCGCGTTTGCCGTGCGTCAGTCGGATCCGGCGCGGCGCAGTCGCGACGTGTCGACGACGACGTCGGCCGGGCCCGGCGGATTCAGCCCGAGCATCTCGGCAGCCGCGGCCTTCACGCGCTGCGCCCCAAGATGGACGAGGCAGTCGCTGCGGCTGTCGACATGACGCTCGCAGCCTTCGTGCCGGCACGGCACGCAATCGCCGTCCCCTTGCAGCAGCCACACGTTCCCGTGCCGGCCCGAGCCGCGCAGCAACCACGGATTCTCGGTCGCGGGCCAGTGCTGCGGCCACGGCCCCCAGCGCACGGGATCGGACGGCCCGAACAGTGCAATCGTGTCGGTGCCGGTCGCGGCCGCGACGTGCGTCGCGCCGGTGTCGGGCCCGATGAAGAGCCGTGCGCGCCGCACGAGCTCCGCGCTCTCGCCGAATGTCAGGCGCCCGACCAGGTTCAGCAGGTCGCCGCCCGCCTCGTTCGCGATCTGCTCCGCATACTCGCGCTCGCGGTCGGCCGGCCCGCCCGACAACGCGACCGCGAAGCCCTGCTCGCGCAGCCAGCCGATCATTTCGACCCAGCCGTCGAGCCGCCATTGCTTGTAACGGAACATCGGATACGGATGCAGCACGACCAGCGGCTTGCCGGCGCGGATCGCTGGCGACTCGGCGAGCCACGCGTCGAACCGCGCGCGCCGCGCGGGATCGTCGCCGATGCCGGGTGCGACGACCTCGGACACCGGCTCGATGCCGATCACCGGCGCGAGTGCGAGCGTACTGACGACCGTATGCGCGGATTCGTGGTGATTGATCGCGATCCCGTTCAGCATCATCCGCGTGAGCCACGTGACGCGGTTCGGGTCGACGAGACCGACCCGCTTGCGGCCGGCGAACCAGCTATAGAAACGCGGCCGGTCGGAACTCAACGCCGCGCACGCGAGATCGTAGCGGCGCCACATCGACAGCGCGTCGCGCAGCCGCTCGCCAAACCCCGCGCGCTGCGCGACCACGATCACGCGCCGCACGTCCGGATTGTGCTCGAGCACGCCCTCGGTGCCGCGAAACACCAGCATGTCGATCTGCGCATCCGGCCAGCGAGCCTTCAGCGATCGGACGAGCGGCGTCGTCAGCAGCACGTCGCCGATACGGCGCGGCGCGGCAACGAGGATGGTTCTGGGCGGACGGGCGGAAGAAAACAGGGCCACGGCGATCGTCTGGCTGGCTGAACAAGGCTGGCAATGTACAGGATTTTGCAGCAGCCGGCGCGGCATCGCGCACCGGCCGCGCCGGCTGCTGCGATGCGGCCCCGCCAGCGGGGCCGTCGTGCGGTACGCGGCCGCGATGCGCCCCCGGCGCTACGAAGCGGTCGTGACGATCGCGGCCGCCGTGGCGGCGGCCGGCTGCTCAAGCGCCGCGTCGGCCGCAGCGTCGTCGCGATGGCCGGCCTGCGGCAGCAGGTGGTGCACCGCGCGCTCGACCGCATCGACGCCGATCGCATCGACGGTCGGGCCCGCGCGCAGAATCACGTGCGGCACGCCCAGCGGATGCCAGCGCAGGTATTTCTCGGGACGGTCCTCGAACAGTGCGGCCACCGGTACGCCGAGCGCCGACGCAAGGTGGACGGGTGCGCTGTCGGCCGAGACGATCATATCGAGCAGGCTCGCGGCCGCCACCAGTTCGGCGATCGACGCAGGCGCGACATGCCGTGCATTCACGTCGCGCCATACCTCGTCTTCGACAGCCGGGCCGATGGCCGGATCGCGAAACACGATCACGTCGGCGACCGGTGCGAGCCGCTCGCCGAGGTCGCGCCAGCGGTCGGCGGGCCAGCGGCGCTCGACCGCCTTGTTCGACACGAACAGCCCGACGCGCGGCTTCGTCCGCGCGCCGAGCAGGCGATGCCACGCCTCCTGCAGCGTGCGATCGGGATGCACCGACAGCTCGAGACGGTCGAGATCGGCGCAGCCGAGTTCGGGCACGAGCCGGAAGCCCGACAACGCTTCATGGCACATCGGCCGCTGCGCGACATGCTCGGGCTTGCGATCGTCGAATTCGGTCCTGGCATCGTGCCAGCGGCAATCCTTCGCGCGAAGCTGGCGCGCGAACTGCATGCTGCTGCGATGCATGCCGCCGTTCGGCACGATCACGAGGTCGAACCGCAAACGGCGCAAACGGCGTACGAGTCGCAACCGGTCGAAGAAGGCGCGCATCCGCCCGGGACGGTCGTTGCGCTCGCACTGACGGCTGTACACGTAGGTATGGACCGTGTGCACGTTCGGGTTTCCGGCCAGCGCGGCCGCGTTGTAGCGGTTCGCGACCACATGCAGCTCCGCGCTCGGCCAACGCGCCTTCAGCGCGCGGAGAAACGCCGTCGTGCACAGCATGTCGCCCAGAAAATCAATCCGGATCACGAGGATCCGCTGCGTCGGGTTCCCATCGGCCATAGTCATGTGGTGACAATCCGTTTTTTATCGTCGCGACGGGCCGTTCCACGGCATCCCGTTCGGAGGCTCCACTGCCGCGCGTTGCCGCACCCCGTATGGACCCGCCCCTGTTTATTCGCGCGCCACCGGCGCGGCGCCACTCGCCGTGCGAACCCGCGGCAGGCGCGGCGTTCGGACGGTCAGCGCGGGATTGTATAGCGTCCGGATGGCCAGCCCAAGACTCCGATTACCTCGCACGTAAAAACGGCCCGCCGCACCGCACGATGGCGATGCGACGGGCCGCCTATACGCGAGCCGAAGCGGGCGCGGTCAGTACGTGATTTCGACGACGCTGCCGTCGAACGCCGCACGCAGCTCCGCCAGCAGCACGTCGCTCGGCCTCACGCGCCACGCGTCGCCCAGGCGCATCTCGCCTTGCGCGCGCGCGTTGCTGTAGTGGATCTGGACTGCGAGCCCGTTCGGCAGCGGCGGCTGCGGACGCCGACCGCCATCGCGGCCGCCGCCGCGCGGCGCGGGCGCTTCGAGCCCGTTCGCCGCGGCCGGATCGTCCTTCGACACGTGCGGCTCGAGCACGCGGCGCAGCGCGAGCGCGTCGGCGTTGCCGTTCATCGTCAGCCGCACGGCCTGCGCATAGCGGCTGCGCGCGCGTTCGAGATCCATCACGGTATCGGCCGTGAAGCGAATGCCACCGGTGAACGCGTCGTTGCGCGCCTGCCCCTGCACGATCAGCAGCTCGTCCTCCTTGAACAGCGCCTTGTTCGCCTCGAACTGTTCGTTGAAGATCGTGATCTCGCACTGGCCCGTGCCGTCGTCGAGCAACGCGATCAACATCTTGCCGCGCTGGGTCATCTGCGTGCGCAGCGACGCAATGATGCCGGCGACGAGCTTGTCGCGCCCTTCCTTCAGGTCGCCGACCTTCTGCCGCACGAAGCGGCGCACTTCGTCGCGATACGCGTCGAACAGGTGGCCGGACAGGTAGAAACCGAGCGCGGCCTTTTCTTCCTGCAGGCGACGCTTGTCGTCCCACGCGGGTTCGTCGACGAGCGCATGCGCATGCGGCGACTCGGCGCCCATGTCGAACAGGCCGGCCTGCATCGCATTCGCTTCGGCCTGGTCGGCCGCTTCCATCGCGAGCGGCACCGACGCGATCAACTGCGCACGGTTCGGGTTCAGCGAATCGAACGCGCCGGCGCGAATCAGCGCCTCGACCGTGCGGCGGTTGACGACGCGCCGGTCGATCCGCTCGCAGAAGTCGAACAGGTCGGTGAACGCCTTTTCCTCGCGTGCACGCAGGATTTCCTCGATCGCGTTCTGGCCGCTGCCCTTTACCGCGCCGAGACCGTAGCGGATCGTGCGCGAGCGCTTGCCGTCGGCTTCCGCGACCGGCTCGAACCGGTAATGCGACTGGTTGATGTCCGGCGGCAGCACGGTGAGGTTGTTCAGGACGCAGTCGTCGAACAGGATCTTCACCTTGTCGGTGTCGTCCATCGCGAGCGTCATGTTGGCCGCCATGAATTCGGCCGGATGGTGCGCCTTCAGCCACGCGGTGTAATACGCGAGCAGCGCATACGCGGCCGCGTGCGACTTGTTGAAGCCGTAGCCCGCGAACTTCTCCATCAAGTCGAAGATCTCGTCGGACTTCTCGCGCGTGAGGCCGTTCTTCGCCGCACCCTCGGCGAAGATCTCGCGGTGCTTGGCCATCTCCTCGGGCTTCTTCTTGCCCATCGCGCGACGCAGCAAGTCCGCACCGCCGAGCGAGTAGCCGCCGATGATCTGCGCCATCTGCATCACCTGCTCCTGATAGACCATGATGCCGTAGGTCTCTTTCAGGACGGGTTCGACGCGCGGATCCGGATAGTCGACCTTCTCGCGCCCGTGCTTGCGTGCGCAGAAGCTCGGGATCAGGTCCATCGGGCCCGGACGGTACAGCGACACGAGCGCGATGATGTCCTCGAAGCGGTCGGGCTGCGCATCCTTCAGCATGCCCTGCATCCCGCGGCTTTCCAGCTGGAACACCGCGACCGTGTTGGCCTTCTTCAGGATCTGGAACGAGGCCGGATCGTCGAGCGGCACCTGCGCGAGCGACCAGTCGGCCTTCGACGGATCGAGGCGGCGGATGTAGCGCTCGGCCCAGTCGAGGATCGTCAGCGTCGTGAGACCCAGAAAGTCGAACTTCACGAGACCGACGGCTTCGACGTCGTCCTTGTCGTACTGGCTGACCACGCCGCCGTCGTCGCCCTGCGTGTACAGCGGGCAGAAATCGGTCAGCTTGCCGGGCGCGATCAGCACGCCGCCCGCGTGCATCCCGACGTTGCGCGTGAGGCCCTCGACGCGCTGTGCGAGGTCGAGCAGCTGATGGACTTCGTCCTCGTTGTCGTAGCGCTCCTGCAGTTGCGGCTCTTCCTTCATCGCGTCGGCAATCGTCACGTGCTTGCCGGGCTTGAACGGGATCAGCTTCGCGACGCCGTCGGTGAACATGTAGCCGAGGTCGAGCACGCGGCCGATGTCGCGCACGGCCGCCTTCGCGGCCATCGTGCCGAAGGTGGCGATCTGCGACACGGCGTCCGCGCCGTATTTCTCCTTCACGTACTGGATCACGCGATCGCGGCCGTGCTGGCAGAAGTCGATGTCGAAGTCGGGCATCGACACGCGTTCCGGGTTCAGGAAGCGCTCGAACAGCAGGTTGTAGCGCAGCGGATCGAGGTCGGTAATGCCGAGCGCGTACGCGACCAGCGAGCCGGCGCCCGAGCCGCGGCCCGGGCCGACCGGCACGCCGTTGTTCTTCGCCCAGTTGATGAAGTCCGCGACGATCAGGAAGTAGCCGGGGAAGCCCATCTTCGTGATGGTCCCGCACTCGAATTCGAGGCGCTTGTAGTACGTGTCGCGCTGCGCGTCGCGCTCGGCTTCGACCGGATACAACTGCGCGAGGCGGGTCTCGAGCCCTTCCTTCGACAACTGGACCAGGTAGTCGTCGAGCGACATGCCGTCCGGCGTCGGAAACAGCGGCAGTTTCGGCTTGCCGAGTTCAAGCTTCAGGTTGCAGCGCTTCGCGATCTCGACCGTGTTCGCGATCGCCGACGGCAGGTCGGCGAACAGCGCGACCATGTCGTCCTGCGTGCGGAAATACTGGTCGGTCGTGAAACGCTTCTGGCGCCGCGGGTTCGCGAGGATGTCGCCTTCCGAGATGCACACGCGCGCCTCGTGCGCGGTGAAATCGTCGTCGGTCATGAACTGCGTCGGGTGCGTCGCGACGACCGGCAGCTTCAGCGACGCGGCGAGCGTCGCGGCCTGCTGGATGTACGCCTCGGCGCCCGGCTGGCCGTAACGCTGCAGCTCGATGTAGAAGCCGCCCGGGAACACCCGCGCCCAGCGCTCGGCGTGGCGGCGCGCGGCGTCTTCGTTGCCCGCGGCCAGCGCGAGCCCGATATCGCCCTGTTGCGCGCCCGACAGCGCGAGCAGCCCCTGCGCGCGCTCGCCGTCGAGCCAGCTCGCGTCGAGCTCCGCTCGGCCGCGGTACTGGTTCGTGAGCCACGCCTTCGACAGCAGCTCGCAGAGATTCAGGTAACCGACCTTGTCCTTGACCAGCAGCAGCAACCGCGACGGCTTGTCGCGGTCGTCGGGATTGGCAATCCAGACGTCGCAGCCGGCGATCGGCTTGATGCCCTTGCCACGGGCTTCCTGGTAGAAACGGACGAGACCGAATGCGTTGCCGAGATCGGTGAGCGCGAGCGCACCCTGACCGTCCGCGGCGGCTGCCTTGACGATGTCGTCAATGCGCACGATGCCGTCGGCGATCGAGAACTCGGAGTGAACGCGAAGATGGACGAAGCGAGGATCTGACATGGGCGCTATTGTAGCCGCCTCGCCGCGCAGGCTGCCCAAAAAATGCCCGCTTTGGCCGTTCGGCCGATGCACGCGGCGACGCGTCGCGCGGTTGGCCGGTCGGCCGGGTACCGATGCCCGCGCCGTTTGCGGGATAATACGGTTTTTCGAATCAACGCCCCGGCTTCGCACCCTTTTTTGCGGGCCGCCGTGCGGCCGTTTTCCCGTCGGACCATCATGACCATCGTCAACCTCGCCGCCTACCACTTCGTCTCGCTCGACGCGAACGAGCAATGGCGCCCGCTCGTCACCGCCCGCTGCAACGAACTCGGCCTGCGCGGCACGATCCTGCTTGCGCCGGAAGGCATCAACCTGTTCATCGCCGGCACGCGCGAAGCCACCGACGCGTTCATCGCATACATCCGCCACGATCCGCTGTTCGAAGGCAAGTTCGCGACGCTGCAGTTCAAGGAAAGCCTGTCCGACTCGCAGCCGTTCCGCCGCATGCTCGTGCGCCTGAAGCGCGAGATCATCACGATGAAGAAGCCGGCGATCAAGCCGGAACTCGGCCGTGCGCCGTTCGTCGACGCCCGCACGCTGAAGACGTGGCTCGACCGTGGTCACGACGATACGGGCCGCCCGGTCGTGATGCTCGACACGCGCAACGCGTTCGAAGTCGACGTCGGCACGTTCGACAACGCGCTCGACTACCGGATCGACAAGTTCAGCGAATTCCCGGAAGTGATCGACGCGCATCGCGCCGACCTCGAGGGCAAGACGGTCGTGTCGTTCTGCACCGGCGGCATCCGCTGCGAGAAGGCCGCGATCCACATGAAGGAAATCGGCATCGAGAACGTGTACCAGCTCGAAGGCGGGATCCTGAAGTACTTCGAGGAAGTCGGCGGCGCGCACTATCACGGCGACTGCTTCGTGTTCGACTACCGCACCGCGCTGAACCCGCAGCTCCAGCCCACCGAGAACGTCACGTGCTTCGCGTGCCGCGCGGTCGTCACACCGCAAGCGCAACAATCGCCGAGCTACGTGCCCGGCAAGTCGTGCCCGGCCTGCGCGCAGGCCGCCAGCGCCGCCGCGTAACCGCGCGTCGCATCGCGCCCCGCCGATGAACCACGGCTATCGCGGCCGCTTCGCGCCGTCGCCCACCGGCCCGCTGCACTTCGGCTCGCTGGTCGGCGCGCTCGCGAGTTGGCTTGACGCACGCGCGCACGGCGGCACCTGGCTCGTGCGCATCGAGGATCTCGACGGCCCGCGCACGGTGCCCGGCGCGGCCGACGACATCCTCGCGACGCTCGCACATTTCGGCATGACGCCCGACGAGCGGCCCGTCTGGCAGAGTACGCGCGACGCGGCCTACGCGGCCGCGCTCGAGCGGCTCGTCGCGGCCGGGCTCGTGTATCCATGCGGCTGCACGCGCAAGGAAATCGCCGATTCGCTGCGCGCCACCCACGAACGCCACACGACGCTTGCGTATCCGGGCACCTGCCGCACCGGCCTGCACGGCAAACCCGCGCGCGCATGGCGGCTGCGCGTGCCGGACGGCGACGACGCGCTCATCACGTTCGACGATCGCTGGCAGCGCACGCAATCGCAGAACCTCGCGACCGAAGTCGGCGATTTCGTGCTCAAACGCGCGGACGGCCAATGGGCGTATCAGCTCGCGGTCGTCATCGACGATGCCGACGCCGGCATCACGCACGTCGTGCGCGGCGCCGACCTGCTCGATTCGACCGCGCGCCAGATCCATCTGCAGCGCTGCGTCGGCGTGCCGACTCCCGCGTACCTGCACGTGCCGGTCGTCGTCGACGCCAACGGCGAAAAGCTCAGCAAGCAGACCGGCGCGACGGCGCTCCAACGCAACGATCCGCTGCCGGCGCTGCGGGCCGCGGCCGCGCATCTCGGACTGTCGAACGATGGCGAGCTGCCGGGCGATACGATCGACGCGTTCTACGCGGCCGCCACCGATGCGTGGGCGCGTCGCTTCGGGCCGCGCGCCGGTTGAAGCGCCGACAGGACACCGGCCCATGCCGACGAGTTCCTGCATCCGTCGGCGGCGAATCGGATCGCATGAAAGCGTGACAGAAGGCTGAGCACCACGTCCGCTACGGCACCGCATCGAAATATCCGCCCCCGCGCGGCACGCAATCGCCCGCGCACGCACGCCCCGTCCCGATCGCGTCGCCCAATGAAAAACGGGCACATGCCCGTCGCATGTGCCCGCCTGTCCGGCAGCGCTCACGCGCCGCCCTGCCGCTTCGCCCAGCTTACGCCGACGGCTTGCGCGGCATTCCGAACCCGCCGAGCAGCGCGGCGACCTGACGCTTCGGCCCTTTCTTCTCGGGCTGCTGCGCGGCCTGCGTGTCGTCCGGCTGCTTCGCCGGCGCCGACGGCTCGTACGGTTTCAGGAAGAAATCGTCGACCGGCGCTTCGTGCCGGCGATGATGGCCACCACGCTCGGAACTGCCCGACCGGCGACCTGCTGCACCGCGATGCTCGTCGCGCTCGCGCCGGCCGCCCCGTTCGCCACCGCGCTCGCTGCTGCGCTCACCGCCGCGCTCGTCGTGACGCTGGCGCGCCGGCTTGTCGAGCTTGAGCGTCTGCACTTCGAGCGGACGCTTGATCAGCTTCTCGATATCGGCGAGTTGCTTGCGCTCGTTCGGGCTGCACAGCGACAGCGCGTCGCCCGTCGCCCCCGCACGACCGGTACGGCCGATCCGGTGCACGTAGTCTTCGGCGCTGAACGGCAGGTCGAAATTGATCACGGCCGGCAGTTCGGCGATGTCGAGACCGCGCGCGGCCACGTCGGTCGCGACCAGCGCCTCGATTTCGCCGCGCTTGAACGCGTCGAGCGCCTGCATCCGCTCGATCTGCGTCTTGTCGCCGTGAATCGCCGACGCGACCACGCCGTCGCGCTCGAGGTTGCGCGCGAGGCGGCTCGCGCCGATCTTGCTGTTGCAGAACACGATCACCTGCTTGAGGCCGCGATCGCGCAGCAATTGCACGACGGCCGCCTGCTTGTCGCCTTCGGCGACGTCGTAAACGATCTGCGTGACGTTCGCGTTCGTCGAATTGCTGCGCGCGACTTCGATCGTCTGCGGGTTGCGCAGGTAGGTCGATGCGAGCTTCTTGATTTCGCCCGAGAACGTGGCCGAGAACAGCAGCGTCTGACGCTCCTTCGGCAGCAGGTTCAGGATGCGCTGCAGATCGGGCAGGAAGCCCATGTCGAGCATCCGGTCGGCTTCGTCGAGCACGAGGATTTGCACCTGGCCGAGGTTCGCCGTCTTTTGCTGCACGTGGTCGAGCAGGCGGCCCGGCGTCGCGATCAGGATCTCGACGCCGCGGCGCAGTTCGGCCGATTGCGGGTTCATGTCGACGCCGCCGAACACCACCGCGCTGCGCAGCGGCGTGTGCTTCGCATACGCGTGCACGTTCGCGGCAACCTGGTCGGCGAGTTCACGCGTCGGCGTGAGGATCAGCGCCCGCACGGGGTGGCGCGCCGGAGACGCGCTCGTATTGGCTTGCGGCAGCAGACGCTGGATGATCGGCAGCGAGAAGCTCGCGGTCTTGCCGGTGCCCGTTTGCGCGGCGCCCATGACGTCGCGGCCGGCGAGCACGACCGGAATGGCCTGAGCCTGAATCGGCGTCGGCGTCGTATAGCCCTGCTCCGCAATGGCTTTCAGGATATCGGCGGCAAGGCCGAATTGGTCGAAGGTTGCGTCGACGGGCTTGGCGACAGAATCGGACATGGTGGCGTTTCGCTCAAAAGGCGCGGCGGGGACATCGTGCGTCAGGCCGGCCGGGCCTGCGCTCATCACAATTCGGAAATAGACGGAGCCGCGGCGCGCCGCGCGGCGCCGCTCTGGTGCTTGGGACCGGTTCGATGCGAACGCCGGACGCCAGGCCGTGCGGACTCCGTTCGGCGCGAATGCCGGCGGAAAGGGTCGTATTGTAGCACCGTGCGGGCGTCTGTCCGTGACAACGCCGCGAACGGCCGCGACCGCGGTTCGCGCGGCGTGCCTGTCCGCCCCGCGCGACCGGGCGATTGGCCGATCGGGCTATCCGTATCGGCCAGTGAACCATATTAGGGGCTCGATCCTGAAATCCCACACGGGCATGCCCGCCCGTGCGCCCTGCCGTCAATCCGACGGCAGGTCACGCAGGCGAATATGCGCTGCGCGCGCGTCCACCGCTCAGCCCTTCTTCTTTTTCTTCTCGACCTGCACGCAGTCGCCCAGCAGCGGCGGCGACTGCGGGTCGGCGATCTCGTCGCGCAGCGTCGCTTCCTTGCCCTTCGTCCACCAGGTATAGCGGCCGGCCTGGTAGCGTGCGCCCGACGCCGACACCGTATCGACGAACAGCATCTGCTTGCCGTCCACCGGCACGAGCGCGAAGCTCTGGCCGTTGCCCGCGAGCCAATACGACACGCGCACCGGCTGCTTGTGGTTCGCGCACTGATAGATGGTTTGCTGGCGCGCGTCGGCGTCGATCTCCTCGACGGTCAGTTGCGCGGCATGCGCGACCGAAACGGCGGTGCCGGCGAGCGCAAGCGCGGCGAGGGTTGGGCGAATCATGCAGGTCCTCTCACGAGACGATGGAAACGCGCCCGTGCGGGACGCGCGGTTATTGTTTGCAGGATCGGCGGGAAATCGCGCCGATCGCCAGAATCAGGGATCGATCACGTCCGCGCACGCATCGGTCGGCGCCGCGGCGAGATGGCCGACGAGCGGCACGATCTTGAGTCCGGCCGACGCCACCCGGCACGGCGCGGCCGCGACGCCGCAGCCGGCGAGACTCGCGACGAGCGCCAGCGCGGCGCCCAGCTTTCCGATACGCAACCATCGCGACGCCATCGTCCTCTCCTCGTTCCGTCAGCGCGCCGACACGGGCCGAACGGCCGCGGCAGCGCGCTTCGCGCGTTCGCGGGCTTCGTCGACGGTCGCGCCGGTCGCCAGCGCGACGCCCATGCGCCGCTTCGCGAAACTTTCCGGCTTGCCGAACAGGCGCAGGTCCGCGCCCGGCACCGCGAGCGCGTCGCGCACGCCTTCGAACGCGATCCCGCGCTCGTCGAGCCCGCCGTAGATCACCGCCGACGCGGCCGGCGTGCCGAGCGCCGGATCGACCGGCAGGCCGAGAATCGCCCGCGCGTGCAGCTCGAATTCCGACTGGCGCTGCGAGGCGAGCGTGACGAGGCCCGTATCGTGCGGCCGCGGGCTCACCTCGGAGAACCATACGTCGTCGCCGCGCACGAACAACTCGACGCCGAACAGCCCGCGCCCGCCGAGCGCCTCGGTCACCTTGTGCGCGATCTCGCGCGACTTCTCGAGCGCCGCCGCGCTCATCGGCTGCGGCTGCCACGATTCGACATAGTCGCCCGCCACCTGCACATGGCCGACCGGTTCGCAGAAATAGGTGCGCGTGTCGAACGTCGCCGGGTCGATCGCGCGCACGGTCAGCTGCGTGATCTCGTAGTCGAAATCGACGAAGCCCTCGACGATCACGCGGCCGTGGTTCACGCGCCCGCCCGCCATCGCGTAGTCCCACGCGGGCTTCACGTCGGCATCGGTCTTCACGACCGACTGCCCCTTGCCCGACGACGACATCACGGGCTTCACGACGCATGGCATGCCGATCTTCGCGACGGCCGCGCCGAAAGCCTCGAACGAATCCGCGAACGCATACGGGGAAGTCGGCAGGCCGAGCGCCTCGGCCGCGAGCCGGCGGATCCCTTCGCGATTCATCGTGAGCTGCGTCGCGCGCGCGGTCGGGATCACCTCGGCGAGGCCGGCCGCCTCGATCGCCGCGAGCGCGTCGGTGGCGATCGCCTCGATTTCGGGGACGATCAGGTGCGGCCGTTCGGCTTCGACGATGGCCCGCAGCGCGGCCGGGTCCGTCATGTCGATCACGTGCGCGCGATGCGCGACCTGGTGGCCCGGCGCGTCCCGATAGCGGTCGACCGCGACGACTTCGACGCCGAGACGCTGCAACGCGATGATGACTTCCTTGCCGAGTTCGCCGGCGCCGAGCAGCATGACGCGCGTGGCCGAGGGTGAAAGCGGCGTACCGAGCCGCTGACCGATCTGCATGTGATTTCCCGCTGGTTCTGTTGGAGGACGAAAACGGCTTCGATGTTAACACGGGCATCCGGGCCGGTTCGGGCGGTTTGGCCGCGCCGGCGCCCGGTCGCGCGAGGCCCGCGGGCGGGCCGCGAACGTTTTCGCGCGCGAAGTGTCGGCTCGCCTGCCGCGGGGCGGGTGCGTTACTCTTACGCCTTGATCAGAATCCGAAGAGGAACGAGGCTCATGTCCCACCTGTCCGCGGCCGCACGCGCACGCACCGGCCTGCTTCGCCCGTTGCGCGCGCCGCTCTGCGCGTTGACGCTTGCCACGCTTCTCGCCGCCTGTGCGATGCCGACCCATCCCGATTCCGCCGCCCCCGCGCCCGATCCGTACAATCCGGCCGCCGTCCAGCTACTCGACGACACGAGCTGGGAGCTCACCAGTTGGGTGAACGCCGACGGCACGCCACGCGCGATCCCGCACGGCGACAACGGCGAGCCGATCAAGCTCGCGCTGTCGACCGACTCGGGCATCCGCCGCGCGAGCGGGTTCTCGGGCTGCAACCGCTACATGGGCACCTACGCGATCAAGAACGGCCTGCTGAGCTTCGGCCCGCTCGCCGGCACGCGAATGGCCTGCCCGAACACGCTCGGCGGCCAGCTCGAATCCGCGTACCTCGACGCGCTCGCCCACATCGAGAAAACCGGCGTGCAGATGCGCGCGCCACTGCAATTGCAGATCGTGACCCAAGCCGGTGCAACGCTGACGTTCACGCAGCGGAGCCCCTGATGTCCGGCGCGCGCGAAGGCCGACCGACCGCCTTCGTGTGGCGCGCCACGCGCACGTGCCATCCACGTGCGTCGCGCGGCGTGAACCGGAATCACGCCGCGTTAGAGTCTTGTTCGCCGGCCGGTTAAACTCGGCGGGTCGCGCCCTGCGCGCCCCTCCCCACTCCTGTTTCAAAGCATGCACACGGTTGTCTTCGGCTGGTTCGGCATCTCCGCCGTCTGGTTTCTCCTTCTCTTCTGGCGTCTCGTGCAGGCGATGCTGCCCGGCGGCGGCGGGCTCGCCGGCCGCGGCTCGATCCGCCTGTGGCTCGGCTTCGCGGCGGTGTTCGTCGCAAGCTGCACGCTGACGAGCCCGCTATCGGGCCCCGACACGAACGCGCTCGGCCATGCGTGCTCGGCCGGCTTCGCCCACGTGCTCGGCCCGATCGGCACGCCGATCGCGATGGTCGTGCTGTTCTTCGCCGGCTTGCCGTGGCTGACCGGCATCGGCTGGCGGCAGTTCGCCGCGTGGGTCGACACGTCGTTCGGCGTCAAGCTGTCGCGCGACGGCGGCGACGACGACGCGCGCGGGATCGCCGACCTGCCGCGCAGCGCGCTGCATCGCGACGACGACGTCGTGCAGCCGACCACCGCGCACACCGTCAACTCGATGGCGCCGCGCCAGAACGGCCGGTATTCGCGCCCGACGGTGTGGAAACCCGATCCGCAGGCGCGCCCGAAGCCGCGCAGCAAGACGCCGCCCCGCCCGCTCGCGGAGCCCGTCGCGCCGTCGGGCTGGCTGAAGCCGACCGCCCCGCCGCGCACGCCGGTGCCGCCCGCGCCGATCCCGGCCAGTGCGATGCCGCCGCCGACTACCGGCAGCACCGCCAGCCTCGCGCGCGCCGCGGCGAACGCGCAAGTGCCGCGCCCCGCGCCCGCCCCGCTTCCGGTCGGATTCGAACCCGTCCGGCCGCGTCCGACCGCCGCGCGACCGGCCACAGCCGCGCTGACGCAGACGGCGCCGCGCGCGACGGTCACGCCGCGCCCGGCCGGTACACCGCCGCAGCGTCCGCCGGTGCGGCCGGGCGCAGGCACGGCGGCAGCCGGCCCGTCGGACGCGGCACGACGCCGCCCGGCACCGCCCGCGCCGGCGCGCGCACCGCTCTATGCATGGAACGAGAAGCCGGCCGCGCCGATCACGCCGGCGCCGAGCGTTCACGACACGCTGCGTTCGATCGAGGCCAGCACCGCGCAATGGGCATCGCTGGGCGGCGCGCAATCGGCCGATGCAACGCGCGCGGCGACCGCTGCCGCCGCCGTGGCCGGCGTCGCCGCGACGGCAGGCAGCGTGGCCGCGCCGGCATCCGCGGCCGCGTCGAACGCGTTCGTCCCCGCGGCGCAGGACATCGCAGCCCAGGACGCCGATGTCCCGGCCGCACGCGATGCCGCGCCTGCTCGCGACTACGGCGCGCCGATCGTGCTCGACGCCTTCATGCCTGCGCAATCCGGTATCGCGCAGGCCCCGCGTGTCGATTCGCCCACCCGGGCGCTCGACGACGCCGCACCGTCCGCGCGGCCGGATACCGGCATCGATGATCGCGCGTTCGCGCATCGCGCGGACGACGAAATCCGTCGCGTGGACGATGCGGCCGCTGCGCCGTCGTTCGACGTCGCGCCTTGGGACGACGTCGTCAGCCCGCCGATTTCCGCGCTCGACGTGTCGACCGAAAACCCGATGGCCGATGCGCCCGTGCACGCCACGGGATCGGAGTCCGCTCATTCGGCGTTCGCGCAAGCAGGCAATGCAGCGGTTCGCGACCTCGGTGCCGGCAAGCCGACCGCGTCCGTCGATGTCGACGACGAGGACGACGCACGACCGGCGCCTGCAATCGATCGCGCGGCACCGGTCCACTTGCATCGAGGGGCTACCGATGCGCACGCCGACGTGAAGCCGCCGGCCGACAGCATCGTTTCGTTCGCTGCCCTGCCCGCTTCGTCGATTGCGGCAACGTCCGCACCGGCCGTATCGCATCCCGCACCGGACGCTGCCAAGCCGGTCGAGGCGGAACCTGCCGCGTCGTTTCCGGCTGTCGCTCCACGCGCGACGCCCGCCGCCACGTATTGGACACCTTCGACGGTACAGCCCGCCGCGGCCCCGTCGACCGTCTCCGCCCAATCGCCGAAATCACCGGCGGCTCAGCCGTTTGCCGCGACATCGACGGCTTCGACCGCCGCTGCGTCGCCGCTGACCGGCACGGCTGACGGTTCGACTGCACACGCGTCCGCACCCGCCTCCACGTCGAGCATCGCGCCCGTCGACGCCGCAGTTTCGTCGGTCGGCGTAACCGGTACGGCGTCCGCGTCGCCGTCGCAACCGGCCGCGTCGGCACCACCCGCTACTTCCGCCGCGTCGGCGTCGCCGGCCGGTGTGACGGGCCTGCCCTACGGTTCGCTTTCCCGCGCTTCGACGCCCGCATCGACCGATGCGCCCGCCGTGACGCCATCGGCGACCGGCGCATCGGGTTCGCCGTTCGGTTCGACTGCGCAGGCGCCAACAACGCCGGCGCCCGTCACCGCGACACCCGCGACTTTCGCGTCCGCGGCCGTCGCCGCACCGTCTTCCGCGCCGGCATCGACGCTTCCGGTCGACACGGCAACCCCGTCGACCGGTACCACGACTTTCGCGACATCGGGCTCATCGAGCGCAGTCGCTCCGCAGCCGGCAAGCGGCCTGCCCGCGTCGCCCACCGCGTCCGCACCGGCGTCGCCGTCCTTCAGCACGATCGCGTCGACGACCACGGCCGCCGCCACGCCGATCCACTCGATCGCGGGCTCGCCTGCCGCGGCCACCGGATCGCCGACGTCGATAGGTGCGACCGCTGCGACGCAGGCTCCGTCGATCGCGTTCGTCCCCGCCGCAGTCGCAGCCCAGACGTTGACGACACAGCCCGCCCCGGCCGCGTCGTCGGCGAGTTGGTCGATGTCGCATGACGCGGGCGCAACGCCGAGCGCGACACCGCAAGCGGCGCCCCTCCCCGCTGCGAACCTCTCGCCCACGCCGGCAGCCGCGGTTTGCGCGCCGACCTTGCCCGCTGCCCCGTCGATCGGCGCACGGGCCACCGAAGCCGCCGAAGCCATCGACGCAGCCGAACCGGCCCCGGTCGCCCCCGCCCGCCCGCCGCACCCGAACGCGTTCGAATTCCACGCACCCGCGTCGTTCAGCGTCGAACTGCCGACGCTCGACCTGCTCGAGCCCGCATCCGACGACGTCGAAACGATCACCGAGGAACACCTCGCGCAAACCGCGCAGGTGATCGAACAGCGGCTGCAGGAATTCAAGGTGCCGGTGACGGTGGTCGGCGCATCGGCCGGCCCCGTGATCACGCGCTTCGAGATCGAACCCGCGCTCGGCGTGCGCGGCAGCCAGATCGTCGGCCTGATGAAGGACCTGTCGCGCGGCCTCGGCCTCACGTCGATCCGCGTCGTCGAGACGATCCCCGGCAAGACCTGCATGGGCCTCGAACTGCCGAACGCGAAGCGCCAGATGATCCGACTGTCGGAGATCCTCGAATCGCGCCCGTACCAGCATTCGCCGTCGCAACTGACGATCGCGATGGGCAAGGACATTACCGGCCACCCGGTCGTCACCGATCTCGCGAAGGCCCCGCACATGCTCGTGGCGGGCACGACGGGTTCGGGCAAGTCGGTCGCGATCAACGCGATGATCCTGTCGCTGCTGTACAAGGCGACGCCGGAAGACGTGCGGCTCATCATGATCGACCCGAAGATGCTGGAGCTGTCGGTCTACGAAGGCATCCCGCACCTGCTCGCGCCGGTCGTCACCGACATGAAGCTCGCGGCGAACGCGCTCAACTGGTGCGTCGGCGAAATGGAGAAGCGTTACCGGCTGATGTCGGCCGTCGGCGTGCGCAACCTCGCGGGCTTCAACCAGAAGATCCGCGACGCGGAAGCGAAGGAAAAGAAGATCGGCAACCCGTTCTCGCTGACGCCCGACGACCCGGAGCCGCTGTCGAAGCTGCCGCTGATCGTCGTCGTGATCGACGAGCTGGCCGACCTGATGATGGTCGCCGGCAAGAAGATCGAGGAGCTGATCGCCCGCCTCGCGCAGAAGGCGCGCGCGGCCGGCATCCACCTGATCCTCGCGACCCAGCGGCCGTCGGTCGACGTGATCACCGGCCTCATCAAGGCGAACATTCCGACGCGCGTCGCGTTCCAGGTGTCGTCGAAGATCGATTCGCGCACGATCCTCGACCAGATGGGCGCGGAGTCGCTGCTCGGGATGGGCGACATGCTGTTCCTGCCGCCGGGCACCGGTTATCCGCAGCGCGTGCACGGCGCGTTCGTCGCCGACGAGGAAGTGCACCGGATCGTCGAGTATCTGAAGCAGTTCGGCGAGCCGCAATACGAGGAAGGGATTCTCGACGGCCCGGCCACCGACGGCGCGACGCAGGACCTGTTCGGCGATGCGCCGGACGCGGAAGCCGATCCGCTGTACGACGAAGCCGTCGCGTTCGTCGTGCGCACGCGGCGCGCGTCGATCTCGTCGGTGCAGCGTCAGTTGCGCATCGGCTACAACCGTGCGGCGCGCCTCGTCGAGCAGATGGAAGCGGCCGGCCTCGTGTCGGCGATGGGCATCAACGGCAGCCGCGAGGTGCTCGTGCCGGCCGCAGCCGACTGAGGCCGGCGGCCCGCCGGCCGCGATTCATCGAGACGGGCGCGCCGCGCAACCGGCCGCCCGCAAAAAAAGGCGCTGCCTCAGCAGCGCCTTTCTCGTTTACTGCACCGGCACCAGCTTGAAATCGACCGGCTTGCCGACCGCGACCTTCTGCGGATTCGCGCCGAGCTGCCCCGTTTCGACGTCGCGACTGAACACGTAGAACGTGTCGCTGTCCTGGTTGCCGACGATCAGCCACTTGCCGGTCGGATCGATCAGGAACTCGCGCGGCGTCTTGCCGAGGCTCGACTGGCGGCCGACGTACTTCAGCCGGCCGTCCGCCTTGTTCACCGCGTAGATCACGAGGTCGTTCGCGTCGCCGCGGTTGCTCACGTACAGGAAGCGCCCGTCCGGCGACAGGTGGATCGCGCCGCCGCCGACCTTGCCCTTGAAGCCCGGGGCCGTCATCGGCACCGTCTCGACCGGCGTCAGCTTGCCGTCGTGATAGCCGAACACCTCGACCGACGCGTTGAGCTCGCTCGTCACGTACGCGAACCGGCCGTCGGCGCCGAACACCATGTGACGCGGGCCCGAGCCGGCCTTCACCGGCGTGTAGCGCGTGTCGGTCGGGCTGATCAGCCCGCGGCTGCCGTCCACCGTGTAGCGGTAGCCGTAGATCTTGTCCGCGCCGAGATCCTGCACGAACAGGTAGCGGCCGTCCGGCGAAAATACCGTCGAATGCACGTGCGCGCCGTCCTGGCGGCCCTTCACGGGCCCCGTGCCTTCGTGATGGACCGTCAGCACGGCCGGGCCGACGGCGGCGTTGTCGCGGATCGGGAACACCGCGAAGCTGCCGCCCGGATCGGCCGCAACCGAGTAGTTGGCGGTGACGAGGTACTTGCCGTCCGGCGACAGCGCGAGATAGCAAGGATCGTTCCCTTCCGACGATACGCGGTCGATGAACGTGAGCGCGCCCGTCTTCGCGTCGAAGCCGAACGCGCTGATGCCGCCGCGCTGCGTCGCCGGTCCGTTGTCGCCGGGCAGTTCGTTGACCGCATATACGGTGCGACCGTCGCGGCTCGGCAACAGATACGACGGATTCTCGGTCTTCGCCGACGACACCGGCGCGACGCTGCCCGTTTTCGTATCGAAGCGGTAAACGTAGATCCCGTCGCTGCCGCCGCCCGTATAGGTGCCGACGAGCAGGTTGTAGACGCCGTCGGCCGGGGCGGACGATTGCTGCGCGAATGCGTGGGTCGCGGACAGGGAAAGCACGATCGCGAAACCTTTCATCCAGTGAGCGAACCTAAGCGGGAACCCTCGTGTCGAAGCGCGTGCGTCACGCTCGCGTAAACGGTTGGGCATTGAATCCTCCTTGCATCGAGTCGCTTCAAGTGTTGAGATAGGACGAAACGCCGGCCGTTCATGCGCTCCGCCGCCCGGCCGAGTATACGGGGCGCGGCGCCCGGGCGTGAAGTCCGGGCCGCCGGCGTCCGCATTGTGAACTCGAATACCCAAGGATCGCCTGCCCATGCCCGCCCTGATCGAAGACTACGCCCTCGTCGGCGACGGCCACACGGCCGCGCTGATCGCAAAAGACGGCTCCGTCGACTGGCTGTGCTGGCCCCGCTTCGATTCGGGCGCCTGCTTCGCGGCGCTGCTCGGCACGCCCGAGCACGGCCGCTGGCTGCTTGCTCCGGCCGCCGACGCCGCGATCACGCACACGACCCGCCGCTATCGCGGCGACACGCTGATTCTCGAAACCGATTACGAAAGCGCCGACGGCGCCGTCACCGTGATCGATTTCATGCCGCCCGGCAACGGCTGGTCCGAACTGGTGCGGATCGTCGTCGGCCGCCACGGCACGATGAAGATGCGCATGGAGCTCGTGTTGCGCTTCGACTACGGTTTCTCGATTCCGTGGGTCACGCAACTGACCCGCGAGGATGGCATGAAGGCCATCGCCGGCCCCGATACCGTCGTGCTGCGCACGCCGGTGCCGCTCACCGGCAAGAACCTCCATACGCTCGCGGAATTCACGGTGAGCGCCGACGAGCGCGTGCCGTTCTCGCTCGGCTACGCGGCGTCGCACATGCGGCTGCCGCCGGCGCGCGACCCGCTGTCGATGCTCGCGCGCACCGAGAACTACTGGCTCGAATGGTCGGGCCGCTGCCAGGTGCAGGGCCGCTACGCGGCCGCCGTGCGCCGCTCGCTGATCACGCTGAAGGCGCTCGCGTACGAACCGACCGGCGGCATCGTCGCCGCGCCGACCACGTCGCTGCCCGAAAAGATCGGCGGCAACCGCAACTGGGACTACCGCTACTGCTGGCTGCGCGACGCGACGATCACGCTGCTCGCGCTGATGCGCGGCGGCTACTACGACGAGGCGCGCGCATGGCGCACGTGGCTCGGCCGCGTGATGGCCGGCTCGCCCGAGCAGATCCAGATCATGTACGGGATCGCCGGCGAGCGCCGGCTGCCGGAAATGGAGCTCGACTGGCTGCCCGGCTACCAGGATTCGAAGCCGGTGCGCGTCGGCAACGGCGCCGCGAACCAGCTCCAGCTCGACGTGTTCGGCGAGGTGATGGCCGCGCTGCACCTCGCGCGCGTGGGCGGCCTGCAGGCCGACGACACGGTCTGGTCCGTGCAGTGCGCGCTGCTCGACCATCTCGAGAAGATCTGGCAGGAGCCCGACGAAGGCATCTGGGAAACGCGCGGCGGCCGCCGCCATTTCACGTTCTCGAAGGTGATGGCGTGGGTCGCGTTCGACCGCGCGATCAAGTCGGCGGAAATGTTCCGGCTGCCCGGCTCGCTCGACCGCTGGCGCGCGCTGCGCGAGCGGATCCATGCGGACGTCTGCGCCAATGCGTGGCACGAAGGCAAGCAGGCGTTCGCGCAGAGCTACGGCAGCGACGAGCTCGACGCGAGCGTGCTGCTGCTGCCGCAGCTCGGCTTCCTGCCGCCGGAAGATCCGCGCATCGTCGGCACGGTCGACGCGATCGAGCGGGAATTGCTGCACGACGGGCTCGTGATGCGCTACCGCACGACCGAATACGACGACGGCCTGCCGCCGGGCGAAGGCACGTTTCTCGCGTGCAGCTTCTGGCTGGTCGACAGCTATGCGCTGCTCGGCCGGATCGACGACGCGCATCGGCTCTTCAGCCGCCTGCTCGCGCTGTCGAACGACCTGGGGCTGCTCGCGGAGGAGTACGACCCGGTGGCCGGGCGGCTCGTCGGCAACTTCCCGCAGGCGTTCTCGCACGTGGCGCTCGTGCATACCGCGATGAACCTGATGCACCATGAAGACGCGATGGCGCGCGCGGCCGGCCAGCCCGCGCCGGCCGTCGCGACCGGCCGCTGAGCGGCGCGGCGCGCGCCCTTGTTCATGGATCGTCAAATCGCAAAAATTTGATGAAAAAACCGGGAAATGTTGCATTGCACAACCGATCGTTGTCCGATATGATCGACGAGATTGTCCGGCTGCAATGCAACATGGCCGGCCGCTGACCCACACGGCACGCCGCGACGCCCCACGCCGCCCTTGCGCACCGTCCCCCCACGCGGGAGTAGCCTGCATGCTTTACCAACTGCACGAATTCCAGCGGGCAATGCTGAGCCCGCTCACGGCCTGGGCCCAGGCCGCCTCGAAGTCGTTCGCGAATCCGTCCAGCCCGTTCTCGCTGATCCCCGGCGCGCCGCGGATGGCGGCCGCCTATGAGTTGATGTATCGGCTCGGCAAGGATTACGAAAAGCCGGAATTCAACATCCATCAGATCGTCAAGGACGGCCACAACATCCCGATCGTCGAGCAGACGATCATCGAGAAGCCGTTCTGCCGGCTGCTGCGCTTCAAGCGCTATTCGGACGACGCCGACGCCGTCACGCAACTGAAGGACGAGCCGGTCGTGCTCGTCTGCGCGCCGCTGTCGGGCCACCACTCGACGCTGCTGCGCGACACGGTGCGCACGCTGCTGCAGGATCACAAGGTCTACATCACCGACTGGATCGACGCGCGGATGGTGCCGGTCGAGACCGGCCCGTTCCACCTGCACGACTACATCGCGTACATCCAGGAATTCATCCGTCACATCGGCGCGCGCAACCTGCACGTGATCTCGGTATGCCAGCCGACGGTGCCGGTGCTCGCGGCGATTTCGCTGATGGCGAGCCGCGGCGAGGACACGCCGCTCACGATGACGATGATGGGCGGCCCGATCGACGCGCGCCGCAGCCCGACTTCCGTGAATTCGCTCGCGACGCAGCACTCGACCGCGTGGTTCGAGAACAACGTGATCCACACGGTGCCGGCGAACTATCCGGGCGAAGGCCGCCAGGTGTATCCGGGCTTCCTGCAGCACACGGGCTTCGTCGCGATGAACCCGGAGCGGCACGCGCAATCGCACTGGGATTTCTACCAGAGCCTGCTGCGCGGCGACGAGGACGACGCTGAAGCGCACCGCCGCTTCTACGACGAGTACAACGCGGTACTCGACATGGCCGCCGAGTATTACCTCGAGACGATCCGCGTCGTGTTCCAGGAATTCCGGCTCGCGGAAGGCACGTGGGACGTCGAAGGCGAGCGCGTGCGGCCGCAGGACATCAAGCACACCGCGCTGATGACGATCGAGGGCGAACTCGACGACATCTCGGGCAGCGGCCAGACGCACGTCGCGCACGAGCTGTGCACCGGCATCCCGCAAGACGATCGCCGCAGCCTGACCGCCGAGAAGTGCGGCCACTACGGGATCTTCTCGGGCCGCCGCTGGCGCACGATCATCTACCCGCAACTGCGCGACTTCATCCGCGAGCATGCACCGGAACCGAAGCACGGCGCGACGAAGCTGCCGGCCGACGCCCAGGATGCGACCACGATCGGCGCCGTGCCGGCCGCCAAGCCGCAGCCGGAAACGACAGCGCGCGTCACTGCCGCGAAACGCGCGCGCGCGAAAACGCCGGCCGTGACGGTCGCGCCCGCCAAAACGCCCGCTGCGAAAGCCGCGCCCGCTGCGAAACGCGCGGCAGGCGGCTCGCGCGCAAAAACCGTGCGGGCCCGCAAGGCCGCCTGACGCGCCGCGTTCCGACGCAAAAACGCCGCCGTTCTTGCGTACGGCGGCGTTTTTTTATGCGGCGGCCGCGAGCGGGCGGCTCATCGGCTCGTCCGTTCGTCGCGTCAGCGCCGCAGCAGATACGCGAGCAGCACCTCGGTGCTCATCCGGACCATCTCCGCGCGCTCGTCGGTGTCGGTGAAGTCGCGGCCGAGCGTCGCCGCGAGCGTGAAGCGGTTCGAGACGATGTAATAGCCGAGCCCCGACAGCGTCACGTAGAAGCGCAGCGGATCGACGTCGCCGCGGAACAGCCCGGCCTTCTGGCCGCGCATCAGCACGTTGCCGAGCTTCGCGACGATCGGCGACATCATCTCGCGGATCCGCGTCGACTTGTGCAGATAGCGCGCTTCGTGCAGGTTCTCGTTGTTGATGAGCCTGAGCAGCTCCGGATGGTCGCGGTAGTAGTCCCAAACGAAATGCGCGAGCCGCGTGACGGCCTCGACCGGCGCGACGCCGTCGAGATCCAGCACGCGCTCGGCCTCCGTCAGCGCGGAGAACGCGTGTTCGAGCACCGCCGTGAAGAGCTGTTCCTTGCTGCCGAAGTAGTAATAGAGCATGCGCTCGTTCGTTTCGGCCCGGCGCGCGATCTGATCGACGCGCGCGCCGAACAGCCCTCCATTCGCGAACTCTTCGGCTGCCGCCATCAGGATGCGGCGGCGCGTACCTTCAGGATCTCTTTTGATTTTTGGCTGATTCATGGTGGCGTTTTGCTACGTGAGCCGCTTGATCCGGACCGGCACCCCCACCGCCTCGGCGCCGGCCGCCCTGGAACGGGCGCCCCGCGGGCGGCCGCCCTCCTGCTGAGCCCCTGCAAAAAAGCGGTTCGATTATGCGCATAGACGGCGTCCAGCGCAATGCGGGAAATCGGCGATAATCGAGCTTTGGCAAACCTTTCCGGCCGCGCCCGACGCGGCCGAGAGCCATTCGGCGCCGTTGCGCCCGTTGTCACCGTGACCGACTCCAAAACACTCGCGGATCGCATCGAAGATCTGCTTCCCCAGACGCAATGCACGAAGTGCGGCTATAACGGCTGCCGTCCGTACGCCGAGGCGATCGCCGCCGGCGACGCGAACTACAACCAGTGCCCACCCGGCGGCGCCGAAGGCATCACGCGTCTCGCGAACCTGCTCGGCAAGCCGGTGATTCCGCTGAATCCCGTCAACGGCAGCGAACATCCGCGCGCGATCGCGTTCATCGACGAAAACCTGTGCATCGGATGCACGCTGTGCATGCAGGCGTGTCCGGTCGATGCGATCGTCGGCGCACCGAAGCAGATGCACACGATCGTCGCGTCGCTGTGCACGGGCTGCGACCTGTGCGTGCCGCCGTGCCCGGTCGACTGCATCGCGATGCTGCCGGTGACCGGCGATCGCACGGGCTGGGATGCGTGGTCGCAGGAACAGGCCGACGCCGCACGCGAACGCCACGACCTGCGGCTCGCGCGCCAGCGCCGCGAGCGCGAGGCCGCCGAAGCGCGCGCCGCCGCCCGCCGCGCGGCCAGTGCGGCAAAGCCGGCCGCAGGCCCCGCCGCGGCGCAGCCGGATGCGCCGGCCGCCGACGACGCCGAAGCGAAGAAACGCGCGATCATCGCCGCCGCGCTCGAACGCGCACGCAAGAAGAAGGAAGAACTGTCCGGGCAAGGCGCCGGGCCGAAGAACACCGAAGGCGTGAGTGCGGCCGTCCAGGCGCAGATCGACGCGGCCGAGGCCCGCCGCAAGCGACTCGCCGAGCAGCAGGCGCAGCGCGACGCCGAAGCGGCATCGGGCGGCCACGACAACGACAACGACACAGATGGCGACGATCCGGACGGCCCGTCCGCGCCGCCCGACCAGAACGCTCCATGAACGCCAGCAAACGACGCGCGATCTACGAAACGCTGCAGAGCCTCAATCCGCATCCGACCACCGAACTCGAATACTCGACGCCGTTCGAACTGCTGATCGCCGTGATGCTGTCCGCGCAGGCGACCGACGTGTCGGTCAACAAGGCGATGCGGAAAATGTTTCCGGTCGCGAATACCCCGCGACAAATCGTCGCGCTTGGCGAGGAAGGCGTCACCGAGTACATCAAGACGATCGGCCTCTATCGCACCAAGGCGAAGAACGTGGTCGCGACGTGCCGGATCCTGCTCGAGCGCTACGGCGGCGAGGTGCCGGCCGATCGCGAAGCGCTCGAAAGCCTGCCGGGCGTCGGCCGCAAGACCGCGAACGTCGTGCTGAACACCGCGTTCGGCCAGCCGACGATCGCGGTCGACACGCATATCTTCCGCGTCGCGAATCGCACCGGGCTCGCGCCGGGCAAGGACGTGCGGGCCGTCGAGGCCGCGCTCGAAAAGTTCACGCCGAAGGAATTCCTGCAGGACGCGCATCACTGGCTGATCCTGCACGGGCGCTACGTGTGCAAGGCGCGGCGGCCCGAATGCTGGCACTGCGCGATCGAACCGCTGTGCGAGTTCCGGCCGAAGACGCCGCCGCCCGACGAATAAGCGTCGCGCCGCATGGGCGAGCGCCGCACGCGCCGTCGCGACGCCCGCTCCTCCCCTTCCCGGCTACGCGTTGGACGTCGCCGTCGCCGTCGCGTCGACGCCGGCCGCATACGCGTAAGGGCCGACGATCGCCATCGCACCGAACGCGGCGGCGGACAATGCGACGTTGAGCGCGCCCTGCAGGGCGGCGGACGGAGGACGGAGGACGGAGGACGGAGGACGGAGGACGGAGGACGGAGGGCGAAAGGCGAACGGCGAACGACGTCGGTCATGATGAAACGGGCTAACCAGGCGCCGTGACGGAACCGTCGGCGTGTAGCGGCGCGGTGGCGGCGAGCCTGGCCCGCGCTTGCCCGTTGCGCAGCGGGCGGCCGCAACGCCCCGCGTCGCCTGCGTCCAGCCGCCCCGCGGCGGCCGCCAGCGCCGTCCGCCGCTCCGGCGTACAATGCGCGACGCGGCATGACGCCGCCCGAATCACGACGTTTCCCCACCATGTTCAATCCAAGCCGCGACGACGTGCGTCGCTTTTTCACCGAGACCTGGCGCAAGCAGCGCGCGGGCGAAATCCTGACGCCGCTGGAAGCGATCGCAGCCGACTGGATCGTCGAGCATCCCGAATACCACGACGAGCTGGCCGACGCCGACGGCGCGACCGCGCGCGACTACACGCCCGAAGAAGGCCGCACGAACCCGTTCCTGCACCTGTCGATGCACCTCGCGATCAGCGAGCAGTTGTCGATCGACCAGCCGCCCGGCATCCGCGCCGCGCACGACAAGCTGGCCGCGAAGCTCGACTCGACCCACGACGCGCAGCACGCGATCATGGAATGCCTCGGCGAGACGATCTGGGAAGCGCAGCGCACGAACACGCCGCCCGATACCGACGCGTACCTGCAGCGCATCCTGCGCCGCGCGTCGCGCGACTGAGCGCGCGGCCCGGCACGTCGACCTGCGCTGGGCCGCGGACAAAAAAATACCCCGCCGAGGCGGGGCATTCTTGCTGCGCGAGCCCGTGAGGCCCGTCGCGCTTACTTCTTGAACACGAGGTCGGTTTCCTTCAGCGACTCGATGTAGGACGCGATGTCCTTCATGTCGCTGACCGACAGGTTCTGCACCTGCGCCTGCATGATCGCGTTGTTGCGGCCGAGCAGCGGGTTCGTCAGCCCCATCTGGTACTGGCGCATCGCCCACACGAGGTAGTCGGCGTGCTGGCCGGCGAGGCGCGGGTACTCCGCGTTGATCGGCTTGTTCAGTTGCGCGCCGTGGCAGGCCGCGCAGTTGTGCGATTCGACCAGTTCCTTGCCCTTCGAGATGTCCGCGGCGTGCGCGGTACCGATCGCGAGGCCGGCCGCCAGTGCCACCGCCGCCGTCTTGAATGCGTTGTTCATGAATGCTCCTGTCCCGCCGGGGAGATCGGCGGCGCGCGCTTTACTTGTAGGGGTTGTCCTTCGTGTCGGCCTTCTGGGCGGCGTAGTACGCCGACAGATCCGCGATGTCCTGGTCGGTCAGCGAACCGGCGATCGCATTCATCGACGGGAAGTGACGATCCTTCTTGCGGTAGGCCTTCAGCGCGTTCTCGAGGTATTGCTGGTTCTGGCCGCCGAGGACAGGCACCCGGTAGACCTCCGGATACGCCGCGCGGTAGTCCTGGATGCCGTGGCAACCGATGCACATGGCGGCCTTGCTCGCCCCGTCCTTCGGGTTGCCGACCACACCGGCCGCCTGCGCGCTGCCCGTGAGCGCCACGAGCGCTGCGACAACGACGTGTTTGCCGACGAATTTGTTCATAGCTCTTGTAACCTAGCTTGAGGGGAAACTGGCGCCTAAGCGGCAACGGCCCGCGCCGTTTTGCTTATCGGATCGCCACGCAGGCCAAAAAAAACGGCCAGATTGTACCGCGTCGGCGGGGAACGCGTCCATAAGGCGCCCCGGTCCGCCCCGCCACAGCCCCGCTACGATACGCGGGCGCGGCTCAACCGCACAGCCCTTCTGACTTATACTGGGTTTTTTTCCCGAGAAAGAAGAGCGCCGCCATGCGTTTCGAAGGGTCCTCGCACTACGTCGCCACCGACGATCTGAAGCTCGCGGTCAATGCCGCGCTGACGCTGCAACGCCCGCTGCTGATCAAGGGCGAGCCCGGCACCGGCAAGACCATGCTCGCCGAGGAAGTGGCCGCCGCGCTCGACATGCCGCTGCTGCAGTGGCACATCAAGTCGACCACCAAGGCGCAGCAGGGCCTGTACGAATACGACGCGGTGTCGCGGCTGCGCGACTCGCAGCTCGGCGACGAGCGCGTGAAGGACATCGCGAACTACATCGTCAAGGGCGTGCTGTGGCAGGCGTTCGACGCCGAGCGCCCGAGCGTGCTGCTGATCGACGAGATCGACAAGGCCGACATCGAATTCCCGAACGACCTGCTGCGCGAGCTCGACCGGATGGAGTTCCACGTGTACGAGACGCGCGAGACGGTCCGCGCGAAGCACCGCCCGCTCGTCATCATCACGTCGAACAACGAGAAGGAGCTGCCCGACGCGTTCCTGCGCCGCTGCTTCTTCCACTACATCCAGTTTCCGGACCCGTCGACGATGCAGAAGATCGTCGCGGTGCACTTCCCCGACATCCGCGAGGAGCTGCTGCGCGCGGCGCTCGAGAGTTTCTTCGAATTGCGCGGCGTGTCGGGCCTGAAAAAGAAGCCGTCGACGTCCGAACTGCTCGACTGGCTGAAGCTGCTGCTCGCCGAGAACATCCCGGCCGACGCGCTGCGCGGTGCGGACGCGAAACAGATCGTGCCGCCGCTCGCGGGTGCGCTGCTGAAGAACGAGCAGGATTTGAGCCTGCTCGAACGGCTCGTCTACATGAACCGGCACAACCGGTAATCCTCCCTCACCCGCGAAGGCCCGGCCATGCTGCTCAATTTCTTCTACGCGCTGCGCGCAGCCAAGCTGCCCGTCTCGGTGAAGGAATACCTGACGCTGCTCGAATCGCTGAAGGCCGGGCTGATCTCGCCGTCGATCGACGCGTTCTACTTCCTCGCGCGGATGACGCTCGTCAAGGACGAGCAGTACTTCGACAAGTTCGACCAGGCGTTCGGCGCATATTTCCACGGCGTGTCCGCGCTGCCGTCCGAGGCGTTCGACATCCCGCTCGACTGGCTCGAGAAGCGCCTCGAGCGCGAGCTGTCGCCGGAGGAAAAGGCCCAGATCGAAGCGATGGGCGGGCTCGACAAGCTGATGGAGCGCTTGAAGGCGCTGCTCGACGAGCAGAAGGAACGCCACGAAGGCGGCAACAAATGGATCGGCACCGGCGGCACGTCGCCGTTCGGGCACGGCGGCTACAACCCTGAAGGCGTGCGCATCGGCGGCCCGTCGAACGGCAACCGCACGGCGGTGAAGGTGTGGGAAGCGCGCGCCTATCGCGACTACGACGATTCGGTCGAGATCGGCACGCGCAACATCAAGGTCGCGCTGCGGCGGCTGCGCCGCTTTGCGCGCGAAGGCGCGGCCGAGGAACTCGACCTGCCCGGCACGATCCGCAGCACGGCCGCGAACGCGGGCTGGCTCGACCTGCGGATGGTGCCCGAGCGCCACAACAACGAGAAGGTGCTGATGCTGCTCGACGTCGGCGGCTCGATGGACGACCACATCAAGCGCACCGAAGAGCTGTTCTCGGCCGCGAAGGCCGAATTCAAGCACCTCGAATTCTTCTACTTCCACAACTGCGTGTACGACCACCTGTGGAAGAACAACCGCCGCCGCCACTCGGAACGCACCGCGACGTGGGACGTGCTGCACAAGTTCACGCCCGACTACAAGCTGATCTTCGTCGGCGACGCGACGATGAGCCCGTACGAAGTGCTGCAGCCCGGCGGCTCGGTCGAATACAACAACCCGGAAGCCGGCGCCGTGTGGCTGCGCCGCCTCGCCGACCAATTTCCGCATCACGCATGGCTGAACCCCGAGCCGGAGCGGCTATGGGAGTACCGGCAGTCGATCGCGATCATTCGCGACGTGCTCGGCCAGCGCATGTATCCGCTCACGCTCGCGGGCCTCGAAACCGCGATGCGCGCACTCAGCAAGTAACGACACCCACCCGCAGATACACAGGCCGCGTCCGAGCGGCCGCCCCGGAGAAAGCATGAACCCTTCGTCCACCGCGAGCGCCGGCCGCGCCGGCGGCCGCCGCTTTTTCGCCGATACGTCCGTGTCCGCGCTCGTCGCCGGCTTCGTCGCGATGATGACCGGCTACACGAGCTCGCTCGTACTGATGTTCCAGGCCGGCCGCGCCGCCCACCTCACCGATGCGCAGATCTCGTCGTGGATCTGGGCGCTATCGATCGGCATGGCGGTGACGACGATCGGCCTGTCGCTGCGCTTTCGCGCGCCCGTCGTCGTCGCATGGTCGACGCCCGGCGCCGCGCTGCTGATCGCGTCGCTGCCCGGCGTGCCGTACCCCGAGGCGATCGGCGCGTTCGTCGTATGCGCGCTGCTGCTGACGGCCGTCGGCGTGAGCGGGCTGTTCGACACGTTGATGAAGCGCATCCCGGCCGGCATCGCGGCCGCGCTGCTCGCGGGCATCCTGTTCGAGATCGGCATCGAGATCTTCCGCGCCGCGCAGTTCCAGACCGCGCTCGTGCTCGCGATGTTCTTCACCTACCTGATCGTCAAGCGGCTCGCGCCGCGCTACGCGATCGTCACGACGCTGCTCGTCGGCACCGCGGTGGCCGGCGGCCTCGGGCTGCTCGATTTCAGCCGCTTCCACATCGCGCTCGCGCAGCCCGTGTTCACGATGCCCGCGTTCTCGATCGCGTCGATCGTCAGCATCGGCATTCCGCTGTTCGTCGTCGCGATGGCGTCGCAGAACGTGCCGGGCATCGCGGTGCTGCGCGCGGACGGCTATCCGACGCCGTCGTCGCCGCTGATCGCGACGACCGGCCTCGCGTCGCTGCTGCTCGCGCCGTTCGGCTCGCACGGCGTGAATCTCGCGGCGATCACGGCCGCGATCTGTACCGGCCCCGAAGCGCACGAGGATCATGCGAAGCGCTACACGGCCGCCGTGTGGTGCGGCACGTTCTACCTGGTCGCCGGCATCTTCGGCGCGACGATCGCCGCGCTGTTCGCGGCACTGCCGAAGGCGCTCGTCGTGTCGGTCGCGGCGCTCGCGCTGTTCGGCTCGATCATGAGCGGGCTCGCGAACGCGATGCAGGACGTGAAGCAGCGCGAAGCGGCGCTCGTCACGTTCATGGTGACCGCGTCGGGCCTCACGCTGCTGTCGATCGGCTCGGCGTTCTGGGGGCTCGTCGCGGGCGTCGTCACGCAGGTGATCCTGAACGCGCGGCGCCCCGCGTGACGCGGCTCGCCGCCCGCCGCGGCGCGCGCCCGGCACGCCAAAACGTGCCCGACACGAATCGGGCCTAAAATGATGGATCGGAAGCGGCGCCCGGCGCCGCTTCGCTTCGCCGCCGCGCTCGCGCGGCCCGTGAGAACCCGGCGCCCCGCGCTCTTCTTCCGAATCGCCATGACTACCGCACTCGACCAGCTGAAGCAGTACACGACCGTCGTCGCCGACACGGGCGACTTCCAGCAGCTTGCGCAATACAAGCCGCAGGACGCGACCACGAACCCGTCGCTGATCCTGAAGGCCGTCCAGAAGGATGCGTACAAGCCGATCCTCGAGAAAACCGTCCGCGATCATCGCAACGAAAGCACCGATTTCATCATCGACCGCCTGCTGATCGCATTCGGCACCGAAATCCTGAAGCTGATCCCCGGCCGCGTGTCGACCGAGGTCGACGCGCGCCTGTCGTTCGACACGCAGCGCTCGATCGACAAGGGCCGCGAGCTCGTCAAGCTGTACGAAGCCGCCGGCGTCGGCCGCGAGCGCATCCTGATCAAGCTCGCGTCGACGTGGGAAGGCATCCGCGCAGCCGAGGTGCTGCAGAAGGAAGGGATCAAGTGCAACATGACCCTGCTTTTCTCGCTCGTGCAGGCCGCCGCGTGCGCGGAAGCCGGCGCGCAACTGATCTCGCCGTTCGTCGGCCGCATCTACGACTGGTACAAGAAGCAGGCCGGCGCGGAATGGAACGAAGCGCGCGACGGCGGCGCGAACGATCCGGGCGTGCAATCGGTGCGCCGCATCTACACGTACTACAAGACGTTCGGCTACAAGACCGAAGTGATGGGCGCGAGCTTCCGCACGACGAGCCAGATCATCGAGCTCGCCGGCTGCGACCTGCTGACGATCAGTCCCGACTTGCTGCAGAAGCTGCACGAGAGCAACGAGACGGTCGCACGCAAGCTGTCCCCGGAAACGCTGCAGGACAAGCCGGCCGAGCGCGTCGCGATCGACGAGGCATCGTTCCGCTTCCAGCTGAACGACGAAGCGATGGCGACCGAAAAGCTCGCCGAAGGCATCCGCGTATTCGCCGCCGACGCGGTGAAGCTCGAGAAGCTGATCGACGCGCTGCGCTGAGCCGCGCTGCGCGTCAGCGGCTGTCAGCAAGACTGACAACAGCCGTCAGTACGTGCGCTGCAACGGTCGCGAACGCGATGTTCCCGGCCGTTTTTATTTTTCATTCCATCGTCAAGCGCGCGCACTACAATCCACGTCACGGGTGCGACGGCCGCCTCCCGATGCGCCCTTTCCCCCAGTCAATCTTGCACGACGCCAAGCCAGCGCCGACGCGCCGGCACGGCTCATCCCAGGAGACAACGATGCAAGTTCAACCGTACCTGACGTTCTACGGCCGTGCCGACGAAGCCCTTCAGTTCTACGAAAAAGCACTCGGCGCAAAGACCGTGTTCAAGATGCACTTCAAGGACGCACCGCCGAATTCCGATTACCCGATGCCGCCGGAAATGAGCGACAAGGTGATGCATGCGAGCTTCACGATCGGCGACTCGATGATCATGTGCTCGGACGGCGATTGCAGCCAGCCGACCGGCGCCGCGCACGCCGGCTATTCGCTGTCGCTGAACCCGACGACCGTCGACGAAGGCCAGAAGCTGTTCAATGCGCTCGCCGACGGCGGCGAAGTGACGATGCCGTTCGGCAAGACGTTCTGGGCGCTCGGCTTCGGGATGGCGAAGGATCGTTTCGGCGTGCACTGGATGGTCAACGTCGAGGATCCGTCGCAGCGCGAGGATCTCGCGAAACGCGCGCAGGGCTGACGCAAAGGAAACGCCCGCCACCTCGCGGTGGCGGGCGTTTTCGCTCCTGAGCAAAGCGTCGTGCGCGGCACACGGCCGCGCACGACGCCGTCTCAACCCTCGACGACGTCGAGATAATCCTCCGGCCGCGTGCGATCCTCCGCATGAGCCATGCCCATCGCGCGCACCAGCACGCTCACCGCCACCGACACCACCAGGTTCACGACCAGCGACCACACGGCCGCATAGCCGGGGATCGCGAGGCCGAACAGGTGGATCGTGAAGATCGAACTGGCCAGCTTCAGCGAGATCGCCATCCACGTGCCGCAGACGATGCCGGCCGCCCAGCCGGCCAGCAAGCCGCGATGGTCGAGCACGCGCGTGTACAGGCCGAGCACGATCGCCGGCAGCGTCTGGATGATCCAGATCCCGCCGAGCAGCTGCAACTGGATCGCGTAGGTCAGCGGCAACCCGAGGATGAACGCCACCGCGCCGACCTTCACGATCAGCGAGACGAGCTTCGCGACGTGCGTCTCCTGGTCATGCGACATGTTGCGGTTGACGAACTCGCGATGGATGTTGCGCGTGTACAGGTTCGCGGCCGCGATCGACATGATCGCCGCCGGCACCAGCGCGCCGATGCCGATCGCCGCGAACGCGACGCCGACGAACCACGACGGGAAATACTCGAGGAACAGCGCGGGCACCGCGAAGTTCGGGCCGAACGCCTTGAAGTACGGCGCGTACTGCGGCATGTCCTTCACGCCGGAGGCGAGCGCCATGTAGCCGAGCAGCGCCAGCAGGCCGAGCACGAACGAGTACGCGGGCAGCATCGCCATGTTGCGGCGGATCGAATTGCCCGACGACGACGACAGGATCGCCGTGACCGAGTGCGGATACAGGAACAGCGCGAGCGCCGAGCCGATCGCGAGCGTCGCATACGCGCTGTAGCCGTTCAGGCTCGTCGCGTCGGGTGCCTTCAGCAGCAGCTTCGCGGGCGGCACCGCGGAGAAGATGTGCCCGAAGCCGCCGAGCTTCGCGGGGATCACGATGATCGCGGCGGCGATCGTGACGTAGATCAGCACGTCCTTCACGATCGCGATCATCGCCGGCGCGCGCAGCCCCGACGTGTACGTGTACGCGGCCAGGATCGCGAACGCGATGATCAGCGGCAGATCGCCGACGAAGCCGGTCGTGTCGAAGCCGAGCGCGCCGATCACCACCTCGATGCCGACGAGCTGCAGCGCGATGTACGGCATCGTCGCGACGATGCCCGTCACCGCGATCGCCAGCGCGAGCATGCGGCTGCCGTAGCGTGCGTTGACGAAATCGGCGGCCGTCACGTAGCCGTGCCGCTTCGCGATGCTCCACAGCTTCGGGAACACGACGAACGCGAACGGATAGATCAGGATCGTGTACGGCAGCGCGAAGAAGCCCATCGCGCCGGCGCCGAACACGAGCGCGGGCACCGCGACGAACGTGTAGGCCGTGTAGAGATCGCCGCCGAGCAGGAACCACGTGACGATCGTGCCGAAGCGGCGGCCGCCGAGGCCCCATTCGTCGAGATGAGCAAGATCGCCGCGCCGCCAGTTCGCGGCCAGGAAGCCGATGATCGTGACGCCGATGAACAGCAGGACGAAGACGAAGGTCGCGCCGAGATTCATTGCGCACCTCCTTGCGGGCCGCTCGCCTTCCATGCGTTCTTGGTCTTGAAGTACACGAACGCGGTGATCACCGCGCTGATGAAGACCCACAGCAACTGGTACCAGTAGAAAAACGGAAAACCGAACCATTGCGGTTCGATCTTGCTGTACGACGGCACCCAGACCATCGCGATCAGCGGCAGTACCAGCAGCCAGAGCCAGCGCTTGGCGGCCCGGTTGGCGTCGGCATCGTGAGCCATGACGTCTCCTCTTCTATCCCGGTTATCGATCTTGTTGAGCGGGTACGGCACCGAGAGGAGCGGCAAAACGGGTAGGCTGCGGCTCCCCTGGCTTCGCGCCAGTATAGGAGCCGCGAGCACGCGGTCAAGCAGGGGCGAACCCGAGGTGATCCGCCCCTTGTCGCGCGGTTGCACCGGCCTGCCGCCGATGCATCCGGCGTCAGATCGCGAACGCGGCGTCGCGTGCGCCCGTCGTTTCTTTCAAAGCTTTCACCCACTTGCGCGCGGGCAGCTTCAGCGTGTCCTCGATCAGCTTCGCGCGGGCGTCGAGCTGAGCGAACGACACCTCCAGCGCGGGGCCCGAGAACGCAATCGCGATCCGGTTGCCGTCGTGCACCTCGGGCAGCGCGATCACGCGGTGATCGAACGCCGCGTTCAGGTGTTTCATGTTGCGCACGAAGCTCGGATGATCGCCGAACAGGTTGATCGTCGCGATGCCGGCGTCGGCGAGGCAGCCGCGCACCGCGCGGTAGAACGCGACGCTGTCGAGCACGGGGCCGCGCGCGGTCGCGTCGTACAGGTCGATCTGAATCGCGCCGGTCGTGCCGCGGTTGGCCGGATCGTTGACGAAGTCCCAGGCGTCGGCTTCGTGCACGACGAGGCGCGCGTCGTCGGGCGGCAGCGCGAACATCGTGCGCGCGGCGACGATCACGGCCGGGTTCAGCTCGACGGCCTCGACCTTCGCGTGCGGCAGGAAACGATGCGCGAACTTGGTCAGCGCGCCGGTGCCGAGCCCGAGTTGGACGATCCGCTCGGGCGTTTCGAGGAACAGCAGCCACGCCATCATCTGCTGCGCGTATTCGAGCTCGATATGCAGCGGCTTCGAAATCCGCATCGCGCCCTGCACCCACTCGGTACCGAAGTGCAGGAAGCGCACGCCGCCTTCTTCGGAGAACGTAACGGGCGCGAAGCGCGGCTTGCGCGGCGCTTCGAGCACCGGCACGTCGTCGTGTTCGTCGATGTCCGGGCGGCGCTTCACGCGCGGCGGCTGGAGCTTTTCGGAGCCGTTGTAGGCGGACGGCTTGCGTTGCTTGAACGCGCGTGCCTCGGCGGACGCGCGCTTGATCAGTCGGGTCATGATGGTTGAATCTCGCTGGGTGACGCTGGATGAGCGGACGAGAGGATAGCATTGGCGGAAGACGGAGGCCGCGACGCGCATCCCGCCACGCGTGACGCCGGACCCCGTCGGCGCTACGCTGCGTTCGTGGATCCACAGGAGCGCGTATGACTTCGAACGACAAGAAGATCTGGTTCCCGGCGAAGCGCTACGGCTGGGGATGGGGATTACCGGTAGCGTGGCAGGGCTGGGTCGTGCTGCTGCTGTTCGCGATCGGGATCGTCGCGAGCGCGTGGCTGGTGCCGCCGCAACGATCGCCGGTGGCGTACGGCGCGTGCATCGTGGTGCTGGTCGCGCTGCTGACGGCCGTGTGCTGGATCAAGGGCGAGAAGCCCCGCTGGCGATGGGGCAACGACGATTGAGCTTCGACGCGACACGCCAGCCCATGTGATCGCGGTTCGTCAGCAACGCCCTCCTTTCGTCATCGATACGTCGCGACAGCACTCTGTCAAACGGCTGAATTGTCTCGACTCTCCACGCGACGCAACACTGTGAAGCAGCGGCCTCCTGGCCTGAAGTTCACATCGCGTTTCCCGTCGGCGGCACTCGACTGTTGAACCGGCCCTGCCCTCTCCGTGGCCGCCGCGCGCCTGCCCCGCTCCTGGCACCGCATTCGAACGGCCACGCCGAATGCTTCGGCGGTCTTTGCAACTATACCCAAATAGGGATAAATTGATCCGCTGTACTGTCTCGGCTCGGCGCGCAAGGATTTGATGGCGATGCCCGAAGCCGTGCAGGACACGTTCGGGTATGCGCTGTATCTGGCGCAGACGGGACGCAAGCACGATCGGGCCAAGCCCTTGAGGGGATTCGGATCGGCAGGCGTGCTGGAGATCGTGGACTCCGAAGACAACGGCACGTACCGCGCGGCCTACACGGTGAAGCTGGGCAGCAGCGTCTACGTGCTGCACTGTTTCCAGAAGAAATCGTCGAGCGGCGTCGCGACACCCAGGCCGGACAGCGACCTCGTCCGCGAACGTCTGAAAGCGGCCGAAGCACACGCAACAGGAGAAAGGCGATGATCGAAATCGAACAGGGCAGCGGGAACGTCTACGCTGATCTGGGCATGCGCAATGCCGACGAAATGCGGGTGAAGGCCCAGCTCGCGGCGAAAATCGCGGAAATCATCAAGGCGCGCAAATGGACGCAGCAGCACGCGGCACGATTGCTCGGCATCCCTCAGCCGAAGCTGTCGAACATGTTGCGCGGTCAGTTTCGCGGCGTGAGCGAGACGAAGATGCTCGAATGTCTCGCCAAGCTCGGACGCGACGTGCAGATTGTCGTCGGGCCAGACCGGCGGTCGGAAGCCGCAGGACACATCGAAGTCGTTTTCGCCGCCTGACGGCAGCGTCGTTTCGATCGCACCGATGCGCTGGCCGCACGTGCCGCCGGCAGCGCCCGGTCGATCAAAGCACGATTCGACGCCAGTGCTCGAGCTTCTGCTCGAACGACAGCATTGCATTCGCCGGACTCGACGAAGGCAGCACGAGCGTCTCGTACCCGGCCTGGCCGATCACGTCGGCGAATCGCCCGGCCGTCTTGCCGTTGAAGCACACGCGCTTGAGCAACGGCGCATGCGCGCGCAGCGAATCGAAGTCGTTCGGCTTCGCATTCCTGATCGCGGAATCGAGACTGCCCTGGCGATGGCACGCATCCAGCACATCCCAGATGCCGATGCCGTGCGACAGCACGCGCTCGAGCCGCGCGTCGTACGGCAATTCGTGCAGCATCGGCTCGCCGAGCACCGCGCCGAGCAGCCGCCAGAACTGGTTGCGCGGATGCGCGTAGTACTGCGCGGCGTCGAGCGACGCCTCGCCCGGAAAGCTGCCGAGAATCATCGTGTGCGTATTCGCCGCGACGACGGGCGGAAAGCCCTGCAACATCACGCGCCTCCGTGCGGCCCGGCCGATCGCGGCCCGGCCGATTGCGGCCCGTCGCCGTACGCATCGAGATGGCGCCACAGCGCCGGCAGCATGCACTCGGTGACCATCAACGGCTTGCCGTGACGCTGGAACACCGAGCGCCGCGCGGCAAACGCATGCGGCGCGCGCGCGCCCTGCAATGCATGGCTTGCGAGCGCATACAACGGATGACCGGCGATCACGCGCCGGCTCACGAGCGCCGAGCGCTCGACCTGCGGATCGCTGTACAGCAGCTCCGCAAGCGGCCGCGTGCGCAGCCGCCGCATCGCCTGCCACACGCCCTTGCTGGCGGCGAGCGGCGCAATGCTGTGCGCAGCGACGTACGGCGTGCCGTCGACCGACAAAATCACCTCGCGCACCCACATCGGCGCGCGCGGCGAACTGGCGAGCGCGTCCGGCTCGTCGAACCACGGCGAGTCGACGGCCTCGCGCGTCACGCGCACGTTCACGCGGCCGAGCCGCGCGAGGTGCGCGGTCAGCGATCCGCCGCGCGTCAGCCAGTCGCGCTGGTCGAGCGTGCAGCCAGGACGCGGCGTCTCGCGCCAGCCGGCCCGGGCGCCGTCGAATCGCATGCGCACGTTCACGCGGCGCGCGACAGCAGCAGCGCGTTGGTCCGCTTCACGAAGCTCGCCGGATCGTCGAGCATGCCGCCTTCGGCCAACAGCGCCTGATCGAACAGCAGATGGCACCAGTCGCCGAAATCGGCGCTGTCGGCCTTCAGCTGCTTCACGAGCGCGTGCTCGGGATTGATCTCGAGGATCGGCTGCATCGCCGGCGCATTCTGGCCGGCGGCCTTCAGCATCCGCTGCAGGTAGCCGCTCATGTCGTTGTCGTCCGCGACGAGGCACGACGGCGAGTCGGTCAGGCGGAACGTGACGCGCACTTCCTTCACCTTGTCGCCGAGCGCTTCCTTCATCTTCTCGACGACCGGCTTGATCGCCTCGCCCGCCTGCTCCTGCGCCTTCTTCTCCTCGTCGTTCAGCTCGCCGAGGTCGAGATCGCCGCGGGCCACGCTCGCGAGCGGCTTGCCGTCGAATTCGTGCAGGAACGACAGCATCCATTCGTCGACGCGGTCGGTCAGCAGCAGCACCTCGACGCCCTTCTTGCGGAACACTTCCAGATGCGGGCTGTTCTTCGCGGCCTGCCACGTGTCGGCGGTCACGTAGTAGATCTTGCTCTGCTCCGGCTTCATGCGCGACACGTAGTCGGCGAGCGACACGTCCTGCGCGTCGGTGTCGCCGTGCGTCGACGCGAAGCGCAGCAGCTTCGCGATGCGCTCGCGGTTCGCGTGATCCTCGCCGACGCCTTCCTTCAGCACCTGGCCGAACGCGCTCCAGAACGTCTTGTACTTCTCCTTGCCGGCGTCGTCTTCCGCGTTCGCGAGCTCTTCGAGCATCGACAGCGCGCGCTTGGTCACGCCTTCGCGGATCGCCTTCACGTCGCGGCTTTCCTGCAGGATTTCACGCGAGACGTTCAGCGGCAGGTCGGCCGAATCGACGACGCCCTTCACGAAACGCAGATACTGCGGCAGCAGCTGCTCGGCGTCGTCCATGATGAACACGCGCTTCACGTACAGCTTCAGCCCGCCGCGGTAGTCGCGATTCCACAGGTCGAACGGCGCGCGCGCCGGCACGAACAGCAGCTGCGTGTATTCGCTGCGGCCCTCGACGCGGTTGTGCGTCCACGTGAGCGGATCCTGGTGATCGTGCGCGATGTGCTGGTAGAACTGCGTGTACTGCTCGTCGGTGACGTCGCCCTTCGAACGCGTCCACAGCGCGCTCGCCTGGTTGACGGTCTCGTCCTCGTCCTTCAGGACCATCTCGCCCTTCTCCTGATCCCACTCTTCCTTGCGCATCAGGATCGGCAGCGCGATGTGGTCGGAGTACTTCTGGATGATCGATTTCAGGCGATGCGACGACAGCAGGTCGTCCTCGCCTTCGCGCAGGTGCAGCGTGATCGTCGTGCCGCGCTGCGCGCGCTCGATCGCGTCGATCGTGAAATCGCCCTCGCCGGCGCTTTCCCAGCGCACGGCTTCATTCGCCGGCAGGCCCGCGCGGCGCGTTTCGACGGTGATCTTGTCGGCGACGATGAAGCCCGAGTAGAAGCCCACGCCGAACTGGCCGATCAGCGCCGCGTCCTTCTGCTGGTCGCCGGACAGCTTCGTGAAGAACTCCTTGGTGCCCGAACGCGCGATCGTGCCGAGGTTCGCGATCGCCTCGTCGCGGCTCATGCCGATGCCGTTGTCGTCGATCGTGATCGTGCGCGCGGCCTTGTCGTAGCCGATGCGGATGCGCAGGTTCGGATCGTTCTCGTACAGCGCGTTGTCCGCGAGCCCTTCGAAACGCAGCTTGTCGGCTGCGTCGGACGCATTCGACACCAGTTCGCGCAGGAAAATTTCCTTGTTGCTGTAGAGCGAATGGATCATCAGGTGGAGGAGTTGCTTGACCTCTGCCTGAAAGCTCATCGTTTCGTGTGCCATGGATACTGTTTCCTCTTACTTGAACTGAAAAGGGGTGACGCCGGCGCCCGGCGCGCGATGCCGGCGGCCCCACGAAGGACGACCGCCGGGCGCCGGCGGTTTGCGCGCGTATCTGGGGACGGTGCGCGGCATTTCAAGAGCCGGCCCGCGGCGCCGCGTCACGACGCGCGCCGCACCGCCGAATCGATATAGCGCGCCAGCAGCCCCGGCAGCGCCGGATCGCCGCAGTTCGCGACGTTGAAGCGCATCCACGTGGACGGCGACTGCTGCGGCGAAAACAGGCTGCCCGGCGTCAGCAGGAAGCCGGCCTCGTGCGCGACCGCCGCGAGCGCGTCCGAATCGACGCCCGTGTCGGCCCACAGGAACATCCCGGCCGCCGGCATCGTGAAGAGCCCGAGCCCCGTGCGCTCGAGCATCCGGGCGGTCTTGTCGCGCACGCCGTCGAGCCGCGCGCGCAGCCGCTCGACATGGCGCCGGTAATGCCCTTCGGTCAGGATCTTGTACAGCACGCGCTCGTTGAGCTCGGGCGTCGTCATCCCGACCAGCATCTTCTGGTCGGTGACCGCCTTCGCGATCTCCGGCGCGCAGGCCACGTACCCGACCCGCAAGTTCGCCGCGAGCGTCTTCGAGTAGCTGCCGAGGTAGATCACCCGCTTCAACTGGTCGAGGCTCGCGAGGCGCGTGGCCGGATAGCTCGGCGGGCACAGGTCGCCGTACACGTCGTCCTCGACGACGAGGAAATCGTAGGCCTCCGCGAGCTTCAGGATCCGGAACGCCTGCGCGGCCGACAGCGACGTGCCGGTCGGGTTCTGCAGCACCGAATTGATCACGAGCATCTTCGGCCGCCACATCTGCACCAGGGTTTCGAGCGCATCGAGGTCGGGGCCGTCGGGCGTATACGGCATCCCGACGAGTTGCGCGCCCTGCGCCGCGAAACGGCCGAACATCTGGAACCAAGCGGGATCGCCGACGATCACCGCATCGCCCGGCCGCATGTAGATCCGCGAGATCAGGTCGATTGCCTGCGTGATGCCGGAAACCAGCACGATCTGTTCGGGCTTCGCGCCGATCTCGACTTCGGCGAGGCGCGTCTGCAGTTGCTGGCGCAGCGGCAGGAAGCCCTGCGCGGTGCCGAAGCCGAGCATCTGTGCGCCCGACTGGCGCCCGAGCGCGCGCAGCGCGCCGGTGATCAGCTCGCCGTCGAGCCAGCGGCCCGGCAGATAGCCGAGGCCCGGGCCCTTCTCCGGGCTGACGGTGTGCAGCATGTTGCGCAGCAGCCAGACGACGTCGATCGTGTTGTGCACGGGCGCGGCCTCGGCTACGCGCGCGGCGCCGTCGGCCGGCTGCGGGCCGGCGCCCGTGCGCTCGCGCACGTAGAAGCCGGAGCCGCGCCGCGAGTCGAGGTAGCCCTGCGCGACGAGGCGCTCGTAGGCCTCGACGACGGTGAAGCGCGACACGCTCTTGTCGAGCGCGAGCTTGCGGATCGACGGCATGCGCATGCCGGGACGGAACACGCGTTCGTCGATACGCCGCCGCGCCCACTGGACCAACTGGTCGACGAGCGTGAGCGTGGCCGTGTCGTGCGGCGCGGGAATCTGGGCGAGTGGGACGGTGGACATGGGCGGCGGCTCCAACTGTACCGAAGGCTATCGCGCCGATTGTACCGTTACTGTGCCGGTAGCGACGATTACAGTTGACCGGAATGGCGATCGTGCGGCCGCCGGTTCGGCCCCGCCGCACGTGGTGCCGCGCCTGCCGGCCCGCATCGCGGCCGGGCGCCGGCCGGTCCGGCCCCCGCCCGGCGCCTCGCCCGCTTACCATGACACTTTCGCTTCCCGCCCGACGCTCATGCCAGCTCGCTCCCTGACACTCGACCATCTCGTGATTGCCGCGCGCACCCTCGACGAAGGCGTGCGCCATGTCGCCGATGCGCTCGGCATCGAACCGGCCGGCGGCGGCCGCCACTCGCTGATGCGGACCCACAATGCATTGTTCGGCGCGTGGGGCGGGCTTTACCTCGAAGTGATCGCGATCGACCCCGACGCGCCCGCGCCGGACGACGACGCAAAGCCGCCGCGCGCGCGGCTGTTCGGCCTCGACGATCCGGCGCTCCACGCGCGGCTCGCGCAGGGCCCGTTTCTCGCGCACTGGGTCGCGCGCGTCGACCGCCCGCGCCAGCTTGCGCTGTGGCAGCGCCAGTATCCGGCCCGTATCGCGCCCGTCGTCGCGATGCGACGCGGCGACCTGAGCTGGGGCCTCACGGTGCCCGACGACGGCAGCTTCCCCGCCTGGCAAGGCGCAGGCGACGGCCTCGTGCCGTCGCTGATCCAGTGGGACAGCCCGCGCCACCCGTCCGAATCGCTGCCCGGCGACGGCATCGCGCTGAAGGCACTCAAGGGCGCCCACCCGCGCGCGGATGCGATCCGCGAACAGCTCGACTGGCTCGGCGCCGCTCACCTGATCGACGTCGAATCGACCGACGGTCCGCCGGCGCTCGTCGCCGAATTCGACACGCCGCAGGGCCCGCGCACGCTGCGCTGAACGCCCGCCCGATCGTAACCACCCTGCAAGACGGAGACACCCTCGACATGAATTCGCGCGAAACCCGGGGCATGCTGCTCGGCCTCATCGGCGTGATGATTTTCAGCCTGACGCTGCCGATGACGCGGATCGTCGTATCCGAACTCAACCCGCTGCTCAACGGGCTCGGCCGCGCGCTCGCCGCCGCCGTGCCGGCCGGCCTGCTGCTGTGGTGGCGCCGCGAGCCGCTGCCGACGCGCACGCAACTGAAAAGCCTCGCGATCACGTCGGCCGGCGTGATCATCGCGTATCCGGTGTTCTCGGCCTGGGCGATGAAATCGGTGCCGGCATCGCACGGCGCGGTGGTCAACGGGTTGCAGCCGTTGTTCGTCGCGCTGTACGCGGCATGGCTGTCGCACGAACGGCCGTCGAAGGCGTTCTGGGCCAGCGCGGTGGCCGGCAGCGCGCTCGTGATCGCATTCGCGCTGCGCGACGGCGGCGGCGCCGTGCAGGCCGGCGACGCGCTGATGCTCGTCGCGGTCGGCATCGGCGCGCTCGGCTATGCGGAAGGCGCGCGGCTCGCGCGCCAGATCGGCGGCTGGCAGGTGATCTGCTGGGCGCTCGTCGTATCGGCGCCGTTCCTCGTGCTGCCGGTCGGCTGGCTCGCGTGGCTGCAGCACGCCGCGCATCCGGGCCCGCTCGCGCTGCGCACGTGGCTCGCGTTCGGCTACGTGACCCTTTTTTCGCAGTTCATCGGCTTTTTCGCGTGGTACGCGGGGCTCGCGATGGGCGGCACCGCGCGCGTGGGCCAAGTGCAACTGCTGCAGATTTTCTTCACGATCGCGTTTTCCGCACTGCTGTTCGGCGAAACGGTCACGTCGTCGACGTGGCTGTTCGCCGCCGCCGTGATCGCGACCGTGGTGCTCGGGCGCCGCTCGGCGGTCGCCACGGCGCCGCATCCCGCTCGCGCCGGCTGAACAGGTACGCCATAATGGCTGCTTTGCCTGATCGGTTTGCCAGACTGGCCGTGCCCACCCAGCCGCGAAGGCTCGATCGCGCTCGCGTTCGCCCACCCGGCGGCGTCGAAACGATCCGCCCGAGCGACCTTTCTTGACTGACCACGATACCCGAACGAGGAGACTATGAATCCGAGCGACCTGCATCCGCCGCACTGGCAGCTTTCCGAACGCGCCCGCAAGCTGACGAGCTCTGCGATCCGCGAGATCCTGAAGGTCACGGAGCGCCCCGAGGTCATCTCGTTCGCCGGCGGCCTGCCCGCCCCCGCGACGTTCCCGGCGGAACGCATGCGCGCCGCCGCCGATCGCGTGCTGCGCGACGCGCCGGCCGCCGCGCTCCAGTACAGCGCGACCGAAGGCTACCTGCCGCTGCGCGAGTGGATCGCCGAACGCTACAGCGTGCGCGTGTCGCAGGTGCTGATCACGACCGGCTCGCAGCAGGCGCTCGACCTGCTCGGCAAGGCGCTGGTCGACCCGGGCAGCCCGATCCTCGTCGAAACGCCGACCTACCTCGGCGCGCTGCAGTCGTTCTCGCTGTACGAGCCGCGCTACGTGCAGGTGCCCACCGACGAGCAGGGCCTGCTGCCGGAAGGCCTCACGCCCGAACTCACGCAAGGCGCGCGCCTGCTGTACGCGCAGCCGAACTTCCAGAACCCGACCGGTCGCCGCCTGCCCGTCGAGCGCCGCCGCGCGCTCGCCGCGTTCGCGCAGTCGAGCCCGTTCCCGGTGCTGGAGGACGATCCGTACGGCGCGCTGAACTACCGGGGCGAGCCGCTGCCGACGATGCTGTCGATGGCGCCCGATCACGTCGTGCACCTTGGCACGTTCTCGAAGGTGCTCGCGCCGGGCCTGCGGATCGGCTACATCATTGCGCCCGAAGAACTCCACTTCAAGCTCGTGCAGGCCAAACAGGCCACCGACCTGCACACGCCGACGCTCACGCAGCGCATCGCGCACGAAGTGATCAAGGACGGCTTCCTCGACGAGCACATCCCGACGATCCGCGAGCTGTACAGCGCGCAGTGCGACGCGATGCTCGGCGCGCTCGCGCGCCACATGCCGGAAGGCGTCACGTGGAACCGTCCGGAAGGCGGGATGTTCATCTGGGTGAATCTGCCCGCGCAGATCGACAGCATGAAGCTGCTCGCCGCGGCCGTCGACAACCACGTCGCCTTCGTGCCGGGCGCGCCGTTCTTCGCGGAGAATGCGCAGCAGAACACGCTGCGTCTGTCGTTCGTGACGGTGCCGCCCGAGAAGATCGAGGAAGGCGTCGCGCGCCTCGGCAAGCTGCTGCGCGAGCGCCTCTGATCCCCTTTTTCCCTGTCACGACTCTCTACGAGGAATCGAACGCATGGCTAACGTCTACGACAAACTGAAGTCGCTCGGCATCGAGCTCCCGACCGCCGGCGCACCGGCCGCCGCCTACGTGATGAGCGCGCAAAGCGGCAACACCGTCTACCTGTCGGGCCATATCGCGAAGAAGGACGGCAAGGTCTGGGCCGGCAAGCTCGGTGCGGATCTGCAAACGGAAGACGGCAAGGCGGCCGCCCGCTCGATCGCGATCGATCTGCTCGCGACGCTGCACGCGCACACCGGCGACCTGAACAAGGTCACGCGCATTGTCAAGCTGATGAGCCTCGTCAACTCGACGCTCGACTTCACCGAACAGCACGTCGTGACGAATGGCGCATCGGAGCTGATCGCCGAAGTGTTCGGCGATGCGGGCAAGCATGCGCGCTCGGCGTTCGGCGTCGCGCAGATCCCGCTCGGCGCGTGCGTCGAGATCGAACTGATCGCCGAAGTCGCGTAACGGACGCACCGCGATGCCTGGCCGTCTCGTTCGCTTCAAGCAGGTCGACGTGTTCACGTCGGTGCCGTTCAAGGGCAATCCGCTTGCCGTGGTGTTCGACGCCGATGCGCTCGGCGACGACGCGATGCTCGAGATCGCCCGCTGGACGAACCTGTCGGAAACGACGTTCCTCTGCACGCCGACCGATCCGCAAGCCGACTATCGCGTGCGGATCTTCACGACGGGCGGCGAACTGCCGTTCGCCGGCCACCCGACGCTCGGCACCGCGCATGCGTTCCTGGAAAGCGGTGCGCGGCCGCGCACGCCGGGCCGGCTGATCCAGCAATGCGGGGTCGGCCGGGTCGCGCTGCGCGAGCAGGCCGGCGGCTGGGCATTCGCCGCGCCGCCGGCGCGCGTCACGCCGCTCGACCGTTCGGACTACCCGGCACTGGCCGCCGCGCTGCACAGCGACGCGCTCGACCTGGACGCCGAGCCGTGCGCGGTGGACAACGGCGCGCCGTGGCTGGTCGTGCGGCTGAAGTCGGCCGACGCGTGCATCGGCCTGTCGCCCGATCCGGCCGCGCTCCCGGCACTTACGCACCGCTACGGCGTACACGGCGTGGCGGCCTACGCGCCGCACGCGGAAGGCGGCCCCGCGACGTTCGAGATCCGCTGCCTGATGACGGGCGGCCAGTTCGGCACCCCCGGCGAGGATCCCGTCACCGGCAGCGCGAACGCCGCGCTGGCCGGGCTGCTGACGCGGCAGGAACGCCGCCCCGGCCAGTCGTACACCGCCCGCCAGGGCACGGCGATCGGTCGCGACGGCCGCATCTTCGTCAGCTACGACGAAGACGGCACGACCTGGATCGGCGGCCACGTCGTCACGGTCGTCGACGGCACGTTCCGGTCACCCGCCTGACATTTCGCGATGTGCGATGGCGCCGGCTCGTCCGGCGCCCTACGCTTTGCCCAACTATCGCAAAAACGTTCCAGCCAGTAATATCGGGCCTAATCCGTTGTTTCGGAGGTCTGTCCATGGTTGCGCGTCCCGCGAACGAACAGACGTCGGGACAATCCGAACCATAGCCGGCCATCCAGACGGATGGCGCACGCGAGCAGGACGCCGCCCTCTTCGATGAGCTCCGCCCGGTCCAACCACACGCCGCCGAACCGGCCGCTGCGCGCGCCGCGCAAATCGCGCCGGCGTGCGTTGTTTGCCATCCCGCTGCTCGGGATGCTGGCGCTCGCGCTACTGTGGGCCGTGATCATCGCGCGTCTGTCCGTCGAAAAGGACAGCGCCTACAAGGAAGCGGCGGCCTCCGCGGCGATCCTGTCGTCCGCGCTCGAGCAGCATACGGTCAAGGCGATCCACCAGGTCGACCAGATCACCCGCTTCGTCAAGTTCGAATTCGAGAAATCGCCGGCGCGCTTCAATCTCGCGAGCGCCGTCGAAAAAGGCGTCGTGCCGAGCGACACGCTGATCCAGGTGTCGCTCGTCAACGCGAAGGGCATCCTGTTCGCGAACACCGCCGAACTCCATCCGCAACCGATCAACCTGTCCGATCGCGAGCACTTCAAAGTCCATCTCGCGCACAACGACGACCGCCTCTTCATCAGCAAGCCCGTGCTCGGCCGCGTGTCGAGCCACTGGACGCTGCAGATGACGCGGCGCCTGAACAACCCGGACGGCAGCTTCGCGGGCATCGTCGTGGTGTCGGAAGACCCGAGCTACTTCACGAACGATTTCTACAACAACGCGGCGATCGGCAAGGAAGGCGTGATCGCGGTCGTATCCGACACGGGCGCGGTGCTCGCACGGCGCACGGGTTCGGTGAGCAACGCGCCGGGCGCGTTTTCGGCCTCGGGCGTCTACCCGATCGCGGAGCGCGTGACGGGCACGATCATCGATCCGATCGACGGCGTGACGCGCATCGTGTCGTACCGCCACCTCGACGGCTACCCGCTCGCGGTGATGGTCGGGCTGTCGCAGACGGAAGAGTTCGCGGACTACTACCACACGCGCAACGTCTACCTGCTGATGACGAGCTTCATCACGCTCGCGATGCTCGCGTTCTTCGGCGTCGCGACGGGCCTGATCGGCAAGCTGCTCGGCCGCGAGCGCGAAATGACGCAGCTCGCCGAATACGATCTGCTCACCGGCCTCGCGAACCGCTATGCGACGCTGCGCGGGCTGCGCAACGACGTGTCGATGCCCGCGAGCCTGTCGCGGCTCGGCCTGCTGTTCATCGATCTCGACAACTTCAAGACCGTCAACGACACGCTCGGCCACAACGCCGGCGACATCGTGCTGCAGATGACCGCGTCGCGCCTGGCCGATGCGGTCGACGACGAAGGCTCGCTCGCACGCATCGGCGGCGACGAGTTCGTCGTCGTGATGAAGGGCGACGACGTCGAGCGGCGTGCGGTGCGGCTCGCGGAAGCGATCATCCGGATGTTCAGCGAGCCGTTCGACGTACGCGGCAGTTCGTTCGTGCTGCATGCGAGCATCGGCATCGCGCTGCACACCGTCGCGAACGAGAGCGAGATCGACCTGCTGAAGAAGGCCGACCTCGCGATGTACAGCGCGAAGGACGCCGGCAAGAACTGCTACCAGTTCTATGCGCCGCATCTGTCGCACCGCGCCGACCACCTGATGCGCTGGGAACAGCAATTACGCGTCGCGCTCGCCGAAGGGCAATTGTTCCTCGCGTACCAGCCGAAGATCGATCTCACGCACCGCTATATCACCGGCTTCGAAGCGCTCGCGCGCTGGGATCATCCGGAACACGGCGTCATCTCCGCGAACGAGTTCATCTCGATCGCCGAATCGACCGGCCTGATCGTGCCGATCGGCGACTTCGTGATCCGCACCGCGTGCGAGCAGATCGCGCGCTGGCGCGACGAGGGCCACGACACGCTGACGCTCGCGGTCAACATCTCGCCGGTGCAGTTCTGGCGCGGCGACCTGATCGAAACGATCTCGCAGGCGCTGCAGGACACCGGCATCGACGCGAACCGGCTCGAGATCGAGATCACCGAAACCGCGATGATGGAATATCCGGAACTCGTATCCGAGAAGATCGTCGCGCTGAAAAAGCTCGGCATCCGGATCGCGCTCGACGATTTCGGCACCGGCTATTCGTCGCTGTCGTACCTGCACCGCTTCTCCGTCGACACGCTGAAGGTCGACCGCTCGTTCGTGCAGGCGATTCCGACCGATCGCAGCGTGTGCGTGATGGTGTCGTCGATCGTACATCTCGCGCGCTCGCTCGGGCTGACCGTCGTCGTCGAGGGCACGGAGACCGAGGAGCAGATCACGTGGCTGTCCACGCTCGGCGAAATCGAGGCGCAGGGCTTCCTGTTCTCGCGCCCGGTGCCGGCCGATGCGATTCCCGCGCTGATCGCACGCTTCGGCGTGCGTGACGATCATCCGAACGTCGTCGCGCATCGCGCGACCGGCAGCACGGGCGCCTGAGCGCCGCGCCGCTGCCGCCATGGCGCGCCGTCGCAATTGTTGCGTTTTCCGATCCGATCGTCGAGTTCATTAACTAGCGTTTTCGCGCATGGCAGTGTCATGATGCGCGGCGGACAATTGGGAGGGCCTACGTGTCGGTCGGCCACCGGCATGGCCATACGCGAGAGATCCGGCCCTGCGCCAACTACACAATCATGACAACCGTCGAAGTCGAAGCGCCCGCTCGTGTCGAAGAGGCACCGGCATCCCTCTGGGCCTTGTTCAAGGTCGTCGCCAGCATTTCGGCCGTCTCGTGGGGCGGACTTTCGATGATGGCGCAACTCGAACGCCATTACGTCGAGCGGCTGCAGCGGATCGAGCCGCACGTCTTCGGCGATCTCGTCGCGCTCGCGTGGCTCGTCCCGGGCCCCGTCGGCTGCAACGTCGCCGTGCAGGTCGGCCAAACGCTGCACGGCCGTGCCGGCGCATGGGTCGCCGGTATTGCGAGCGTGCTGCCGTTCTCGATCCTGATGACGCTGTTCGCGATCTTCTATCGGACGCCGCTCGTGCGCTCGCTCGCGGCGCCGATGCTGATCAATCACTTCGGAATGGTGCTCGCGGCGTTGATCGGCGTAACGTGGGTCAAGCAGTTGCGCTCGCTCGCGCGCACGCGGCTCGAACAGTCGATCGCCGCGCTATCGACGATTCTGCTCGCTTTCGCGCATAGTCCGGCCGCTTTCGTCGGGATTCTGTTCGCCGCGTTTGCAGCGGGCTGGCTGACGGGGCCGTCGCAACGCGACGCGGTCGATTTCACGCTGTCCAAGCGCGACCGCGGCCTGCTCGTGCTGCTCGGCGTGCTCGTCCTGCTGTTCGCGGTGCCGCTGCCCGGCAATTACCAGGCGGAGCTGCTGTGGCCGCGCCTCGCGGGCGCCGGCATGACACTGTTCGGCGGCGGCTTCTCCGCGCTGCCGGTGCTCAAGACGCTGTTCGTCTCGCCGGCAACAGGCATCTCCGATCACGACTTCACGCTGGCATTCGCGCTGTCGCCGGTCGCGCCGGGGCCGTTGCTGAACGTGGTGCCGTTTCTCGGCTACCTGACCGACGGCTGGGTCGGCGCGCTGCTCGCCACCGCCGCGCTGTTCATCCCGTCGGGATGCCTCGTCGTGTTCGCGCACAACCACCTGTTCCGGCTCAAGCGCCATTCGCGCTTCGAGCACGGGATGCGCCTGCTGCGCGCGGCGACGACGGGCTTTCTCGTGGTCGCCGTCGTGAAGATCCTGCATCGCGAGCCCGCCGACCCGGTCTACTGGCTGACGGGCGCCTTCGCGACGCTGTGCTTCACGCGCTTCAAGGTGCCCGTCTATGCCGTGTACGGCGCGGTCGCCGTCGCGTGCAGCGTGTGGCTGTGGGCCGCCGCGCACTGACGGGCGGCCGCCTCCAACCCGCCAACGCCCTGCGTGCCCGGCTCCGTCAACCGGCCTGCGTCGCGACCCGGCGTGCCATCCAGCGCACGCGCAGCGCGTCGTATGCGAGGTTGAAGCAGAACGTGTAAGGCAGGAAGAACAGCACGATGCCGAGGTCGAGCAGCAGCGCCTCGACGAGGCTCACGTTCAGCCACCACGCGGCAACCGGCACCACCATCGCGACGAGGCCGAGCTCGAACGTCACCGCGTGCGCGATCCGCATGCCGAGCGTGCGCGACAACCCGGCTCGCCGCTCGAAGCGGTCGAACAGCGCGTTGAAGATCATGTTCCACGCCATCGCGATCAGCGACACCATCACCGTCAGCACACCGACGTGCGACACAGGCATGTCGAGCAGCCACGCGCCGATCGGCGCGCACAGGGCGATCGCCACCAGTTCGAACGTCAGCGCGTGCAGCAGGCGTTCCGTCACCGTTTTATTCGTCTGTTTCATGATGTCCTCCAAGGCATGACCTGATTCATGGCGGCCATTTTGATCGGCGAAACCGGATGAATCCAGTTTGATATCATCGGTTTTACCGATATGAAGCCGCCAGGAGCACTGCATGCACCACGCCCCGGAAGCCCTGCTCGCATTCGCCGAGGCGGCGCTGCTCGGCTCGTTTACGGCCGCCGCACGCAAGCTCGGCAAGCGTCAGTCGACCGTGTCGGAGGCGATCGCGAACCTCGAAATCGATCTCGGCGTGCAGTTGTTCGATCGCTCGACGCGCACGCCGACGCTCACCGACGCCGGGCGCGCACTGCTGCCGCAGGTGCAACGCGCGCTCGAAGCCAGCGCGGCGATCGACCGCACGGCCGCGCGGCTTGCGCACGGCGAGGAAGCGCGGCTCACGCTCGTCGTGTCCGATACGTATCAGTCGAAGCGCTACGAAGAAACGTTGATGGCGCTCGAACGGCGCTTTCCGGCGCTCGAGCTCGAATACCAGATCGCCGAGCACGACGACGTGCTCGACCTGATCCAGCAGGGCCGCGCGCAACTCGGGCTGATGGCCGCGCGCGCCGCCTACCCGGCCGATATCGGCGCGGCGACGGTGGCGGAGGAATCGGAGATCGGGCTGTTCGTGGGCCGCAAGCACGCGCTCGCCGAATACGGCGACACCGAGGTGCCGCACGCGGCGCTGCGCGACGTGCGCGAACTGCGCCTCAATACGTACGTGAAAACGGAAGGCCGCGGCACCGACGACCGGATCGTCGTCGGCACGCAGCACTGGCTGGCGCCGAGCTACCTGATGCTGCTGGAGATGGCCGTACTGGGGTTCGGTTGGGCGGAACTGCCGCGCTGGATGGTCGAGCACTTCGCGCGCGACCGCCTGTGCGAGCTACGCTCGCGCGGCTGGCCGCGCCGCGTGCGGGTGGACGCGGTCTGGTCGCGCAACCGGCCGCTCGGGCCGGCCGGCTCATGGCTGCTCGACGCGATGCTGGCCGCGTAGCGGCGCATGCAGCCAGGCCAGCGGCCTGCGGCCGCGGCGGGCGCCGGCCGCTCAGAAACCGCGCGACAGCACGGCCGCGCCGATCGTGACGACGCCGAGCACGAGGTTCACGACGACGAGCAGGCGCACCGCATTCACCGCACGCGCGCCGTCCGGCCAGTTCTGCGCCTGCACCGCACGGCGAATGCGCGGGAACAGCGCGAAGCGGATGTGCCCGAAGATCAGCATCATCACGACGCCGAGCCCGGCCATCGCATGCAGCGACCACGTCGCGTGCGCCCCGCCGAAGCTCGTCAACAGGAACCCGCCGGACAGCAGGATCACGATCACGGCCCCCGACACCCAGTTGAAGAAGCGGCCGAACACGCCTTCGATCAGCGGCAACCGAAGCTGCGGCGACAGGTCGGACAGCGCCGGGCGCAGGCAGAAGTTGGCGAAGACCATCCCGCCCACCCACACGGCGACGGCCAGCAGGTGAAGAAACAGCGCGACGGCAACGGCGTGGGACATGGAGACGATCCTGTGATGAGTGAGGTGCAACGAACAGCCGCGTCGCACGCGGCATCAAGCGACGTTCGACCCGCCAGCCGCGTCGCGGTTCAGGCCCTCGGCGCGATTTCACATTATTTTGCAAGTTCCGCGTGACAACGCCACGCTTGCTTACCCGCATCCCCGCGCCGAAAAGAAAAGGCCGCACGCCCGCCGAAGCGGACGTGCGGCCTTCGATCGCGGCTGAACCGGGCGATCGCGCGCGGCGTCAGCCGAGCAGCGGACGCAGCTCGTTGACGATCTTGAGCTTCGTCTCCGGCGCGCGGCCCTTGCGTGCGCGCTTGCCGATGTGCGGCGCGAGCCCGGCGTACGACAGCGTGTCGTCCTGCACCTTACCGCCGCGGCCGGTGCCGATCAGCACGACGCCCGCCGGATCGATCGCCAGCGCCTGCACGAGCGTTTCCTTGTCGTCGAGCGCCATCAGGATCACGCCACGCCCGCCGCCGGACAGCGTCTTCATCTCGTCCATCCCGAACACGAGCAGGCGCCCGCCGCTCGACAGGCACGCGACCTGCGTCGCGTTCGGCAGCACCGGCATCGGCGCGAGCGGCACCGCGCCCGCGTCGATGGTCATGAACGACTTGCCGGCCTTCACGCGGCTCACCATGTCGCCGACCTTCGCGATGAAGCCGAAGCCGTTGCTCGACGCGAGCAGCAGTTGCTGGTCGGCCGGCGCCGCGTAGTAGTGCATCAGGTGCGAGCCCGACTCGAGCTCGATCAGCGACGTGACCGGCACGCCGTCGCCGCGCCCGCCCGGCAGCACCGACACGTCGACCGAATACACGCGGCCGCTGCTGCCCCACGCGATCAGGCGATCCGGCGTACGGCACTGGAAGGCCGCGTACAGGTGATCGCCCGCCTTGAACGTAAAGCCGGCCGGGTCGAGCCCGTGGCCCTTCAGCGCGCGCACCCAGCCCTTCTGCGATACGACCACCGTCACCGGCTCGTCGACCACCTTCGCCTCGAACGTCGCGCGCTTTTCCTGCTGGATCAGCGTGCGGCGATCGTCGCCGTACTGCTTCGCATCGGCCTCGATCTCCTTGATCATCAGCCGCTTCATCGCGCTTTCGTTCGCGAGCAGTTCCTCGAGCTTCGCCTTCTCGTCGCGCAGCGCTTCGAGTTCCTTCTCGATCTTGATCTTCTCGAGCCGCGCGAGCTGGCGCAGGCGGATTTCGAGGATGTCCTCGGCCTGCCGCTCGCTGAGCCCGAACGCGCTCATCAACGCGGCCTTCGGCTCGTCCGACTCGCGGATGATACGGATCACCTCGTCGATGTTCAGGAAGACGATCATCCGCCCTTCGAGGATGTGGATGCGGTCGTCGACCTTCGCGAGACGATGGCGGCAACGACGCGTCATCGTCAACTGGCGGAACTTCACCCATTCGTCGAGGATCGTCAGCAGGCCCTTCTGGCCCGGCCGGCCATCGGCGCCGATCATCACGAGGTTCAGCGTCGCGTTCGATTCGAGGCTCGTGTACGCGAGCAGCGTGTTCACGAATTCCGTCTGGTCGATCGTGCGCGACTTCGGCTCGAACACGAGCCGCACCGCCGCTTCTTTGCCCGACTCGTCGCGCACCGCGTCGAGCAGGTCGAGCATCGCCTTCTTCGTGTTGAGCTGCTCGGGCGTCAGCGTCTTCTTGCCGAGCTTGAGTTTCGGGTTGGTCAGCTCCTCGATTTCCTCGAGCACCTTCTGGCCCGACGTGTTCGGCGGCAGCTCGGTCACGACGAGCTGCCACTGGCCGCGCGCGAGATCCTCGATCTTCCACTTCGCCCGCACCTTCAGGCTGCCGCGGCCCGTTTCGTACGCCGCCGAGATTTCGGTGTCGCTCGAGATGATCTGGCCGCCGCCGGGGAAATCCGGCCCGGGAATCAGGTTCATCAGCTCCGCGTGCGTGAGCTTCGGATTGCGGATCAGCGCGACCGCCGCGGCCGCCACTTCGCGCAGGTTGTGCGACGGGATTTCGGTGGCGAGGCCGACCGCGATGCCCGACGCGCCGTTCAGCAGCACGAACGGCATGCGGCTCGGCAGCGTCTTCGGCTCCTCGAACGAACCGTCGTAGTTCGGCATGAAGTCGACCGTGCCCTGGTCGATCTCGTCGAGCAGCAGCTTCGCGATCGGCGTGAGGCGCGCTTCCGTGTAACGCATCGCCGCCGCGCCGTCGCCGTCGCGCGAGCCGAAGTTGCCCTGCCCGTCGATCAGCGGATAGCGCAGCGAGAAATCCTGCGCGAGACGCACGAGCGCGTCGTACGCCGACTGGTCGCCGTGCGGATGGTATTTACCGAGCACGTCGCCGACCACGCGCGCCGACTTCACCGGCTTCGCGTCGGGCCCAAGGCCCATTTCGTTCATGGCGTAGAGAATCCGGCGCTGCACCGGCTTCTGGCCGTCGCACACGTCGGGCAGCGCGCGGCTCTTCACGACGCTGACCGCGTAGCTGAGATACGCCTGCTCCGCGTAGTTGCCGAGCGTCAGCGCGTCGCTCTCCGGCGCGTCGGGGCTGGCAAAGAGATCGGAAGTATTGTCGTCCATCTGAATTCCGTATTCGTAAGTGGCGTGAGGCCGGGCCGGGCGTCATGCCCGGCCGCGCGGCAGGTCCGCTTAAATGTCCGCTTCGACGTCGTTGCCCTTTTCCTCGAGCCAGCCGCGCCGCGCGGCTGCCTCGCCCTTGCCCATCAGCATCGTCATCCGCGCGACGGTCGCCTCGTAGTCGAGCTCGCCGAGCTTCACGGGCATCAGGCGGCGCGTATCGGGGTTCATCGTCGTGTCCCACAGCTGCTCCGCGCTCATTTCGCCGAGACCCTTGAAGCGGCTGATGCTCCACTGCGTGTCGCGCACGCCGTCCTTGCGCAGCTTGTCGAGGATCGCTTCGAGCTCGCCGTCGTCGAGCGCATAGAGCTTCTGCGCGGGCTTCTTGCCGCGCGCGGGCGCGTCGACGCGGAACAGCGGCGGGCGCGCCACATAGACATGGCCGCGCTCGATCAATTGCGGGAAATGCTTGAAGAACAGCGTGAGCAGCAGCACCTGGATGTGCGAGCCGTCGACGTCCGCGTCCGACAGGATGCAGATCTTGCCGTAGCGCAGGTTCGACAGGTCGACGGAGTCGTCCGGGCTGTGCGGATCGACGCCGATCGCGACCGAGATGTCGTGCACCTCGTTGTTCGCGAACAGGCGGTCGCGCTCGGTTTCCCACGTGTTCAGCACCTTGCCGCGCAGCGGCAGGATCGCCTGGTACTCCTTGTCGCGCCCCATCTTCGCGGAGCCGCCCGCCGAATCGCCTTCGACGAGGAACAGTTCGTTGCGCGCGATATCTTCCGTCTCGCAATCGGTCAGCTTGCCCGGCAGCACCGCGACGCCCGAGCTCTTGCGCTTCTCGACCTTCTGGCCCGCGCGCGTACGCGCCTGCGCCTGCTTGATCACGAGTTCCGCGAGCTTCTTGCCGTGCTCGACGTGCTGGTTCAGCCACAATTCGAGCGCCGGACGCGAGAACGACGACACGAGCTTCACCGCGTCGCGGCTGTTCAGCCGCTCCTTGATCTGCCCCTGGAACTGCGGATCGAGCACCTTCGCGGACAGCACGAACGACACGCGCGCGAACACGTCTTCCGCGAGCAGCTTCACGCCCTTCGGCTGCAGGTTGTGCAGCTCGACGAAGCTCTTCACCGCCTGATAGAGACCGTCGCGCAGGCCCGACTCGTGCGTGCCGCCTGCCGGCGTCGGGATCAGGTTCACGTACGACTCGCGCACGAGCGAGCCTTCCTCGCTCCATGCGACGACCCACGACGCGCCCTCGCCCTCGGCGAAGGTTTCGTCGGTCGAACGCGAATCGGCGAAACGCTCGCCTTCGAACAGCGGGATCAAGAGCTCGCTGCCGTTCATTTCGTCGAGCAGATAGCCGCGCAGGCCGTCTTCATACTTCCACGTCTGGCGCTCGCCGGTCTTTTCGTTGACGAGCACGACCTCGACGCCCGGCAGCAGCACGGCCTTCGAGCGCAGCAGGCGCTGCAGCTCGCCGAGCGGCAGGTTCGGCGAATCGAAGTACTTCGGATTCGGCCACACCTGCACGCGCGTGCCGGATTTCTTCTCGCTGCGGCCCGCGGCTTGCGTCGCGAGCGGCTTCACGACGTCGCCGTCGGCGAAGCCGAGCTCGGCGATCTTGCCGTCGCGCCAGACCGTCACGTCGAGACGCGTCGCGAGTGCGTTCGTCACCGACACGCCCACGCCGTGCAGGCCGCCCGAGAACGTATACGCGCCGCCGGCGGCCTTGTCGAACTTGCCGCCCGCATGCAGGCGCGTGAACACGATCTCGACCACCGGCACGCCTTCTTCCGGGTGCATGCCGAACGGGATGCCGCGGCCGTCGTCTTCGACCGACACCGACTGGTCGGTGTGCAGCGTGACCGTGATCTGTTTGCCGTAGCCGCCGAGCGCCTCGTCGGACGCGTTGTCGATGACTTCCTGGATGATGTGCAGCGGATTTTCGGTACGGGTGTACATGCCGGGCCGCTGCTTGACCGGCTCGAGACCCTTGAGCACCTTGATCGATGCTTCGCTATAGGCCGCGCTGGGTTTCTTCGTTGACATAGGCGCTGAATTTCGTCATTCATCGGGACGTTGTCCACACCTCGTGTGGATAACGTCGTGGACAAAACGTTGAGTTCCGTAAAAAAGCGAATCGAAACAACGGTGTGCTTGGACTGCTCCGAAAGCGGGCGCGCGGCGTGCGCGGCGCGCTCCTGAACGCGCGGTATTTTACTGGTTCCGCGTGGCGCGCCAATCGCGGGATCGGCGCGCGCCGCACGCGTCACGCCGGCTTGCGCTTCGCCTCGAGCGTTTCCCACCGTTCGAGCGCGGCGAGCAGTTCGTCGTCGATCGCCGCGAACCGCTCGGTCAGGCGCGTGCCCTCCTGCGGATCCTTCGCGAAAATCGAGCCGTCCTCGAGCTGCGCATTGATCGTCTTCTGCTCCGCTTCGAGCGCGGCGATCTTCTCCGGCAGCGAATCGAGTTCGCGCTGCTCGTTGAACGACAGCTTCACCGTACGCTGCGCGTTGCGGCCCGCCGCGCTCTTCGCCGGCTCGTCCTTCGCGGGCGCCGCCTCCTTGACCGCGCGCTTCGCCGCCTCCTGCTGCGCGAGCTGCTCCGAACGTGCGCTCTGGATCTGCCAGTCGGTGAAGCCGCCGACGTATTCGCGCCACTTGCCGTCGCCCTCGGCCGCGATCACCGACGTCACGACGTTGTCGAGAAACGCGCGATCGTGGCTGACGAGCAGCACCGTGCCGTCGTAGTCGGCCAGCAGCTCTTCGAGCAGTTCGAGCGTCGGAATGTCGAGGTCGTTGGTCGGTTCGTCGAGCACCAGCACGTTGGCCGGGCGTGCGAACAGGCGCGCGAGCAGCAGCCGGTTGCGCTCGCCGCCCGACAGCGACTTCACCGGCGAACGCGCGCGTTCCGGCGCGAACAGGAAATCGCCGAGATAGCTCATCACGTGCTTGCGCACGCCGCCGATCTCGACCCATTCGCTGCCGGGGCTGATCGTATCCGCGAGGCTCTTCTCCTGGTCGAGCTGCGCGCGCATCTGGTCGAAATACGCGACCTGCAGGTTCGTGCCGGTGCGCACCGTGCCTTCGTCGGGCTTCAGGTCGCCGAGGATCAGCTTCAGCAACGTCGTCTTGCCGGCGCCGTTCGGGCCGACGAAGCCGATCTTGTCGCCGCGCATGACCGTCGTCGAGAAACGGTCGACCACCGTGCGGCCGCCGTAACGCTTCGTCACGTCGGTCAGCTCCGCGACGATCTTGCCCGACTTCTCGCCCTGCGCGACGTCGAGCTTCACGTTGCCCTGCGCATTACGGCGCTCGGCGCGCTCGTTGCGCATCTGCACGAGCCGCGCGATGCGGCCGACGCTGCGCGTACGGCGCGCTTCGACGCCCTTGCGGATCCACACTTCTTCCTGCGCGAGCAGCTTGTCGAATTTCTCGTTCTCCACGCGCTCGACTTCGAGCTGCTGCGCCTTGCGCGTCTGGTACGCGGAGAAATTGCCCGGATACGACAGCAGCCGGCCGCGATCGAGCTCGACGATGCGCGTCGCGACGCGGTCGAGGAACGCGCGATCGTGGGTGATGAACAGCAGGCCCGCGCGCTGCGCGACGAGCAGCTCTTCGAGCCAGCGGATACCGTCGAAATCGAGGTGGTTGGTCGGTTCGTCCAGCAGCAGCACGTCGGGCTGCAGCACCAGCGCGCGCGCCAGCGCGACGCGCTTCTGCATCCCGCCCGACAGCGCGTCGACGCGGGCGTCGCCGTCCTGCAGGCCAATCTGCGCGAGCGTCATCGATACGCGCGTGCGCCAGTTCCATGCGTCGTGCGCGTCCAGCGACGACTGCAGTGCGTTCATCCGCGCGAGCAGCGCATCGTGCTCGGCACCTTCCGGTATCTCCGCGAGGCGGTGCGCGATCGAATCGTATTCTTCGAGCAGTTCACGCGTGTGCGCCAGCCCCGACGCGACCGCGTCGAACACCGTCGCACCCGGCTCGAATTCGGGCTCTTGCGGCACGTAGACGGTCACGAGCTCCTGCTGGCGCGTGACCAGCCCGTCGTCGGCCTTCGCGAGACCGGCGACGATCTTCAGCAGCGACGACTTGCCCGCGCCGTTGCGGCCGATCAGGCCGACGCGCTCGCCGGCCTCCAGCGAGAAATCCGCGTGATCGAGCAACGCGACGTGACCGAACGCGAGCTGCGCGCCGGTAATGGAATAGAGCGACATGGGAAGACGGCGATGAGAGAAATCGGAAGCGCCCATTGTACCGGTCGCGGAGGCCGGTATCGGCTCGGCCGGACGGACGAAGGCCGCGGGCGGCGCTCGAAGCGCGCCGGCGCGCCGCCGTGAGCGGGTTGCGGCCGGATTCCGGTGCGGATGCCGGCCGCGGTTTGCGTTCCCGCGAAAACGACCGAATGCCGGCCGGATGCCCGCGCGGCCGGCCGATCGGCAGATCCCGCGCGCGGCGCATCGGGCGCCTGCGCGGGATGCGCGGTTATTTCGTTATTTCACGTTGACCGTGATCGTCGAGCTCATTTCGGGGCCGTACGAACGGTGCGCGCCGTCGCCGAGCTGCAGCGTCAACGTGTGCTGGCCGGGCGGCAGCTTCACGTCGGTTTCGGTCTGGGCCTTGCCGAAATGCAGCGAATGATCGGTCGCCGGGATCACGTCGCCCTTCGGCACCGGCTTGCCGTCGATCAACAGGTGATGGTGACCGGTATCCGGCGTCATGTCGCCGGCCGGCTTGAGCGCCATGCCTTCGAGACCGAACTTCACGTGCACGGGGCTCGACACCGTCGCGCCGTCCTGCGGCTCGACGAAGAACACACGCGCTTCGGCGCGCGCGAGCGTCGACACGGCCAGCGCCGCGACACAGACTGCACCCGCGATCCACTTTCTGTTGAGCATCGTTACCTCCTTCTGATTGACAGGCTCACGAAGCATACACCGCGTGCCCGGCCGACGCGTCGGCGTCGGTTGTTCGCGATGCGTACGTTTAAAACGACGTTGCGCAGGTGTTCGGCGAAATTCCGGTACCATTGCGCCTTTCGTCCGCCGGCGAGGCTGCGGACGGCATCGCCGAATTTTCATTGTCCCGAGCGCAACATGAGCGAAGTAACCGAATACCAGAGCTGGGTCTGCCTGATTTGCGGGTGGGTCTACAACGAAGCGGAAGGCCTGCCCGATGAAGGCATCGCCGCCGGCACCCGTTTCGCCGACATTCCCGCCGACTGGCGCTGCCCGCTGTGCGACGTGGGCAAGGAAGATTTCGTCGTCGTCGATTTCTGATTTTCCGTTCCGATCGCGGTTGATTACGCGATACGCGCGTCGGTGTGCATTCCGCCCCGCCGACGCGCCGCGCGTTTGCTATACTCTGCGCGCTGTCCACGCCGCCGTCCGGTTCGTGTTTTTTGCGCGCGATTAGCCGGACATGGCTCTCCCCGTAGTTCAATGGATAGAACAAGCGCCTCCTAAGCGCTAGATACAGGTTCGATTCCTGTCGGGGGGACCAGTGACACCCCACCCCAGCCTTATACGATAAGCCCCCCTGCCGAATTTGGCGTAAATTTGGCGTAATACCAAATCACTTCGCCTCCGCATACATTTCGTCCGCCGGATAGAGCTGCAGCATCGCGCGCGCGGCCTCGACGTTCGCCGTCGTCAACCACTCTTCCCAATCGTCGGGCCGCAGAATTACGACCGACCGCTTTTCGTCGGCCGGCTTGTGCATGCGCGACATCAGTGGGTGACCGTCGGCGTTAACCGTGATCATCGACATCACGTGGTGCTCGGCGCCGTCCTGGTTCGTAAGCGTGCGCCAGATGCCGGCGACGCACATCGTCGGACGATCGACGACGCCGATGCGCTGCCACACACACGGCCCGTTCACCCATTTCCCCTTCTCATCTTGATACGCCTCCGGGTACGACGGCTCGACTATGAAACGTGCCGGAATCAGGCAACGTCGACCGCCGCGCCAGGTTGGTCCGTACAGCGGAGACTTCCCGAGGTTATCGTCGCGCACGTTCATCGTGCTGCGCATGAGCGGCGGCTTGCGCCCCTGCTCCCTCGCCCTCTTGATGTTCGCCTTCTGCAGTGCGCTCGGCCAGAAGCCGAAACCGGCGATCAGCGGCTTGAACTGACCGTCGACGTAGCCGACGATCGGCGCGTCGTAGTCCGGGTATATCTCGGGCTTCCACGGCGTCCAGCGGTACAAGTCGCGGAAGTTGTCGATCTTGAGCTCGCTCAGGCCCGGATCTTCGCCCGGCGCGACGTAGTTCGTGCACATCGCCGTCCCCAATTTTCGATCTTGACGGCCCCATCTTACCTCGGGATACACTGTGTTTTTATACAGTGTTTCTGCCGTGATCAAGCCACAGTGGGCCTACATCTGGGAGTACGGATTCCAGGGCGAGAAGAACCGCCTGAGGACCCCGGTCGAGCTCACCAAACGCGAATTTGAGCACTGGATCGACGAGGACCCGCGGTCGGTGTTCCTCGTTACATCCGCACCGATCGAGGCGACCAGGATCGATCGCAACCGCGTTCCTCTGACGGATTCACGATTCAAGCTGCGACCGGAGGTGCCCGAATTCGATGCCCCGACCGACGCCGAGCTGCGCGCTCTGTGGCGCGAGTACACGGACCTTCAGGTGCGGTGGTTAATCCTCGAAATCCGTGCGCTGAGGAAGTCGCTCGAGCGCATCGAGGATTGGTATCTCTACACCGACAAGAACGTCGCGAACAAAGGCGACCTTGCCGGCGCGCAGGGCCAGTTGTATCGGCTGATGCATCTGCTGCGCGCGGAGATGCGGCGGGCCGGGATGCGGTAGTACGGGGCTTTAAGGGGCTCGGACGATTTCGCGACGGGTCTGACCTAGCGACGCACCTGTGGCATTCTGGACGCTCGTCGCACTGGAGATCGACATGCGCACGATTCAGGAAGAATTCAGCGATTCCGACGACGACTGGTTCGGCTTCGCCTCGGCGCAAGACCGGAAGGACGGCCATTCGCTGCGGGCGTACCTGCTGCGTTACGCGGACCGCATCCCGGCACACCATGTCGTCGTGAACGTCGAGCTCGTACTACGCACGGAGTATCCGCCTCGCGGCATTCGTGCGCCGTACCTGAGCGTCGTCCACTTCGATCCGGGGCACGCGACCGACTTGCCGCTCACGTGGAAGCGCAATATCGAGGATCTCAAATTCGACTCCAAGACCACGTACGTCGAATGCGGATATGATATTTTCGAGTCGTTCAGTGACGCGAAGATGGACCTGACGGCGCGCGGGTTCTATATCGAACCGCTCAACTAGCCGCTGGCCGCCCGCGACAGTATCGCGGGCGACTGAGCAGACATCAGCGCGCGGTCCAGGCGCGCCGCTGAAACGCCGGGCCGTTACTTCTTTACCGGCTCGATACCCCAGCACTGTGCCGACCGGTCAGCTTCCGGAATGGCCGACGGGTTGTATTTGCACTTATTGATCGTGTCGAGCGCGACCTTGTATCGATCGACCAGCGGATCGGCAATGCTGGCGAGGTGCGCATCTCGCACCGTCTGATCTGGCGTGCTGCAGTCGGCGCCCATATGGGAAACGTCGGGCCTGTAAATTCCACCGATCGGCGACACCAACCCCTCGTTGCTGGCACCCTCGATTACCTCGTACAGTACCTGCGACGTCGGCTTATACGTGTCCACCACGACCATCCCGTCGCCGTTGACGGTTCGAACCTCCTTCGGCCCCGCACACGACACGATCGGCCGCGCCGCGAAAATGACTCGCCCCTTGAGATATTCGCGCGCACCGTACACCTGCAGGTCACGCTTGAACTGGGTAACTTCGGCGCGCCGCTGTGCCGAATCGATGTATCCGGACATATCGTCGAGCTCGAAGTACACCAGCGCCCACTCGCTGATGTTAGTTTTCGAATTCGCAATCTCGGCGTCAGTCGGCCCGACACCACCGTTTTCGCTCATGACGATGTCGTGCAGCTTCGAGCCGTTGACGACACCAGGATAGACCGCGATGTCGGCGCCCCTCGCCTTGAACGCGTTCTGCAGCGCAGTGATCGTCGGCTCCACATCGCCGGCAGAAGCATCAGGCGCGGATGCCGCACTCGCCACGTCCGCCGCAGCAGCCATTGCGCGCGCCCGCTGCGTCGACACCAGCGGCGCCCCCGAATACGCAAGGCGGATTGCCGGACCAGTCGCGGCCGGCGTCGACGAATCGTCACCGCCACCGCACGCGGACAGCGCAAGCCCCGCCAACACAGCAGAAATCAAAGTATTTTTCATTGTGGTTCTCAGGTCGGAAGTTGTTATATCCCCGGATCGTCGATTTTACATATCGATTACGAATTCGGGAAATAGAAAGCCCGCGGCAAGCGCGGGCGGCGATCAGAACAACCCGGCCGGCTGCGCCGCGTCGTCCCAACTGAAGATGATCAATTCGCTTCGTTCGACGCTTCTATGCGAGCCCGCAACCGTGTACTGCAGCGGCACTGTCTCAATGTGAAATCCATCGAATACGCGCCGGATCTCATCGTGATCGTTCAGGCTTACTATGGCTCGCCCTTTAATGCGGCGGAGCCTCTCCGCGATCCGCTCGTACTCAGTGAACGGGAAATCGACGCCGTAGCCGCGCGTTTCGAAATACGGCGGATCGAGATAGAACAACGTGTGCGGCCGGTCATAGCGATCGATGCAATCCGCCCAGTCCAGACGCTCGATATATGCGCTCGCGAGGCGCAAGTGCGCCGCGGATAGCTCTTCCTCAATCCGCAGCAAATTCAGACCAGGCGGCGCAGTGGTAGCCGTGCCGAACGTCTGCCCGTGGACAATCCCGCCAAAGCAGTTTTTCTGCAGGTAGTAGAACCGCGCCGCACGCTGGATGTCGGTGAGCGTCTCCGGCGCCGTCTGCTTCAACCACTCGAACACCTGTCGACTGGTGAGGGCCCATTTGAACTGCCGCACGAATTCCTCGAGGTGATGCTGCACGACGCGATACAGGTTGATCAGCTCGCCGTTGACGTCGTTGATTACCTCAACCTTTGCCGGCGGCCGCATGAAATACAAAGCAGCGCCGCCCGCGAACACCTCAACGTAGCAGTCGTGCGCCGGAAAGCGCGGAATGAGATGGTCTGCAAGCCGGCGCTTGCCGCCGATCCACGGAATAATCGGATTTGCCATTGTGAAAGCCGTTTTTGAACTTGGTGTAGAATCCGGCCCGCCTACGTAGGTATGCAGGGCCTTGGCTGATTCACTGGCTCAGACAGTGGAAAAGCGACCGAGGGGCGTGTTACCGCACGCCCCTCGGTCGCCCTGTTTCTATCGCGGTGCCGCGCCCGTCAGCGCGTCGTAGTCGCCTTCGCATTGCCGGCCGGCAATGCCCCGTTCGTCAGCGATTCGCGCGAACTCTCCCGCAGCCTCGTCAGCCCGGCCGAACAGGTCGGCAAGCAGATCGAGGGTGCTGCCGGTTGCCGCGCCTCCGGCCGGAGCGGCGGGATCGCGCGTTCGGGCGACAAGCTCGGCGACCTGCTTGCGCAGGCTGTTAGCAGCAGCACCGGCAGCATCAGCAGCAGCGCGAGCCTGTTCACGTTGTTTCGCAGCATTTTCAGCATTCCCCTGTTGTTGACGCGCGATACGGTCGCTTTCGTCGCGCTCGCCGACGAGCTCGCGAATTCGCTGCGCCTGTGTTTCCACCGTGTGCGACTGGTCGGCGTCGCGATGGCCCTTGAAATATCCAGCCGCGGAACCGATGACCACCGCCGCGACGATTGCGAGCCAAAGCCGCGGATCGAACCAGGTCATAGCCCCTCCGAGTACGTCGTGCTCGTCGCGCCAAACGATGCCGTCAGCACCTGTCGACGCGACTTCGTCCCGATCGGCGCGAGGCCGATGTGAACCCACGTGCCCTCTTGAATCAGCTGGTCGAATTCGATCGGCGACGCGCTGATCGCCCGGCAGATGTCGAGCGGCGCGCCGAATTTCGGACAGACGAAATCGGCGGCCAGGCCCGACAGATGCGCGCTCGTCGGAACGCCGCCGACCGCGCGATTGAGCGCCGCGGCTCGATAGCCCGAGGTGATGATCACGGGTCGGCCGCCGAGCACGTCGCGCACGCGTTCGAGCGCTTCCGCCGTCCTACGCAGGTTCGCCGTCACGGCGGCCGACGGCGTGTTATCGATGCCGCGCCGGCGCGCCGTGTCGCTCGCGGTCAATTCCTCGAGCGTGAAATGTGCAGTCAGATTCGTCATATTCACTTCCCCCCAAACATTCGTTTTGCGTTCCGTCGCAGCAGCACTTCGAGGTACTGCGACCCGACGATGCCGAGCGCACTCCCGAGGCCGAGCAACGCGATCGGCGGCAAATCCGGGATCTGCAGCAGCGCCAGCCCCGCAACCATCGATGTCGCCGAACCGAGCACGGCACGCCCGGCCACAAGCCGGAACGTCAGCTGCTCGCTCCCCACCAACACTTTCGCAATGCCAATCAGTCCGCCCATGAGGATCAACTCCAGAATCGTCTTCTCGTGCTCTTGCATTACCGCTCCCCGTTTCCAGCCCCGTAAAAAGAAAGGCCGCCAAGTTGGCGGCCCATCACACAATCCCTGTCGCATCCAGCACCATGAAGCGTGAATGCCATTGTTCTCGAAATCCTGCCAAGTTTGGCTTTCGGCCACCTCCGTACATTGTTGTCCCCCAAGAAACGCTACCCCCGCTCACGCGAATCGAAGTCAACTCGACGCCCGCAGGGTCATAGCTCCACGCGTGACGAACCGGATAAATTCCCGAGACGATGATTGGGACATCGTATGCCCGAGAGTCCCACTGCGGGCTCGGCGCACCCTCCACCATCCACCCATCTCCCGGAACGTACTCGTTGTAGATCACGTCAAGCACGCGCAGAAATGGTTTGGACGAGTCAGCAATGAGGCGCCCCTGCTCATTGAATACCTGAAGCCCGAAATTTCCTGACGCCGGCGGCACACGATCGAACTGAAAAAAATAGACAGTGCATGGCCGCTCCGTTACAAATCTCAGGGTGTATGTGGCCCCGTCAACATCGGTACTCCAAATCGTGATGCCAGCACCATCCGACGCATATACGCCGTACATCGGGCCTGCCGTTGCGTTGAACGTAAACGCTACACTCGGAAGCGTCGCATTGAATTTCTTCCCCGCATCGTTGACCGCAAGGAGTAGCGACGTGTCCACCGACTGTGCCGACATCGCCTGCACCATTTGATAATTCGGCGTCAATCCATCGATCTGATACACGCCCGAATCAGTAAACGCCTGAAATCCTGCCGGCATCAATACACTCCATAAACTATCCAGCCGGGCACCTGCGTGTAGGCATTTGATCCACTCGTATTGCCGCTGTACCGCCAACTCACGCCGTTCCGGTCGATCGCAATAATCGGAGATGGTTCGGCGCCCGATACGCGATAAAAAATCCGCGCTGGCATGAAGGCCCAGAACGGCTCCCCGCTGGAAAGGTCCGCTGCAACGCTTCCGTTACCGCCGCCGGTTGATGCAATACCGACGACGCGCCCTGCGCGCGAACGCGCATCCAAGATCGGCCGACCGGCGCCGTCGAAAATCTGAAGCCCTGTAGCCATCACCACATCCCCATGCGCACGCGAAGCACGCCGTTGCCGTCATAGACACGAACACTGCTGCCGTCGATCACCAGTCGATTTCCGCTGCCGTTAGACGCGTTGATTTCGAACCAGCCGCTCTTGTCGAGCCGCCAGCCCTGCTGGCCCGCGATGTAGTTGTCGGACTGGATGTAGCTGCCGATCATCGCGTTCGTGATCCAGCCGGCGCCGATAAGCGCCTGCCGAAGAAACACCTGCCCGCCCTGCACCACAAACGGCACGATCGAAGCGCCGCCGTTGTTCGGGTCAACCACCGCGAAGCGCTGCGCCGATACCAGAACCTGCGACTCGACAATGCCGCTGTCGTTGTTGATGCCGATCCCGATGCCGGCGATGTAGGTGCGACCGTCCGACGTGATCTGCGTCTTGATCTGGTACGACGCCGACACGCGACCGTTCAGGTCCGCATACGACTGCGCAACCGTCTGCACGGCAGCGGAGTTTTCGTTGACCTGCGCACGCACCGTCGTGATCTGCTCGGCCTGCGCGCTGTCGGCGTCCGCCCGCGCCTTCGACTCGGTACGAATATCGGCCACCAGATTCGCCTGCGCCGACTGCATGCGCGCTGTCACCGATTCGAGCCGTTGCGCCTGCGCCATATCGGCTTCGGCCCGCGCGGACTGTTCCGAATAGACGCCCGCCATTACCAGCGTCGAGCCGGCAGCCTGACCGGTATCGCCGGCCATCGGCACATTGATCTGTGCCGAAACCGAGTCGATCCGCCGCGACAATGCGGAATCGCCATCGGCGCGCGCGGTTTGCTCCGCCGAAATCGCGGCCTTGTTCGCGTTCGCCGTGGCCGCCGTCGAATCGATACGCGACGACAGCGCGCCGTCGGCATCGGCTCGAGCCTGCTGCTCGGCCGTGATCGCCGCCTTGTTCGCACCGACGTCGGCCGTCACGGCGTCGACGCGCTTACCGAGCGCCGTGTCTGCGGCCGCCCGCGCCGTGACCTCCGACGAGATGGCCGCCGCGTTGTCGCTCGCCTTGCTGACGACGGTATCGATTCGCGTCGACAGCGCACCGTCGGCGTCGGCGCGCGCGGTTGCCTCCTGCTTGATGGCCGCCGCCGCGTCGCCGACGCTGGCCGTCACGGCATCGATGCGCTGGCCGAGCGAGGTGTCGGCCGTCTGCCGCGCCTGCTGCTCGGCCGTGACCGCTGCGCCACGTTGCCGCGCCTCTTCGGCCACGGCGTCCGCCCGGTCCCGAGCCTCTTTCGCGATCGCGTCCGCGCGATCCTGAATCTCCTTTTCGATGGCGCTCGCGTTATCCGCGACGCCTTGTTGAAGCCCCGGAATCGCATCGATCTGCTTGCGCAGATCCTCGCCCAGCGCCGAGTTCGAAATCCGTCCCGAGAAATACTTCTCGTATTCGCCTTCGTCGGTCGTGGGCTGCCCCTGCACGCCAGGCCCGGCCGCCGGATACCACGGCCCGACGTTTCCCGACGTGTCGACGAGCCGAGCCCAGAAATAAAACACCTGACCGACCGCGAGCCCCTGCAAGGACGTCGAAGCCTGCGGATACGCGTAGTCCGACAGCTTGATCGCGTCGTCGCGGCTCGGCGTGCGGCTGTACCAGAGCTCGGTGCGCTGCGTATCGCCGGCCGTACCGTCGCCGGGGAATGCCCAATCCAGATTGATCCCGAACACGATGCCGGCGGCCTTGAGCGATGCAACGGCTGGCGGCGGCGTCGTTTTTCCCTTCAGCTGCGTTTCCGCGCTGATCGCCGGCAGCGACGTAACGCCCATCACGTTCTGCGCACGCACGCGCGCCACGTACCGCCCCTGATAAATCCCGGGCACCTCGACCTGCAGGCCGCCCGTGCGCGGCACACTGACCCACTCGCCGTTGTCCTTCCGCCATTCCGGCAGGTACGTCACGGAGTTATCCGCGGCGTCCCACGCGATCACCATCGTCGTTTTGGAAATCCCCTGATCGACGGCCGAGTACGTCGTCACGCGCACATTGGTCGGTGGCGCCTGCACCGACGGCGGCACGACCGTCACCGGCCGCTGCTGAATCTGCGCGCCGTCGTCGATCGCCGCGTACTTCCCCGGCTCGTGCATCGTCGCCGTGATCGTGTACTCGAGCAGGCCGTCGTCGTCGCCTTCCTGAACGCTCACGACGCGATAGAGCTGCGCCGCGACCTCCGCGTTTTCCAGCATCCACACCGCGCCGGGCACCGGGTCCGCGTCGAAGCGATCGACCAGCGTGAGTACGTCGCCGTCGACGGACTTCACCGCTCGGTACTGGGCAACGCCCGACGGCAGAATCGCCGTGAAGCGATCGCCAGGCGCCACGGTCGGCGCCTTGTCGAGCGTGACGACGTTGCCAGCCACCGCGCGAATGCGCCCGCCGATGCGACGACCAGCTTTTCGCGGATCGGCGATCGCGATCACCTGCCCCGGGCCGACCAGCACGCCGTCCATCCCGACCTTGAACGACACCGTGCCCGACTCGTAGCGCGACGTCAGGAGAAGCCAGCGCCCGAGCCGGTGCGCCTGCGCCTGCGACGTGCAGCCGAACGCCGTTACCTGCGTTTTGATGACGCCGTACCGCGCGATGCCGTCGTCGTCCGGCACGTACTCGACCGCCTGTTTGTATTGGTTCGACGGATCGTTGTAGCTGACGAGCGCCACCGTGTATCGCGTCTTGCGCTCGCTCCCCACGTACCGGAACGCCCCGTCGATCACGTTCGCAGCCGTGTAGACGTACACCGGATCGGACGGCATGTCCGCGGACGCGACCACCGCGCCCGGACCCCAGTACGAAATACCCCGGAACACGCTGGCGATATCCTGCAGCACCTTATACGCGTCGGCCGCCGACTGGATCACGCAGTTGCACGTGAAGCGCGGCTCGACGCCGCCCCTGCCATCCGACACCATGACGTCGCAATAGCGCGCGATCTCGTACAGCCCCCACTTGTCGATCATCGACGCGTCGACCGTCTTGCCAAGGCCGTAGCGATCATTCAGCAGCAGGTCGTAGAAAATCCATGCCGGGTTGTTCGTCCACGCCGGCTTGAATGTCCCGTCCCATGCCCCCGAGTACGTGCGCGTCTCAGGATCGTAGTTCGACGGCACCCGAACGATCAGGCCGCGAACGTGGTACGACCGCACCGGCACCTGCGAGAACGATCGTGCGTCGAACGTCATGCCAACGAGCGCCGTCATCGGATAGCGTAGCTTGCGGTCGATCACCTCCGTGATCGCCTCGATGTTCACCGTGTCCGCGATCAGTGAGCTGTGTGCGTTCGGTGTAATGCGCCGTACACGGACCAGCCAGCCCGTTGTGGCGCGCGGCAACTCGATCCGGTGCGAGCGCTCGTAGAGCGACGTCGTTTTGCCATCGAACGCCGACGACAGCACCTGCGCGTACGAGCCACCGTCAATCGACAGATCGATCGCATATTCCACGCGATAGCCGAACACACCGGTCGCCGGATCGCTCTTTTGCAGCGCCGGCAGACCGAACCGAATACGGGCCGCCGACAGCTGCGTGTTTTGCACCTGCCGCACCCACGGTGCATCAGAAGTCAGCGGGACACCTACAGCTGATTCGCGCTCAACCGCAGGAAAGCCCGGCATGAACTCCTGATCGAGCGTACCCGTGCGGACGTCGACGCTGTAATTCTGGAAGTTGACCGAGCCGTCGGAATTCTGGATCGGCGTGCCGTCGAGGAATACCGACTGCATGCCCTTCACCAGGCCGACGATCGGCCCCTCCGAAATAGCGTCGAGCACCTTCGCGCGCGCGACGGAATGCAGGCTGTCGGGCGATTCCCCTCCGCCGCTCCCACCACCGCCGCCACCCTTCGCGCCGCTGATCCGCTTCGGCCCGGATTCCGCGTAGATCTTTTTCACACCTGGTCCTCTGTATAGATGCCCGAGCTGACGACCTTCGATCCGACAACCATCTCGCCGTACACGAGCGGCACCGGCTCGCCCTGCGCGGCGCTGTTCACCGCTCCGTTGAAGTAGTACGAGGTGCCGTTGTCGGCCGCGCCGGCGAGTCCGGCCTGCTGCGGGCTCAGCATCTGCGTGATGCCACCGAGCGCCATCGACACGCCCAGGCCGATCAGCGTCGGTTGATTGAACACAAAGCCGGCCACGGCCAGCGCCGCGCCCAGAATCGTTTGGAACAGACCGCCGCTTTTGCTGCCGATGATCACCGGCGCAATCCGGATCGCCTCGCCACCGACCGGCGCGCCGAGATCGTCCTCACTCAGGTTTCTGCGGCCGTTGAACACTGCGAACGTCAGCCCGTTGTCGCGCGCGTCCAGCAGAAACTTCCGAAAGCCCGGGATCAGGACCGACAGCGCGCGCACGGCCTCCGCGGTCGACGAAACGGCCAAACGATGAACCCGGCCGAATCGCGCGCCCGCGATCCCATAAAGCCTCACCTCACGTAGCGTTTCCGTCACTTCGCACCCCCGATGTGCCGCAGCACCGTCGTGCAGCTGTCGCGCCACATCGAGCCCCACACCGCGCGGCACGACAACCGCCCGTACATGTGATGCGCGAACATGCCGTCACCGAGATACACGCCGGAATGATTCGGCACGCCGTTTTTGCTACGGACCTGCATCAGCAGCACGTCGCCCGGTTCGAGCTGCGCGTCGCGCCCCATATCGAGAAATCCCGCGTCCTGGTAGTGCGCGATATATAGGTTCGAATACCCATCGGCCCACCACCCATCCTTGCGCTCGAAGTCAGGCAGCGCGATCCCGCGCTCGGCGAGATACCAGTCACGCACCAGCGAGTAGCAGTCGAGTACGCCGTGCACGTATTCCCGACCGTAAAGCGGCGCAACGTAGCCGCTCGGCCCGAACTCGCACCAGTTGTCGATGCCGATCGACCCGTCGGCCTGAACGCCCAGCGAGACGATCACCCACCGCGGGATGCCGGCGCGCTCACACATCGCGCGGTCCCCCATGCTCGGCTGCGCCGTCCCGTTCGGATGCGAGTGCACCATCGCGAGGATTTCGCCCATGTCCTCCGCATCCGCGTAATCCTCGGCCGCCAGCCCGAATCGCTCGGTCGGCGCCGCCGCGACATTCCGGCCAGGCACATACACGTCTCCTGCCGCGGTTCCCACGATCAACCCGCAGCACTCGCGCGGATACTCGGCGAGCGCGTGCTCCGCGATCGCCTGCTTGATTCGTTCGTCCATAAAAAAACCCGCCGAGTGGCGGGTCCATGAAGAGAGGTTGATCGACGGTCTAGGCGAGCGTGTCGCACAAAAAACCACCATGCGGCAGCGGGTTATTGATGCCGTACCGGCATTCGCAGCCGCTGACTTTCTGGCTACAGCGATCGAGCGCCGGATCGCTCACCGGCCGGTCGTTCTTGTCGAAGTACACCACGCCGGTATACCCACATTCGGGCCCGCGATAGCGCCACTGGCACGTGCCGACGATCTGGCGCGCGGGGACCTGCTGCCCGCCGAAATCGAGCGGTGACGACAGCGTGAATTCCACTTGCACACCGGGCTGCTCGTCGCTCTTCTGCTCGATTCGCCACTGCTCAGGCGGCCATTGCTCGTTCGGGTCCGCGGTCGGGTTGCCGCCGGGGAAATTCACCGCGTCGAGGTATTTCGCCAGCGTGCGCCGGCGGTACACCTTCGCGCCGACGAGATCATCGAGCGCAACGCACAGCGCGGTGATCGTGCCGTTGATGTCGCCTACCGTCAGCGTCGGCGCCGGCTGGCGAGCGTCCGATGTCCGCTCGAAGCCGGCCGCCTGGATCGGCCACGGCTTGTATTCCAGGCCCTGCCACACGATCGAGGTCGACTTCAGATGCCCGTGGAAACGCAACGCGTCTCCGCCGATCTCCGTGCAATCGACCTCGAAAAACTCAAGCCGACGGCCGGGTTCGAGTGTTTGAATATCCGCTGTGATCGTCATGAGTCGCTACGCCACAATTCCGGAAATGCTCATTCCCATAGGGTAAATCGGACCATAAAGCACGTTCTTCCGTACCGCCAAACGAACCTGATACTTCCTGCCGACAGTCAAGCTGTTATAGCTGACGTTACATGACAGTGACCCTGCAGACGAGAGACCAGCATATTGCTGCCCGTTCGGAACGCTGAACATGTTTCCCGGCCCCGACGCGACCACAGTATTTGCATCCAAATCGATAATGTCCAAATAGCAAAGAAAGTCATTCGCCGAAGCGCTCGCACTCGCGATGCGGATATAGAGCGACGCGCTTGCGACTACGCTCCTCGCCCCCGCAGTAAATGGTGCAGCCAGCCGAACCTGAAACGCATTGGACAAATCACCCTCGTCCCCGCCACTTGCACTAAACGACTGAACAGCCGATGCAGTCAACGGATCGGGTAGGTTCCCGCTATCCCACGGGACCTTTCCGGCGAACGTCGGTCGACCCGAAAGAGCCGGCTGTCCGCCCAAATATGCGATCGTCGCTTCCTGCGAGTAGAGCGACGGAGCCGAACCATATTCCAGCTTGAGGCGGCGCCACGACACCCCACCAGCAACTACCGAAGGCGGCGAGCCCTCTACTCCCAACTGAACGTAGACATAGGCCGTACTGGTAGGCGTCGTCCTAGAATCCGACTTGAATACCCAACCATAGCCATTCGTCGTAGTGATGTTCGGCGAGGTTCCGATTACCGAGCCCGATGCGGTCAGGTAGACCATTCGGAACCACACCATACCCGCCGTTACTCCACCCGCATGAATCTCACCTGACAGTGTGAGCTGCGTTCCCGGTCCGATTGCGATCTGGTTGCTACCCACGTAGGAATTCGAGTTAATGGCGGCCTTGCTCGAAAAGTAGGTTCCCTCTCCCGTGCCCCCCGTGTACGCGTCCACGAACCCGTTCGGCCCCCACCCACCAACAATCCCGAGTTCAGCTGATCCATTGAACAGCAGATTCGGACTGCTGACGCCGACGAGCTTTCCACCGGCGGCAAGGTTGCCGACGACCGACTCATTTCCCGAGCTCGCCCTGCCCCGATACAGCACCCACCAACCAGTCGACCCGTTCGTGTCCATCACGACTGTTTCGAAGGGCCGAAGTTGATCCAATCCAATGTAGTCCCCCGATCCGTCCTCTACGGCTAGCGTCACCGCCGTAGTTCCGAAGTTGCGCAGGAGAATGACCTGGTCTGCCGCACACTTCTTGGCCGACGGCAGCTTGATCGTTCCCGCATTCGCGAGATTGATCCCAACACGCCGGCCGACATGCTCATCAACCGTCAACGTGCGAGGCGCCGTAATGCTGGGCCCCGCCGACGCGAGCGCCGCCTGAGTCTTCAGGATGTCGATATTCGAGTTAAACCGCGTATTCGCCGTCCGCTGATCATCGCCTCCATCACCGCTGGGCGGTACACCGAGGTTCGCCTTTTGAAGTTCTGCCATGTCATGTCCTACGGTGCAAATGTCTGCTCAAACTGCGCCGTGATCGTGTACACCTTGCCGTTCTTCACCGGCTCGGTGTACTTCTCACACACGAATCGCCCCTGCGGCCGAAGCGGCGGCGTCCAGAAAAACGACACCGCGCCGGCGTGATCGTCGAGGAACTTGAGGATTGCCGAGATAACCTCGGCCCTCCCCACGAATCGAAGGTTGTACGACGGCACGCGGTTGTTGAGGCCGTCGACCGCGCGCTGTGTGTACCCATCGCCGAAACCGGCCTTTCGCACGCGCAGCGTCGTATCGCCACCGAACCCCTCGACGGTCGGCGACCAGATAAACGTGTCGGTCATCACCCCATCCCGTTTTTCAGTTTCCAGAGCGCGCCACCCTGACGACTCTCGACCGCGATCAACCCCTGCACCATCTGCGTGAGCTTCTTCACGAACTCGGCGCTCGCCATCATCTGCGTCGCGTTGCCCGTGCCGCCGTCGATCGTCACCGGGATATTCAGCTCGATCCCCCCGCCCTGCACGCCGAGCGCGCCCCCGCCGGCCGAGCCGCCGCCGACCAGACCACCGTTCGCAAACTTCGCGAAACCGAGATCCTGGCCGCTGTTGATCGCCTCCAGCAGCTGAAGCACGCCGGGCTTGCGTACCGCCGCGGCCTTCACCACAAATTCCTCGTTCGAGAGCCACGCCGGAATGCTGTCGCTCGTCGACGTACCTGGGCCGGTGACCTGCCCGCCGGTCGCGAGGTGGAAGCCGTACGCGTTGCCGCCACCCGCGCCGAGCATGTCGGACAGGCCGCCCGCCACACCGCCGAGCAACGACGACGAACTGAATCCGCCCGCGCTGGCCGCGCCCAGCCCCAGCGCCGAACCGAGAGCGCCGAACACCGGCGCCATCGCAGCGCGCGCGGCGAAGCGCGCCAGGTCCGCGATCATGCTGTTGACCAGCCCGCGAAAATCCAGCTTGCCGGTCGACACGAACGAGGTGAGCGCATCCTCCATGCTGCGGAACGAACTCGTAAATGCTTCCTCCGCGCGACCTGCCGCGTTCTCCGCAGATTCCTGATACAGCGCCACCGCACGGCTCGCGCCGACGCGCCAGTCGCGCTGCACGGCGAGCCGCTGCTCGACATACCCGCGTTCACGCTCGACCTGCTCGGCCTCGGCCCGGTTGATGCGATCGATCTCGGCCAGATACTCCGGCGAGCCGAGCGTGCCGTCCTTCCGCGCGCCCTTCGTGAAATCGTCGCGCCGGCGCCGGAATTCGTCCCCGACGCGGCTCGTCGCCTGGTTGAGCTCGCGCGCGTTGTCGCCCATCGGCATCGCGGCCAGCTCGCGCGCGACTTCGCGCTGCCGTTCGGACGCATAGTCCGCCAGCTCCGCGTCGATTTGCGCGCTGCGCTCCTTCAGCTTGTTGATCGCTTCGTGATAGCGGACCTCTTTCTCCAGCTGCACCGCGCGGTCGTATGCCGCGCGAATTGCAGCCTGATCACGAATCAAGCTCTTGTCGCCGTCGGTCAGCTTCGTGCGCTTCGCGGCCAGATCGGTCAGCTTCTGGTCGAACCCGATCCGATCTTTCTCCGACTGCGTAAGCTTGTCGGTTGCGACCACCTCGACGCGCAGCTGCGCAATACGCTGCGCAATGTTGTCGAGCATGCGCTGGCTTTCCGGCTCGGCGCGCGCCCCGCCGGCCCTGCTCTTGTGCGCGAGCCCCGGCGCGTTGACGCCAATGCGCGCGACCTGGCCGGCCGATTCCGACACCGTGTCGTCGAACGCCTTTTTGCCGCGCGCCGCGGCGGCAGCGAGCGCCGCGTCAGCGTTGAACCCGAATTTCTCGAATTTCTTGCTGACGAGATCCGCCTGAAACTCGGCCAGCGCCGCGGCGACGACCATCTGCTGATTCATCAGCGCGAGCTCGCGCGTCAGATTGTCGATGTTCCGCCGCGCGCCGGCCTCGGCCTTCGCGTCTTTGTCCTGGATCGCTTTTTCGAGCGATTTGTACGCGTCCGCGCGACCGGCGATCAAGCCGGCCTGCCGTGCCTCCGCAGTGTTCGCGCCCTTCGTTTTCGCTTCATACTCGGCGCGTTGCTGCGCGGTCATGCCGATGACGTCGGAGGCCTCTTTCAGCTTCTCGACGTACTTGTTCCAGGCCTCGGCCGCCATGCCGCCCGCGAAGAAATTGTTCTCTTCGGTGAGCAGTCGAATGCCGTCGGCCGCACCGCGCGCGGCAGCATCCATCGCGGCCAGCGTGCGCGTGCCCTTGTCCGCCGCGGCGCCGGCCGTGTCGATCGCCGACGCGGCTTGCACCAGCTCGGCGCGAAGCTCGTCACCGCCCTTCGTCGCGTCGACAAATACGCCGACCAGCGACGCAAGTTCGCGTGACTTCTCGTCGACGCCGAGGTTCTCGGTCTTGATCCGGTTCAGCCCTTCAATGAACCGATCGAGTGCGACCTGATTCTCGTCCGTGATGATCGGCGCGCTGTCGCCAATGCCCGGCACGATGACGCTCTGCGACGCGCGCGCCGCGAGGCCCGCGTACGCGTCCGCTACATCGCTGCGCGCCGCGGTCTGTGCCTGCTTCGCGCGATTGCGCTCGACCTCCTGCAGCAACGGCGACAGCTGCCGATATTTCTCGATGATCTGGTCGAGCGGCGCCTGCATGTCGATGAGGCTCGACGTGGCGCTGCTCGCGTGATCGCGGAAGACCAGCCAGTTCACCGCGGCGCCAAGCGCGACCGTGCCAACTGTCGCAACAATGCCGGGCAGGCCGCCCATCACCGACAGCAGGCCGGACCCTACCGTCCGCATCAACGAACCCGCGCGCGCGGCAGCCGTCTGCGCCACCGCGGCGCGCTCGGTCGCCGCGGCCAGGCCCGCAGTCGCGGCCGTCGCCCCGCGCTCGGCCCGTTCGCGGGCCTGCGTCGCCGCCGCCACTTCGCGCTCGGCTACCGCGAGCCCCTTCTCGGTTTCGGCCAGCGCCACCGCATACCGCGTCTGGTCGACCGTACCCTTGGCCGCCGCAGCCTCCAGCGCCACACGGCGCTGCTGCGCCAGCGCGAGGGACGCCTCGGCCCGTTCCAGCTCGCCCTGCGCCGCCGCCGTCTCGCGAGCGATCACCGCCGCGTACGGCGTGCCGGCGATCCGCGTGCCGATTTCCTGGCTGTTCGCCAGATTCGACCGCGCCGTCGCGACCTGCGCCACCGCGCTCGCCTCGATCGCGCGCGCCTCGGCCAGCTTCGCCTGCGTGTACTGGATCGACCCGGCCGTCAGCGCCGACTGCATCGCGAGGCTTTCGCGCATCGCGCGCATACCGGCCAGTTCGGCCGCCGCGGCAACTTCTGCCGCCTGTGCGTTCTGCAGCTTCGCCGCGGCCGCGTCACGGTCGCTCTGCGCCTTCGTGATCGTGACGAGCGCTGCCGCGTTTTCCGCCTGCGCCTTCGCGATCAGCGCCTGCCGCTCGGCGTTCCACGCGATTGCCGACTTGCTGACGGCCACCGTGGTCTGGGCAAAATACACGCCGAGCCGGCCGGCAGCCAGCGACGCACTGATCGCGACGATCTCGTCGAGGTGATCGGCAACGTAGACCACGCTCTGCGCCAGCTTCGCGCTCGCGCCGGTCGCCTCGTTCGCGTGCCCGACGTACGCGATGATTTCCGTTTGCAGGCGCGTCATCGCCTGCCCGACCGTCATATCGACCTTGCCGAATAGCGCGTCCGTGCTCGACCCGGCGTTTTTCAGCGCGTCGATCAGGTTTTCGACGGTCAGCTTGCCGTCCTCGGCCAAGGCCTTCAGCTCGGACGTGCCTTTACCCATCCCGCGCGCGATCGCATCGGCAACGCCCGGCAGTTCCTCGAGCACGCTCTTCAGATCCTGCCCGCGCAGCTGACCGGACGCGAACGCCTGACCCAGCTGCACGATACCGAGGCGCGCCGTGTCGGCCGACACGCCCGACAGCGCAACCGCCTTGCTGATCGTCTCGACCAGCGGGCCGACCTGCTTAATCGACAGGCCGAGGTGCGACGTGTTGTTCGCGATCCGCTGATACAGCTCGGCCGTCGCGTCGAGCGGCTGCCGCGTCGACTGCGCGATCCGAAGCACATCGTTCTGCGCGACGGCGAAATCAATCTGATCCCGCGTGACGATCTTGAGCCGGTTACTCAGGTTCGTCCATTCGTCGGCATACTCGATCAGTTGGTGCACGCCGAACGCTGCAGTAGCAGCCTGCGCATATGCCGTGAGCGAGCCGCGCGCGGCCTCGATTGCGCGAACCGTCACCTGCACGCTCGACGCGTTGGACGCGAACGCCGCGTCAGCGGCACGGCCCCCATCCCGGACCGCATTGAAATAGCCGCTGGCCGTCGACCCAAGCTGCTGCATGCGTCGATCGTACTGGGTCGTATTCGCGGTAACGCTGACGATCAGCTCGCGGAGACTCGTTCCCATATTCCCTATCCGCCTACTTTACCAATCTCATTAGGCCTGCGAAGAATGGATCGTCGGCGACCTCCTGAACCTCTGCCGATTCACCCGACCAGTTCGGCATCATGTCGGACACCTTGACCTTCGCACCCTGCGCCTGGAACACCGCCGACGCGACCATTGCGGCGTGAAGGTCGTAACGATCATCGGCAATCGGCGACTCGGCATCGAACGCCTGCCACAACGCAAACTCCGCGGTCGACATGTCCGCGCGCAGCTCGGCGAGCGTCCTGCCGAGCCGCAGCGCCAACGTCAATTCGAGTCGGAGATCGGGGTTTCGGCGGAGGCTTTTTTTGCATCGTCCTCCGCGTCGGCCTTCATGTTGCCGAGCTCGAGCGCCTTGCTGACGATTCGATCGTGCGCGGCGCCGAATGCCGACGCGACCTCCTGCGCGTCGCCATCCTCGAATTCGCGACGCCAGCCGGCCGACGTTTCCACGTACAGGACACGAACGAACAGGCGCGCGTAAGCCAGCTTGTGCTCTTCCGCGGTGACGCGCGCATACTTCTCGCGAGCCGTTGCTTCGTCGTCGCCCGGCTCGACGCCGGCTGCGAGGCGCAGCGGTTCGAGCCAGAACGCTCGGTCCTCGAGCAACGGCTCGCGAACGGCGACCGTTACGCCGCCCCATTCCGGCATCGCAAGCATCTCGTGGCGCCAGCCGGCCAGCGGATTGAGAATCGCGGCACGCAGCGCACTGGCGGCCGTCGGAGTTTTCGTCATCACTTTTTCCTTACGTTTTCAGGTCGATTAACCCGCCGGCGCGGCCGGCGGCGGCACTTCCTTCGGCGAGCCGCTGACACGGACGCTGTAGGTCGACGTCACGATGCCGTCGACGCCTGCCGACCAGGTGTACTGACGCACCATGCCGACGAACAGGAATTGCGACTTGTCGCGGAAAGTGACGCGGAACACGTACTTGTCGCCAGTGCCGCGCGCGCCGCGGAGAATCAGCTGGCCGGCGTCATCCGACGAATAGTTGCCGTCGACGGAGAATTCGCCAGGATCGGGCAGGCCGAGCTCGGACTCCTTTTCGTCGCTGGCGAGCGTCGTCGCATCGATTTCCGACGATTGCCCGCCTTGCCAGTTGATCGTCTTGCTCGTCGTGTTGAGATCGACGAAAACGAGCGCGTCGTCGTCGAGGTTCGACGACGACGTTTTCGAGATCTCGACCTTCGTACCTTGCGCCTTGATGCGCTTGCTCTTCTCGGCCATAAGCCCCTCACAAAAAAGAAAGGCCCGCTCGAGGCGGGCCATACACACAGCGGATTCCGTCAGAATTCAACGGATAATTCGAGGCTCACCCGAAAATCACCGGAATCGCTCGAAAAGTCGTCGGGCAGGTCGTTCACCCCGCCGACGGAAAACTGCTCGGCCGCGTACGCGCGATCGATCACCTTGTCGGCCAGCGCGTCGGCGTCCGTGTACGTGCTGGCGTAAACGTCGATCTGGAACACGCCCGATTTACCACCGGTCGCACCGCCAATCGCCATGTCGCGCGCACCGCTGACGCGCGATACCACGTAGTACGGCGATTTCGCTGCTGCCGCGGCGCCGACATAGCCCTTCGCCGCTCCTACCGTGCCGATTGCGTTGCGGATAACGAGGGCACTCACCGGCCACCCCCGATCACCATGTCGATCGCACGCGCGATCTCGGTACGAATCGCGCCCTCTGCCTGGCCGATCGACGCGTCGAACGCCGGTCGTGCGAACGGCTGCGCCCGCATATGCTGCGTGCCGAGCTCGACGAAGCGCCAGTAAAACGCGTTGCTGGGCGAATCGCCCTTGCCCTTCGTCCGCACACGTACACCCGCCGTCGCAATGCCGGGCGCGTCCTTCTGACGAAGCGCGGCCGAGACGATATTTCGCCGCAACTTCCCGGATTTCTTCGGCGCGCGCGCGCGAGCCTCGTCCCGGATCACTTTCGCGCCGGCCAGCGTCGCGCGCCGCAACGCCTTGGTCGACTGCGCTTTCGCGAGCTTCTCGAAATCGGCACGCAGGTCGCCCAGACCCAGAATCTGCACGCTAGACATATTTCTCCCCCACCTTTACCGACAGGTCCATATACCCGCGCTTGCGCGACGGCAGAACCGCCGTAATATCGTAGAGCCTGCCGTCGTAGCGCACACGCATCTGCTCGTCGATACCGGCCCGGTAGCGAATGCGCATGCTGGCCACCGCGGCCCCCCGGACAGCACCCGAAACGACATGCTCTTTGCCGCTGATAAACAGCACGTCGGCCCAGGGCCGCGAATGCTCGACCCACGCATCCGGTAATGGCTCGTCGTTCTCGTTTACTGCACCGCTCCGGCGCTCGATTACGATTCGCTCGTTACGTTTTCCCGCACGCATACGGCCTCACTAAATACTGATGATCGCGTGACGCGCGATCAGTCGGTTCGTGAAATCCTCGCTCAGCGAACTGACCGTGCCATCGAGCTCCGATTCACGGTGCGCGGAGAGCGTGCCGAGCTGCAGCAGCATCCATGCGACGAGCGATTCGGGCACGGTGTCCGGTGTTTCGAACGCGCCGCAACGAAACCGCACCTGGACATCCTCGCCGTACGGGAACGATTTTCGGGACACGAGATACGCCCGATCCATCACGCGGTACGCTGCCGGCGGCAAGGTCTGCCGCACGCCGGCCTCGTCCGTATACGACACGTCGGTGATCTCGATCACGTCGTTCCACAGGAGAATCCGATCGGACGGAAACGAATCAACCCGTACCCGACACTCCTGCGGCAGCAACGGGCGGGACAGCGCCGCCTCGAGCGCCTCGCGCGCCGCGACGATGTTCCCCTTCAACAGAGCATCCTCGTCGTCGCCGTCAATTCGACAGTGCTCGCGCGCCAGGTCGAGCGTGATTGCTTCCTCGGCGGGCCGCGTCATGACGTCGACGCGGCCCGCCGCGACGCGCAGCGGATATGCCAACTGGTCGGCCATGTGTTCCTCACGTCGAATGTGCGGCCGCCACAACGTGGCGGCCCCGTTCATCAGCCCTGCGGCGCCGCGGCCTGGCCCATCTGCAGCGCCTTCACCGCACCACCGATGTCGATCAGGTTGCCGCCCTGGCGATTGAAGCCGACGAACCCGACCTGACCCTTCAGCGTGTATCGCGAATCCGTCATGCGGAACATCGTGAGATCCATCACTTCGCGCACGATGTATTCGGAGTGGTCGCCGAACGTCAGGGGCTTGGCACCCGCCTCGGGCACGTCGTATTCCTGCACGATCGTGACCGGCCGGCCGAGCAGACGATCCGGCGCACCGCCCGGATTACCCTGCTCGTAGCCCGGCACGAAGATCGGTCGCTTCTGCTCGTCCTTGATCTTGCGAACGGCCTTCAGCATCTGATCGTGCATCGCATACCCACAATTCGGACGCACGCGGTATGCCGGATCGACGCTGTGCTCAAGGTCGATCAGGTCGTCGTAGGTGATCAGGTTCGGCGACGCCACGGTAACGCCCGTGCCGACCGCCGTCAGCAGCCCGACCGGCTGCTTGTTACCGGTGCCCTTCGCGAAATGCCGCGCGGTGATCCGGCCGACGCGCGTCGACAGCAGACGGATGATGTAGCTTTCGAGGTCGAACATGCTGTCCTGCAGCAGCTCCATCGACAGCGCGATCGACTTCGACGAGTAGCGGAACGCATCGAGCGACTTCGCAACGAATTTCGTATCGCTGTCGCTGGTCTCCCCGTTTTCGTCGACGATCTCGCCTTCCTCCGTCGTCGCATCCGTTCCCGGAAACGTCATCGACGCGCCGGTCCCGGTCGACAGCACGGTAGCGATCTGGCGAAGGCCGCCGAATGCCTTAAGCGCCTCGGACAACCGGCGGTAGAATTCCGGCGCGACGGTATAGCCGCCGGCCGCCGGGTCGCCTGTCGACATGGCGTTCTGGATTTCCGGCGTCTGCCGTGCGAGCATGCGCGCGCGATCTTCATCCGTCAGAGCCAGCACGCCGCGGCGGAGGAACGTGCGAATCGCATTCGATTCACCTTCGTGCGCGCCGGGCGTCTTCACGTGTGCGTTGATCAGCCCCTCGGGATTGCCGGCGAGCGCGTCTTCGGCGAGCCGGTTCATCAGTCCTTCGTGCCGCTTGATTTCCGCGCTCACGCGATCGATCTCGGCCAGACCTTCGTCATACGCCTTTTGCTGCTCGGCGCCCCACTTGTCGCCCGGGGTGTTTTCGAGCAGCGCGTTCAGATTTTTCGCGAGTGCGTCGCGACGCTCCCGCAGTGCTTGAATTGCAATAGCCATACAGTCTCCATCGACAGAAAAAGAAAGGGCCACCCGAAGGCAGCCCCTTGAATCGACGCGGGAACGCGTCACGAACGTTGTGCAAGCTCCAGCCGGCGCCGCATTGCATCCATATCCGGCGCCGCGGCTGACGTCTGCGGAGCCGGCGTCGGCTCGACAGGCTTCGAATCCGGCGCCGGCGGCGATTCCGGCGGAGCGAACGCGACCGGCCTGCGCGGCGACGACTGCGCATGCGCCGCGCTCGGCGCGCGGTCATACGCCGAGAGATTCCACGCGGATGCCTGTGCATCCGCGCCAGCGCCCGCGAGCCGATCAGCAAAGCCGCGTTGCACGGCTTCGTCGGATGACATCCACGTTTCGGCCGCCATCCAAGCGGAAATATCGTCCTCACTTTGCCCCGTCTCCTTCGCGTAGGTTCGCACCAGCGACGCGTCGACAGCGTCGAGCAGCTTCGCCGATTCGCGCAGATCGTCCGCATTTCCCATCGCGAACGTCCACGCGTTATGGATCATCACGAACGCGCCGTCCGTGATCTCGACTTCGTCGGCCGCAAGCATCACGAAACTGGCCGCGCTCGCGGCAACACCGTCGACGTGCGCAATCACACGCGCGGAGTGCCCGCGAATCGCCGTTTCCATCGCGCGAGCGGCAAACACGTCGCCGCCCGGGCTGTTGATCCGAAGGTGGATCGTATCGGCCGTGATTCCGGCAAGCGCCTGCACGAACGACTGCGCGGAAACACCGCCCCACCAGTCATCGGTCACGATCACGTCGTAAAGGTAGACGGTCGCAACCGTGCCGTCGTCGCTCGCCTTAACGCTGAAAGCTCGCGGCGCGGCGCGGTTGTCATTCAGCAGCTGGAGGATTCGGTTTCGTCGCATCTTTGGTCCCTGAATTGAGAGTGTTGCCATCCGCCTCCGGCGGCATGTTGAAGCGGCGCCGCACGTCGTTTTGCGTCATCCAGCCCGGCTCGCCTGCGCGGCCTAGCGCGATGCGGAATGCCTCAAACCGCGATTTCATGTCGCCGAGATCGAGCGCGTCGGCGTCATGCTGAATTGAACGCTTCGGCTTTCGAACCACCTTCCGACCGACCTCCTGCGCGATCTTCGTTAGGTGTCTGCCAAGCGTGTACTTCACGAAGTGCTTAGCAAGCTGCTCGGCAGTCGTGCCGATCGTCGTACCCTTGTCACTGCGGCCGACCATGTGCGGCATGACTCCGAACACGGAGCACACGTCGTCATCGGTCAGCTTGCGGTTTTCGATCAACTTCACATCTGCCGCCGACATCGAAATCTGCTTGATGTCCATCCCACCGCCGAGCACAACAGGCGCAGAACTGTTATGCAACCCGCTGTATCGCTGTATCCACTGCTTGCGCAGCAACGCGACCTGATCCTCGGTCAACTTACTATCCGACCTGATCACCAGATCGGGCCGCAGGTTGTCCGACAGCATCGTGTCGACCAGCTGACCGGCCGACGACGCGACGTTGACCGGCATTCGAAGTACGCTGCGGATCTGAGAGAGCCCCCGTCGACCATCGAAGCCGGGGCCGGGAACGTGGATCATGTCGTCTTGGTCGACCGTCATCACGACGTTAGTGGCCGGATCGAGATACGTGTATACGAGGCGACCGTCGACGAGGTCGACCCATACCGAAAGCGGATGTAGCGGCTCGACCGACTCGATTCGCGGCGACCACCGCGAAACACGGTGGATGCGCGAAAACAGGTCGCCATGCAGGAGCAGGCCCGTCATGCCGAATTCCCATCCAACCGCAGCCGGCCACCGCGGATGCAGCTCTTCGTTGAGCAGCTCCCAATATTCCGATTCCACCGGCAGCACGCCGTTCGGGCCACGCTCGTACTCGACCAACGGTGTCGAAGCGACCGCACCGCCGATCAGCGCCACACAGGAATAGACGGTCGCGACGCTCATCGCACCTCGCTCGCTCACCGCCCGTCCGGGCGTCTGCAAGCCCGTCATCCAGTCGTACGCATCCGTGCCCGGGACGATCTGACTCGTCGACACCGCGGCAGCGTTCACCTTTGCCGCTTGGCGCTCGGCGTTCCATTGGTTCAAAATTCGCGAGCCGCTCGCGTTCGCGCGCGGCGCACCGGTCGTTGCGTTCGTCATAGGATGTAGATTTCCGGGTCCGCTTCAGGCTGATACGTAACCGCGCGTGTGGTCGCCATACAGGCCGCGACGATCGGATCGATGCGCCCGTTCGGCCGAGACTTCTTCTTGTCCGGCCGGATGTTGTCGTTCGAATCAAGCATCAGCGTCACGTTGCTCGCGCACCAACGCATTACCGGATTTCCCCCGTGTCGCATGCTGCCGCCATACACCAGGCGCTCGAGTTGCTTCGCCCCAGGCGACAGACCCGACATGTTCTGCTGCACTTGAACCATCGGGATATCGGCTTCAAGCAGTTCGTTCACGATCTGTGTTGCGTTCCATGGATCGAACGCAATGTCCTGCACGTCGAATTTCTTGCATGCGCCGATGATCGTGTCGCGAATGATCGAATAGTCGGTCACCGCACCAGGCGTAACCGTCAACCACCCGAGCTCGGCCCACTTTTTATACGGCGCAGCATCGCTGCCCTCCTGCGTATCGACCTTCGCCTTTGGCGCAAAAATATGCGCGACCACATACCACTCGCCGTCCGGGCCGAGCTCTTCGACAATATCTCCGTCATCGTCGTACGGTGGAAAAACGAGCACGAATGCGCTCAAATCCTGCGTGCTGGCAAGGTCAAGCCCACCGAAGCACCGCCGACCGACGAGGACCGCCGGATCGAACGGCGCGCCGCAGCGGTCCCATACCTGCATGTCGAACCAGCTCAACGCACCATTGACCCAGACATTCAGGTCTTTGGTGAGAAAGTTCGCCTTAGCGCTCGGCAGCTCGGCCGCCTTCGCAGCCTGCGCACGCATGTACTCGACCGTCTTCGCACTGCCGAGGCTCGGGTTCGCCTTGATCCAAACAGCCGGATCGAACGGATCGTCGCCATCGTCGAGCGTGTAGATGTAGCCGAAGAAGCTGTCGTCTAGCTTGTCGCCACGCAGGATCATGACGAGATAGCCGCGAATTTCCGTGCAGATTCCGTCGAGGATGTAGCCGGACGTGGTGATGGCCGAGATCAACGGCTGAAGCCGCGCACCGAGCGCCGACTCCATCACGTCCCACACCTCCCGCGTTTTGTGCGCGTGCAGTTCGTCGACCATACAGACCGACGGGTTCAAGCCATCGAGTGATTCCGCATTCGCGGGCAGCGGCTTGAACACGCTGCTGCCGAACACGATCCGCTCTTGGTTCGTTCCGTCGTACACCTTGATCGAACGCGCCAGCCGTTTCGATCGCCGGCACCGGCGCCGGTAGTTGTCGAGCGCCGGCTTGAACACGCTCATCGCCTGCTCGCGCGTCGTTGCGATCGTGTACACCTCCGCGCCCTGCTCGCCGTCCATCAGAAACAGATAGTCCGCCTGGCCGGCTTTCCACGTCGACTTGCCGTTCTTGCGCGCTACCTCCTCGTATCCCGTGCGAAACCGGCGCAGCCCGGTATCGACGCGACGCCATCCGTACATGACTGCGGTCCAGAACCGCTGCCACGGATCGAGCACGAGAGTCCGACCAGCCAGCGCACCCTTGATGTGCAGGAACTGCGTCTCGATCCAGTCAATGATGTGCGCGGCATGGGGCGCACTGAATACGATGCCACGCGCAGGGCCGTTAATCAGATCGTCGTAATGCCGCTTTACCGCGAGAAACGCGAACTCGCCGACAACAATCTCGCCGCGCAGCACCGGGAGGCCATAGTCGACGTCCCACCGATGCCGAACGGCCGGCGTCAGGCGGGCAAGCTCGTCGGCCTCGAGCGCGCGTGATCGAGCAACTGGTCGAACAGATCGTCCTGCGGATTCGGATCTTCCATCTTCGATTTCGCGATCAGCATCGACGGCGTCGTCAGGCAGGCTTCCGGCAGGCACTTGAGCAACCCCTCTTTCAGCGATTTCGCCGCGTAGTAGAGTTGATGCGGCTGCGTATGACCGTTCGGCGTCTGCACCATGAACGATCCGTGATTGATCTTCTCGAAGTCGCGCAGCTGCAGCTCAACCTTCACCCAGCGAACGAAGTCGATGCACACAATCGACAGCGCGACACCGGCAGTGCGGTGCGGCACACCCTCCGCGCGCAGCGCCAAGCACAGGTAGTCCCACACCTTACGGTGCGCGGACTCGAAATGCACCCCGGGCGGCGGCGGCGGCGATTCGATCGCCTTTCCAACGCCGCCGCCCGACGCGCGCGAATCGTCGGCACCGCCGACGTCGGCAAACGGTTGATTCGGACTCATGTGAGGCTTCCCGTGAACGAGCCGACGAAAAACTCGTCTCGCGTTGCGCGATCGGCTCTATGGGGCGGCTTTCTTAACCCCCCCCTCTTCAAAAAGTGGTCCGCGAAAAAATGCGGCTGAACGTTCGGTCCCGAGCAGGGGGCCGAAAAAATAAAACCACCCCCCCTCGGTTCGAGGGCGGCGGCCTACGTCGGGTCACCGGCGACCGCGCCCGCGCGCTGCCTCGGTCGACGTCTTGGCGTCGTGACACGGTTTGCAGATCGACTGCAAATTGGTCAGCTCGTCGGTTCCGCCTTCGGCCTTCGATACGATGTGGTCGACAGCGACCGCGCGAGCGATCCGACCATTCTTCCGGCATGGCACACACAGCCCGTGGTCGCGCGCGAGCACCTCGCGCCGCAACTTCGTCCAGGCTGTTCCGTATCCGCGGGCATGCCGCGATCCGCGCAGGCGATCCGATTGCCAACCGACCGCCTCGCCCGCATGCTCGGTGCAGTAGCCCGGCGTCGCGACCAGTCGGCCGCATCCGTAATGCCGGCACTGCGTCGGCGCTTTCTTCGGCATCAAGAGCTCCAATGCAAAAAGCCCCGACGCTTTCGCGCGCGGGGCTCAAAGAGGTGGAGCGGTGCGACTCGAACGCACAACCGCGGCAGCTGCCGCGCGGCCGTACCAACCGATCCGAGGATCGGTCGCCAAGCAAGCGCCTGCGCTCGCATTCGGCTTTAGCCTACGCCCCGAAACAGGATAACAAAAAAGCCCCGACGCTTTCGCAGTCGAGGCTTTGGTTTCTTCCGGGCGAGCGGCAACCCGGAACAGGCCGCGCGCACTCGGTAAGACTTCACCGGAATCAAATTGTGAGAGGGAGTGTAGATCAGCTATTTCGATTCCGCAAGAGGCCTCCTAGATAAATGCTCAATGACCGAACTCATCGAGACGTACTCGCGCTTTGGCTCACGCAGGCGTTCTTCGAGCGAACGCTTCGCGTGCACGAGCTGCAGATCGAAGATCGACGTCGGGCGCACCTTCAATCCGAGTCGTCGACAGATCAGGAACGGCGGCTTACGCCATACGTAGTGCATCTGCAGCAGTTGCCGATCTAGCGGCATGATCTTCCGCATCGCGGCTTCAACCCGATTTGCGTCTGCCAGATCGAGCGTTGAGTCGATCGCAATACCCGGAATGGATTTGAAATAGATGCTCGCCGTCAACCCATCATTGCCGCCAGGGCCGCCGCGTTGCGCGTTCGCCCAATTTTCCAATCGTTGATCGATCGTCATGGTTCTTCCCCGTTAATCCTCGTAATGGCCGATGTGCTGTCGGCAATAGCCGCGCTGCGACGAGCCGGCACCAATGAGAGTTGTTGCTGGATTCGTGCATCGGCAACCGGCCTCGACGTGCGCGCACTGACGATCGCCAGCACCGGAAGAGGCGTGACTCGCGACAGCGGCCGGCGCCGGCGCAGCAGCCTTCGATTCGATCGCCGCGTTGCGTCTGCGCCGCAATTCCTCCCAGTTCTTTCGCAGGCGTGCCGGCGACGTGATGACCCGCTTCCAAAATTTGTCGCGCAGCGCATAGCCGACGAGCCTCGCCATCGCATCGACCGATCGGCCGTCGTCGCGAATCATCTCCGCGACGTCGGCCGCCCACTCGTCGAGATTCGGCACAGGAAACCCGGGATCGTCAGCACGCAGCCTGTCGAGCATCCACCGAGCGAACGAATAATCTCCGTCACAGGGTTTTTCTCTCTGATCGCCGCTGCCTGTGCTAACCACCGTGGTTTGATAGAGAGAGGGTTTACTCGTATTTCTGTTTACTGGGTAGTTAGTTGGAACGTGGTGCCAGGAACTTCCTACCGGATCGGTGGATTCCGGCCCCTGAACGCCTTCACTGGCACCACATTCCTGCGCCGCAGCGGAGTTACTGGCACCACGTGCCAGTGATTCGCCGGAGTTACTGGCACGTGGTGCCGATTTGCCTACTTTTTGTGTAGTCTCGGCACCACGTTTCGGGCCTGCGACCGCCAGTTCATCCTCGGCTGCAGCAAGATCGAGATCGATCGCGTCACGCTGTTGGAGCGCAACATCTTCCGGGATTGAAAGCCGATAGTGCGCATGCGCCCACTTCCGATCCGGCTGGCGCGAACGCCAACTAGTCAGCCATCCGAACTCTGCAGCGATGCCGAGATGCTTCGTCACCGCGCGAATCGACAGCGTCGCTTTCTCCGCGATGGTTTCGAGTGACGGCCAGCAAGTGCCATCCATCCCATTCGAATATTCCGCCACGACGAACAGCACGAGTTTCGTCGTCGACGGCAGCGCGCTGGACATCATCGCGCGGCGCCAGGAGTAAAAAGGGGAAACGGTTTTCATACAGGTCAGTAACTTGATGTCGGCTCGGCAAAATTCTCGAACCGAGTCGTTGCGTTCTGGAATGCGAGCCGCACGGTGCCGATCGGCCCGTTTCGCTGCTTCGCAATGATGATTTCTGCCGTGCCGCGATCCGCGCTGTCGGGGTTGTAGACCTCATCCCGGTAAATGAAGAGGATCACGTCGGCGTCTTGCTCGATCGCGCCGGATTCCCGCAGATCGGACATGACGGGTCGTTTATTCGGACGGTTTTCGAGACCGCGATTAAGCTGCGACAAGGCGATGATCGGCACATCGAGCTCTTTCGCGATCTGCTTCAGCGCACGCGATATTTCCGCGACCTCGGTAGCGCGCATTTCGGATCCACCGCCGTCGCCCGACATCAGCTGCAGGTAGTCGACGACAATCAGCCCGAGCCTGCCGCATTCGCGATACAAGCGCCGCAACTCGGACTTGAATTTCGACGGGGTGATGGCGGAACTATCGAGAATATGCACGGGCGCGTCGGCCATAAGCTCGACGCCGCGCGTCAGGCGCGGCCAGTCGTCATCCTCGAGGCGACCGGTTCGCAGCCTGTTTTGGCTGATACGGGACGTCGACGCCAGCATGCGCATGGTCAACTGTTCGGTCGGCATTTCCAGCGACAAGACGCCGACGGGCAATCGCGACACGATGGCGACGTGCTCGGCGATATTCATGGCTAGCGAAGTTTTTCCCATCGACGGCCGTCCGCCGACGATTATCAATTCGCCGCCGTGCATACCGTCGAGTCGCGCATCTAAGTCGACAAACCCGGTCGGCGTTCCGGTGATTCCGCCGCGGTCCTCGCGATGGAACAGTTCGTCGATGCGCTCAACCACACGCGTCAACGCTGGCTGCATTGGCTGGAAACTGTCTGCCGCGCGCTGGCCGCGATCGGACAGCCGCAGAAAAGCGGCCTGCGCCGAATCGATAATCTCGGTCGCTTCGCGCCCGTTCGTGTTGTGACATTGATCGATCACGGCGCGGGCAGCACGCACCGCGCCGCGCAGCTGCGAACGCGACCGAACGATGTCCGCATATCGACTCAGGTTCGCCGAGCTCGGCGTCGAATTGACGAGATCGTTGAGGTATCGGAGTGGTTCCGAAACCTTCGCATGGGTTGCGCGCAGCTGCTCGAAAACGGTCAGCACGTCAGCCGGGCGCGAGCTGACGATCAGATGTTGAATTGCAGTGAAGATCGCGCGATGATCGCCGACCGTGAAGTCGTCTGCGGACAGTTCCGCGGCGATCAGGTCGTATGCGCCGTTGTCAAGCATGAGCGCGCCTAGCACCGCCTGCTCGGATTCTACGGACGCAATTACCCCGCGCGCCTCAGCCTCATGGCTGGCGCCCATTGTTTCCCCAAAAGCTTCGGAAGCGCGTTAGCGCGGATTGACGACCAAGGCGCGTGCAGTACACACGGCGACCTCGATTTGACGCTGGCTTTCGCGCGCGGCGCGCTCGATCGCCTCCACCTCATGCCGCTCGATCACGCCGTCTTCAACGGCCCTGTGAATTTCCTCGGCAAACCGGCCGGCGTAGCTGCTGACCACCAGTGCGGCCGACACAAGCGCCGATATGTCCGTGCTGCTTTCGCGCTCGATCGGCGCGCCGGCGACCAGGCCGAATCGCGCATTGAGTGCATGCAGCGCGTCGAGCGCGTGGGGCTGATTTTTTTCCTGCATCCACTCGATCAACATTTCGAACATCTCGCCCGTGATGCGCGCACCTTCGACTTCACGCAACTTGAGCCGCAAAGATTCCCCGGTGATGTGAATCCCGCGTCGCTCGCTCAAATAGCGAGCGGCGTCGCCGACCTTCCCCGGAGTTTTCGAGACCGATTTGTAAAGCACGTCGGTCCATTCGGAATCGCTGTAATGGTGAGCCATTTTTACCCTTGAATTTCACCGTTTTTCATGCTGTTAACCAAACTCCGGATCGAATAACATTCGTTCACTCGATCAACGGAGCCGGATTTATGGATACAAACCACCCCTACGATTTCCGCTGCAATTTCTGCGGGTTCGTGCGCAAAGAGACCATTGAGCGTGCGCTCAACGGCCGCTTAGATCCGCCAGTCTGGTGCCCGGAATGTCGTCGGACGATGGAGCTCGATTACGACGATCTCGAAAAGCAAGCAAAGAAGGCGGGATTGATACCGATCGACGACGGGGAATGACGCGCCCATCCGGGCCGACAACTAAGTCGGGTTCGGCGCCGGCGCGGATTAGTCGACGCATATACGCCTCCTGAAGCCAATCGACCCATCGAAAGTTGTGTCGATACGCGAGTCGCGCAATCGGGCTGCGATGATCGATCAGCAAGCGTCGGAGAAGGGGCCAGCGTGAGCGGGGACGCGTCATGCAGTCTCCTTTTGCCGAGCGAGTTCCGGCCAGATGTCGTGCCAGTCGTTGGGGCGGAGATCGCGGCGAGTTACCTCGCCTGCAGTAACGCGCTCAATGGCGACGCAGCTTTTGATCGGTACAGGTCGCGCACCGGTGCGCCACTGACTCACCACCGACGGCGCAGTGCCAAGACGGCGGGCGAAGTCGGCGGCGGACGGCGCGTCCGCACTCGAGAGGTATGTAGTCAGTTCCATGACGCGAACGATAGCGTAACGCTACCGTCAGGTCAATCGCGTTTCGCGAATTCCCGTCGACATCAATATCGGATGCAATACGAGAATGAAAACGTGCCACGAAATCAGGCGGGAACAACTTCGCGCCCTAATTGAAGAGCTCGGCAGCGTCGGCCGCCTATCAGAACTGATAGGCAAAACGGACACTCAGATACGCCAGTGGGTCAATGCGTCGAAAGACTCGCGCACTGGAAAGCCTCGCGGGATATCGGACGACATTGCCCGCCACATCGAGGAAAAGACCGGAAAGGAAATCGGCTGGCTCGACAACGATCCGGAGATCATTGCTGGCTGGAGCCGACTTTCCGACATGCAGCGCGCCCAGGTGATTGGCTTCGTCAATGGCCTGCTCGTCCAGAGCACGGCCGCCCGCCACTCAACGCCATTTATTGAAGAAGGTGACACGCCGGGAAAGGCTGGCGCCTCCTCGCGCACCCGCAAAGCAAGCTAATCCGGCGCGCCTATCCGGCACGCTAACGCTATCAACCAATCAGCGATCTCCTGCCGGTGCTCCGGCAGCACACGCGCACGGTGACTGATCGCGCCATCCATCCCCACAGTAATCGTCAGGGTCGACACCCGATCCCGGCGAAACCTCCCCGCCACACTCGCCAACGCCAGCCTCGGCGCGGCTTCCGCTGGCTCGTCGGCCCTCACCGAAATCGCCACTTCGCGCTGAATTGCTCTTTTCATTTTCCCCACGCGCACTAAACAGAACAGCCAGAATACTGTATATCCGTACAGTATCAGGCTTCTTAAAAAATTGCACCTTACTTCTATCCTACAGAAATCGTTCGCGTAGGAATTAAAAGAGTTCGCGTTTCGCTATTGCTGTGTCGTTCGCGTTACGCTACCATCCGCCTCACTTAGTCGGCGTCCTACGCCACGGGAGGCGAATTCAATGCACACCCTGAACAAACACTGGTCCCGCGCAGCGCGCGCGGCGGAACGTCGCGACTGGCATCCGCTCGTCGCCCTGTTCGCGCTCTACCTGATCGCCAGCGCGATCGCCCCGGCATTCGGCATTTGAGGTGCGTGATGGACAACACGCCCCGTTCTGCACGCCAACTCGAAACGATGCTGCTCGGCTGCATCAATCGAGCGGCCGAATCCGCTGAAGAGCACTGCAGGCGCGACGACCGACCGCGGCCGCGCGCTTTCGTCGCGAGCCTCTGCGGTGCACTCGAGTCACACGGCTATCTTGCACTCGCCAAGGCTTTCGCTGCCGGCGCCGGCATGGAGCACCTGTACCCGGCGGAGGACGCATGAACAAGCCCATGCCCCTCTGGAAAATCGTGCTGCTCTGGCTCGCGGTCGGCATCGGTTGCGTCGCATGGACGTACAGCGACGAAGCGCGGGCCGCGTCGAGCGAAAGCATCTACAGCGCGTGAGCCGGCCATGCAGAAAGATCACCTGCCAACCCATCTTCTGCGCGTCGAGTGGCAACTGCTGCACATGACCGGCGATTTCGAAACCGCGATCCAGCGCGCCAGCGTGCGGGACGCGCTCGAATCGTCTGCGCGCGCGCGAGAAACGCGCGAACGACGCCGCGCAGCTGCGCGCGTAGACGTGAAGCGCCTGCAGGCCGGCGACGCGGAGGACTGATCGATGCCGCGCTGCCACGTTCGCTGCACGCACTGCGACGCGCGCCGATGCCTGCGGCGCCACCCCGATCGATACACGCGCCTGCCGGCGTGCCGCACGTGCAACCGCCGGAAATATCGCGTCGACCACTGGATGAATCGCCGCAACACGACGCGCATGCGTTGCGACTGCGCCGGTTACTGGTTCCCGCATCGACGCGGCTCCCTATTTTGCCGGCATCGGGCCGACGGCTCGAACCGCTACCCCGGCGATACCGATTTCGCCGATCGCAATTACGACGGCCTCGCGGCCTGACTTCAACTGAGAGGTAATCGCATGTCCCTGTTCACGTCACTGCACGCGCTCGCACAGACAACGAGCATCAACATCCTGATCACGGCGGAAGGACCGGAAAGCCTTCGCGTCAACGTTACGCCGATGCCGAACGGCAAGGGCGAAAAGCAGCGCTGGCCGCTGTCGCTGCTGGCAACGCCCGCCGAACTCGACGCGGAATTCGCCGCTGCGGTCGAGGTGTACGCACCCGGTGCAACGCCGCTGCTCGATCAGGCGCGCGCGTGCGCCGCGGCGAATCAGCCCGATTCCGCAACCGCGTTACCCGCACCGAGCACCGGTGACGCCGCAGGCACACCCGGGAAGCGCGGTCGCGGTCGTCCGCCGAAGGCCGCGAAGGCCGACGACGCCAACAACCCGCCCTCGACTGACGGCGCAAACGCCGGCGCGACAGACCCGCGCCAGATGCGCATCGACGATGCCGGCCAACCGAGTGACGGCGGCGAGACACCGGCTGCAGAAACGCAGGCGCCCGCGGAACGTGCGAGCGCGGCGCAACCTCAATCGACCGACGCCGGCGTCGACCTGTACTGATCGGAGGCGACGACATGCAAATCGAAACGCTCGCTCGCGAATTCTCGTATAACGGCGCCAAGCTCGCCGACCCTGCACCGACGTTCACGCTCCAGCAGATCCGCGACTTCTATTCGCAGACCTATCCCGAGCTGACAAATGCGGAAATCGAGGGACCGGTCATCAAAGGCAACCGCAACGTCTACACGTTCCGTCGCGCCGTCGGCACGAAGGGCAATCACGCCGTGCCGCACAACAGCTACACGCTCAAACTGTCGACCAGCGCCGACGGACGAACCTATGTCACGGGCATCGCGATCGCGAACCCAGTCGACTCCGACGACGCACGCCGGAAGCTCGACGAGATACGCGCAGTCGACTGCATCGTTCCGCACCCCGTGCGCGCCTACCTCGCCGAACTCGACCGATTCAGCACAGCGCACGTGTGCCCGCTGCTCGACGAAGAAGTCGCGTTCATCAATGCGCTGCATGCGCGCTACTGCCCGCAACCGAAATGACGCTCCGCGAACTTCGAAAGCGTTTGCGCACCGACACGCTGAACCAGGGCCAGCGCCTGCCGACTTCGATCGGCAAGTATGACGCGCCTCTCGCGCGCAGCGTCGCGCGCGCAGCCACGACCAACGACGGCACGACCGAACGCCTGCGCCTGCCGTCAACGCTGGTTCCGGTGCTGCCATGATCGCCGCACCGCTCACCCTGCCCCGCATCGCGCCTGACGTGCCGACGCGCTACACGATCGGCGACGACGCCGATTTCATGCGCCGGCTATCGCTGGCGCTGCTTCGCGGCCGACAGCTTAGCGAAGCCGACGCCGCGGCGCTCGACGACTCGTCGACCGAAAGCGATTTGGCGTTAAACGCGATGCCGCGCATCTGGAAAGAAATCACCAGCGATATTGGTACGTTTGACTGGAGCCTCGCGATCTCCGACGCGAACAACATGCCCGACACCGCGCTCGTGCGCATCACGACGGCCGAAGGGGCGGGCAGCGGTCCGATCAGATTCATTGGATCGGGCATTCGACGCCTCGAATCGATTCAACCAGGCCTCGGCCAAACCGTGCTCGCAGTCCTGTACGAGGCTTGCGACCACTATTTGCCGTCCGTATGTACGCCGCGTGAAGCAATGAGCCTGGCCGAATACATGTACTGGCACTGCAACACAGACGAGGTTGCGGCGCTTCCAGAACTTCGCGACATGAATACTGGACCGGGTGACCCGTGGCTCCCCGATCAGGAATTCCTCGACCACATCGACGTTCCACGGCGCGCCGAGTTTTTCGCGAGCGCGCCAGCGTGGGCCATAACGCCCGAGCGCGTACTTGATGCATCCGAGGTGCGTCGGTATTACGACACGAATCTCATCGCATGGGCCGCCATCGACGCGTGCGACGCGATCCACCGGACGATCACCACCGGCGGCCCGTTTGCCCGCGTCGACCTGAAGGATACGAGCGAATACTGCCTTGACTATTCACTGATCCTCGCCTGGGATCAGGGCGACGGCCTCGGACGCATTCTTGACGATTTCTGGCAAGGCGAAATGCAGTGCGGCGACCCTGAATCGTGCGCAGCACTCCACATTTCTACGAATGGCCGCACTCTCGGAACGTGGCTCGATCGCATGCGCAACACCGCGACGCTGGCCAAGGCGGTTTCGAACTTGGTCATGCTGATCTCGACGCCCGATGGATCGGATATCGACGGCGAACCCGTCAAGGTACAGGTGCGTGTATGAGCCGCGTTGATATTTACGGAAACGGCGACGTTTCACTCGACCTGCACTCCGCGCTGCTGATTTACAAGAACGCACTCGAAAGCCAGGTCTACGTCACGAAGCACTCGGCCCGCGTGGTCGACGGCGTGCCGACGCTGATGGCCGGCACACCGATCACGCGTTCGCAATTGGCTGAATTCGTCGCTGCGGCATCGAAGCAGCTAGGGCACGAAGGATTCATTCACGAGCGGGCGATTTTCACCGCCCCCGGCGTCGTGGCCTGGTGGACGCCGGCCGCACAGCGGCAGGTCTGGTTTTCAGCCAGCCCACCGATCGGCGAGCGTTCCGCGGTCACGCACCACCCCGCACTGCTGTTCGTCGCTCGGGGGGAAGCACGCTATGTGTTCGCGCTCGCAGAGAACTGCAGGCCGACTCCTGACACGCAGGTCTATCAAGCACCCTACTTCAATGTGAGCAAGGGCGGCCAGATTTGCACCGGCAACGTCGACATTGCAGCCAACCCAACGCCGGCAGAAATCGAACGATACGAAGCCGATGAATTTTTTCGTAGCCGCTTCACGCACCCGAACGCCACGAAGCTGATCAACGGGGGCAGTGCCGCCGATCTCTGGGTCGAGCTGCTCGATGGTGCCAAATTTCCCACTGAGCGGCTCGTCAGCAGCGAAATGACCGTCGCCGCCGCCATCCAAAAAATCACGCAACGGAGTTAATAGTCATGAGCAAAATCGAAACCATCAAAGCCGAATTCGAAACCGCCACTGGCGCCGTACTCGAGCAGCTCGGCAAGGCGCTGTCGACGTTCACGCGCGCCGTCGCCGACGAAGTCACGGCCGGCCAGCGCCGCGCGCTCGCTGCGCGGGCCGACGACGAAAACATCGCGCTCGACAATGCGCTGTTCGACAGCGCACCGGTGGCCGCCGTGCCACGTCACGCTGAATTCGCGCCGCTGCTCGACGTCGGCCACCGCTTCCTGCTCGCGGCCGAAGGCCTGTTCGTCGAGATTCGCCGCCCGTGGCTGCACCTGATTCAACCGGTCGCGCCGATCGAAGGCGCCAGCCCGCGTCCGCCGTACGGCTCGATCGACGAAAAAATTGAATTCGCGTTCGGGCGCATCAGCGCCGCCGAGCCGCACCTTCGCCGGTTCGCAACCGACGCCGCCGGCGCCGCGCCGAACGAGCATGCCGCATGGATCGTCTGGAACGAGACGAGCAAGGAACTGGTGTACCGCGCAGTCGAAGTGACCAGCGCCACGCCGACCGCGATCACTATCAATCGCCCGACCCTCGCCGACGACGAGAGCCTCGCGTTCGACCTTCATAGCCACGGCGCCGGCCCGGCAGGCTTCAGCGCGACCGACGACGCAGACGATGCCGGCGAAGTGAAGATCGCCGGCGTGATCGGCGGCGTTGGCACGGGCAATCCGAGCGTTGCGTTCCGCCTGTGCGCACTCGGCAAGATGATCACGCTGCGCGTGCCGGTACAGGCATTTTTCCCGTCGACGGAGAAAGCCGCGTGAACCAACTCGACATGCTCGAACTCGCCGCGCGCGCCGCGGGGTGGGAAGCGAAGCGCCACACGGTCCGCGACTGCACCGCGATCCACGTCAGACCGAACGCAACCGCCGCCTGGCGCGCGTTCGATTCGATCGGCTCGCGCGCCGACGCGTTCGAGCTTTCGGCTGCGGCCCGCATCGACGTGACGCACTTCGCTGATTACGTGACCGCGCACGCCGGCGCAGGTGCGTTCCGCCACTTCACGCACGACGACATCGATTCGCGGCATGACATCGGTGCGCAGCAGGTGGAGCGCGAGCGTGCGACGCGCCGCGCGATCACCGAATGCGCCGCGCTGATCGGGCGCGACGTCGGTGCGCCCTGGTGGAGGACGGTATGACCCATCACACGACACCGGCCCGCTTTCTCAGCGATCGGCGCGTTACGGTTGCACTGATCGGTTGCGGCGGCACTGGCTCGCAGATGTTGACGGGGCTCGCGCGCCTCAATCACGCGCTCGTCGAGCTCGGCCATCCCGGCCTGCACGTTACCGCGTTCGACGCCGACACGATCAGTAGCGCGAACGTCGGCCGGCAAATGTTCAGCCCCGCCGACGTCGGCCTGCACAAAAGCGTCGTACTCGTTCACCGGATCAACGCTTTTTTCGGGATCGACTGGTGCGGTCGGCCCGTGCACGCCGGCCCGGACGAGCTTGTGCGCGGCGCGCCCGCCCTCACGATCATGTGCGTGGACAGCGCGGCAGCTCGCGCGAAGCTCGAGCCGTCCCTGCGCGCATCGAATTGCTACGTGATGGACCTCGGCAACCGAGCGAGCGACGCACAGGTGCTGTTTGGCGCGCACAAAAAGGTGACGGGCAACACCAAGACTGCTGCCGGCAGCATGCCGCTGCGCTGGCCCTACGACGTGCTGCCCGAGCTGATCGACACCTCGGTTCCCGAAGACGACACACCGAGTTGTAGCCTCGCCGAAGCGCTCGAGCGGCAGGAGTTGTTCATCAACCAGGCTGTCGTCACGCAGGGGCTCGCGATCCTTTGGGAGTTTTTCCGGCATGCGCGCCTTACGTGGTGCGGCGCGTTCATCAACCTGAAGACAGGACAAGTGCGTCCGGTGCCTGTCGCGAAAGCGGAGAACGCCAAGTGAGCTTCGAATACATCCGCAAGCACTACGGCGTGCCGGCCGAGCGCGGCCGTCAGGTGAAATGCTACGGCGAACGCGGCGTGATCGTGAATGCCGACGGCCACTATCTCTGCGTCGTTATCGACGGAGACAAGACCGAGGAGGAGCGCCTCTATCACCCGACTGACCAGGTCGAGTACGGGGAAATCGTCGACACGCCAGTGTTGCGCGAGTGGCGCTGCCTCGCCCCGTGGCGCGACGAGTTCGAATACGAAGCGTGGTTCACGGTGACCGCCAGCACGCGTAGCAAGGCCAGATACAAGGCATTTCGCGATCTTCTCGACGTCTGCGATATGACCGGGAAGGACATGATCCGCATTCATGTGCGCGCCAGCCCGAGGCTGCAACCGGGCCGCGTCGTATTCGTGCCACCATCCGACGACCCAGACCTGCCGTTCTAGGCCGCCGAAAAAGATACCACCGAGCAACCACGTCGGCCTGCCGTCCTCACTGAGCATTGGAGATTTTATGACCACGCAACAACAAGATTCCAGTTTGTCCGCATCCGAACAACCTGCGCCCATCACTGCGCAAGCCGCGCTCGCAGCAATCGAGACGTTCGAAATCGTCGAAGATAGCAACTGGTCGCGCAAGCCGAATAGTGAGGATCTCTTCGTCCTTCGAGAGTTCATCGCGCACCTGTTCGGCGGCTACACCATCGAGGTACCCGCAACAGCGCAGATCAATGAGCCGAGCCCGAAGGATCGCATCATCGTGAACGGCGACCCGCTCACCCTCTCCGGAGCGCAGCTGCTCGAAGCACTCGACCTCATTGCGCCGGATCGTGATCGCGACCAGCTCGAGACCGAACTGACGTTCCAGCGCGGCGACGGACACTCCGGCAACGGCATGTACTGCTGGCTCACCGAGTGCCCGGGAGAAGGCGCGCTCTTCATCGACGGCTCGACCGCGATCCCGACCGAAGCCGCACACGCGCCGGCAGAAGCTCGGGAGGGGCTGACCGACGCACTTCGCCGTGCGCGCCAGGAACTGTCGATCGTCGAGTGGGAAAACGATCCGCCCAGCCGCGTCGGTAGGCTGCTCGATGAAATCGACGCCCTTCTTAAAGGAGCCGACCAATGATGACGCTCACGCAATACCTGCTCGTCAAGATCGCCGAGGAAGCTTCCGAGGTTGCGCAGATCGCCCTCAAGACTGCTCACTTCGGACTGAGCGAGCGTCATCCGGAGCGCACTGAAACCAATGCCGAGCGCATCTATGCCGAGTTGAACGACCTGAACGCGATGGTGTTGCGCCTGAACGATGTCGCGTTCGGCGAGTTCCACTACGAGCCCGACCACATGGCGATGGCACAGAAGATGGCGAAGGTCGAGCATTACCTCGCCTATTCGCGATCACTCGGGCTCGTTGAAGCAGACACGGGAGCGCCTCAATAATGGACATGAGCGAACTGCAGCAGCTGCTGCCCGAGTTGCGCCGGCTGGTCGCCGCGCTCGAGCAGCCGAAGAAGCTCGATGAAACGCTGTGGAGCACCGAGCAAATCGCGAAGTGGCTCGGCCTGTCGAAATCGACTGTCGAGCTGCGCGTCGTAACCCGCAAGGATTTTCCCGCCGGCATGCGCCCCGTTGAAAGCCAGCAGGCTCAGCGCCGATGGTTCGCGAGTGACGTACTCGAATGGGCGCGCCGCAACCGCGGCACGCTCCCGACGCCGCGGCCAGGTCGGCGCCGGAAGGCGGATTAATCCAGACGTGCCGCCAGCTCGGCGGCCGTCTCGTCGTAGTAGATCATCAGGGATTGAATATCCCTGTGCCCGATCATCTTCGCCAGCGCGAGCACATGGAGCTTGCGCGATAGGCGCGTCGTCGCCTCATGCCGAGAATCGTGAAAATTTAAATCCGCGATCGAGGGACGCTTCTTCGCCAGCGTCGCGCGCGTGCGCCGCCACATCACATCCATGCTGGCCTGCGCGACAGGGAAACACCGAGGCTCCCCCTTCACTTTCGGCAACCGATGGATCAATTCGACGGCTCGCGTCGACAGTGGCACATCTCGAGCATCCCCGTTCTTCGTTTTCGGCAACCGCACGAACCGCTTGTCGAGGTGCACGCTCGGCCACGTCATCGATGCCATCTCGATCTGCCTCATGCCAGTCTCGAGGGCGAGCAGGAAAGCTAGGGCCGTGTACTGCTTGACGTTCTTCGGGGGAACCCCATCCTGCAACCCGAGAGCCGCGGCCATCGCGGCCGCCTCGTCGTCCGACACGCGCCGATCGCGTGACGGCGGATTCTTAGGGCGCTTCACCTCGTGAACCGGGTTCGTGTGAACCCACTTCCATTCCGTGCGCGCAGCCTCAAATACCGCGGACAGTAGGTTCAAGTCTCGGTTGACGGTTGACGGCTTGACCACCTTGAGCCGGGCATCACGCCATGCCGCGATTTGTTCCGGCTTCACGTTGCGGATCAGGTCGCCCACAAACTCCATCTCACCACGGAAGAAATCGAGCCGAGTCTCGTTCCATTCGTGCTTTCCCATCGACGGCGACACCTTCGCTAGATATTCATCGAAACCATCGCCGAGCGTCTTATTGACCTTCGAATATGATCGTCGACGACCCGCGTCGATTTCAGCCTCGAGCGCCGTCGCCCAAGCGATGGCCTCCGCCTTTGTATCGAACGTCCTCGAATCTCGAATACCGGCTTTCGCGACTTCCGCGCGCCACGACGCGCCCCGCTTTCTATAGCTTGCCATCCTGTGCCCTGGCGTAATTTTGGCGTAAAGGATAGCGGAAATTTGATGAATTTTGGGGAACTCTGGAATCGAACCTGTACCCCGCGACTGCCAGCTGATCCCCGTCAATAGTGGCTCTGTGGAAAATTGATGGAGCTTGATAGCTGTTGAAGGAATCACAGCCGATCCCTGTCGGGGGGACCAGTCATGCCCCAAATCTCCCCCGAGATTCACAAGAAACTCCCCGCTCAAGCCCGTCCGGCGAACCTCTAGCTCACATCGTCACCCAAGGTTGCTCAGTGGCAGCGGAGAAAGTGTTGGTATCAGCCGATACCAACAACACAAATACCAACAATGCCTCTCACTGACATACAGGTGCTGAACGCGAAGCCAGCGCGACATCGACGCGCAGACGGTCTTAAAGAAAGGTTCGGGCGTACAGCATATGGCCCGCGTCAAGGAGACAGAGATTCCGCATCTCATACGCGACGTTGACGCCTACCAAGGGGACCCGGTTACCCGGCTCGCGCCCCGCCTGATGGCACTGACCTGCGTGCGGACAACAGAAATGATCCATGCGGAATGATCGGAGTTTAACGAAGCCGCCGCAGAATGGCGCATACCGCCGGAGCGCATGAAGATGCGCGACCCGCACATCGTGCCGCTATCGCGGCAAGCGCTCGACGTGCTAGCCCAGCTCCGTGCGCTCAACGGCCAGCATTGACTCATGCTCTACAGCGTGCAAGGTCGGAGCCATATTTCGAACAACACCATGCTCTATGCGCTCTATCGTATGGGCTACGAGTCGCGCATGACGGCGCACGGCTTTCGCGGGCTGGTGGCTACGGCTCTTCGTGAACTCGGATTCGGTCGGGATGTTGTAGAGCACCAGATGGCACACGCCGAACGCAACCAGGTAACGGCCGCCTACGTCCACGCTAAAGATTTGCCCGAACGCCGGCGAATGATGCAAGCATGGGGGTATCACCTCGACCGCCTTAAGGCCGGAGTCGATGTCATCCCTTTCGCGTCTGCGCGTTAGCGTACCGACGTCGCCATGCACTTCGCACACCTCTCACCACTGCAGACGATGGGAGAGGATACCAATTGCAGTTGCCCGCATATTCCGTGGAGGATTGTCCCTTACAGAGTCGTCGCTATAATTCGCCCTTAGCGTTGGCACCGAAACGCAAGAAACAGCCACATCAATCCGGCAGCACGTCGAGCTTTGCAACACTTAGTGCCAGCCACTTCACGCCGCGCGAGTCGAAGTTGATCTGGGCCCTCAAGTCTTTGCCACGGCCTTCCACTGAAATTACCTTGCCATGCCCAAACTTCGGGTGGAAAACCTTCTGATCAGGTCGGAGCTTTTGTAGCGCATGAGGAATGATCTTTGGATCCACCTGTTCAACGTAGGGGCTGAATGAACTCGAATCGAGGCCGTCTAGACGTTGAACCATAGCTTCCAATGCTTCCAACCTAAGAGCCGTCTCACTTTCCTCTGGAACGACAGATTTAACCGCAACTTTGAAAGTGGTTGGGATCGCGCTAGTTGGGTTCTTAAGTACCTCTTTGATCGCCTTAATGAGGCTAATCCGTAGCTTGTTACCCCAGTCAGGGTGATCTTTGTCGTATCCGAGAACGCGAATTGATCGCAGATCAAAGGGCACGTCATCGATGGACTTCGAGATTAGGATAACGGGCTTAGAAATAGCGTGAGCCAGCCCAAGTTCATAAAAGACATTGGGATTTCGGTCGGTTAGCTCGGCAATGAGCAGCTTTGCCTCTCGAATCCCCTGCCAGATGTCGTCAACGATAGTCGACGGGCGATACAGGCTGTCGCCACGAATCGCGTACAGGCCACACTCTTCTAGTGCCGGCTTTACGATATGAGCGAAGTATGTATCGAACGGCTCCCCGAAAGGAGAAATGACGAAGCTAGTGTCGACGGGAGAGGCAGTAGACATAAAGATGTCGTGGCAAGGGCTAACGTTGGAGGCAGGCGTGTTTTGCAATATGAGATCAACGACCCGACTGTTCATGCGCCGCCATATTAGCAGCCCAGTCCATCATCATTGAGCACTTCTGGCCCTACACGGACAGCTAAGTCGCGCGCATCCAGAATTCCGCGCTGAACCTCGCCCTTATGTCACCGGCTCGACCTTTCCTGAATCTGTGATCCCCTGCCGTTCAGTCTCCGCCAGTAAAACGCCAACGGTCTAGGTATGGGGCAAACGAATGATTTGGCCCTTATTATTATATACCCCCTTCGATTCTTCCATCAGTAGAGAAAAAGCGCGGGTGTCGGTCCCCGCGGACCCTGACCCAAGAAATAGTCCGGTGCAAAAGTAGAGAAATTCGGCATGATGTGTCCAAGCGGACACGAAGGCCATGCTGCAGGACGTACTCGCAAAAAAGCTCTGAAGCCTGCCCGTCGGCGCATGTTGATCGATGAATTGCGTGATCGCTATCGAACCAGCCTGACGAAGACTTGCGCGTTGTTTGGCATGTCTCGTTCGCTGTATCGGTATCAGTCGGTTGCGCGTGATTCGTCGGCGCTGCTCATGCGTATCAAGGAAATCACCGCCACGCGCGTGCACTATGGGTATCGGCGCGTTCACGTGGTCCTGCGACGGGAAGGCTGGCGAGATAACTGCAAGCGCGTCTACAGGCTGTATCGGGCGGAGGGCCTTTCACTGCGGCATAAGCAGCCACGACGTAACAAATCGGCTCGGCTGCGACAGCCCAAGCATATCGTGACCGCGATCAACGAAATCTGGAGCATGGATTTCGTTGCGGATGCACTGTTCGACGGGAGACGTCTACGGACACTGACCGTCGTCGACAACTACACCCGGGAATGCCTAGCCATCGAGGTCGGGCAAAGTCTGAAGGGAGAGCATGTGGTCGAAGCGCTGACGCGTATCACCGCTATGCGCGGACACCCTGCCACGATCAAGGTCGACAATGGCAGCGAATTCATCTCGAAGGCAATGGACCGGTGGGCGTATGAACATGGCGTTGAACTGGATTTCAGCCGGCCGGGCACGCCCACTGACAACACCAAGGTCGAAAGCTTCAACGGGCGCTTCCGTCAGGAATGTCTGAACGCGCATTGGTTCTTGTCATTGGCTGACGCGCAGAGCAAAATCGACGACTGGCGCACGTACTATAACGAGGTTCGTCCCCACTCCGCATTGCAGTGGATGACACCCGCAGAATTCGCCCGTCAGGCAAGGGAATCCGCCTCGCCTGACAACTCAACCAAGCCGGAAATCTCCACTTCCGACCGGGACTAATTCTGGTTCAGGGTCACCAAGCCGGAAATCTCCACTTCCGACCGGAACTAATTCTGGTTCAGGGTCAGCTGCCTCCTAGCTAATGGTCGACGGTCGACGATTCTGCCGGTACTGTACGCCCAAGCGTCGAGAGTGGGCGGGGAACTGCTACGAGGAACTATCGCTGGCAGTCCAAGCCCACATCTTCGCGAACGCGATACAGTTGAAACATTGAACGACAATGAAATCTACAAGGGAATGTGATGTTCAACCTACTGGTGTTCAACGTTGATTGGCTGTCGGAGAGGGTTACTGTCCCACTCGGAAGAATATTCGAGTACACCGAGGATCAAGTTGCCGCGCAATTCAAAGAGGACAACAGCCTTTTGCTAGATCGACTCTATTCCTTACCATGCCTTTTCTGCGAAGAGGGAACGGAGGAAGAAGCTGCATACGTAGGCCAGATTAACCGAGCGCGGATCGCTGGCGGCAATCTGGCACTGGAAATTAGCTTCGACGCGGATGTGCCCTCGATTCAAAATAGCATGATCTATTCGAACCGCACTGAGTTGGACATGCGAGATTTCGAGTTTTCGAGAAACCACTGGGCTATCAAGGACGTCGACCTCTATCGATTTCTGCTCCGGAACATTCGTCCTCGCCGCCAACGGCCGACCGTGTTTCAAATTCCTGAACATGAGAATATCGAGCAAGCTCTCGTCTCTGCAATGATGCCTTTCGACGCAATCTTCAATACCGTCTATGAGAGTATCCTCCTAGCCTCCGAGAACGTCGGATTACGCTGCAGGCGAGCTGACGACATCTGGGAAAACGCAGCAATCATCCAAGACGTGGTATCTCTAATCGATCGATCTCGTATAGTCATCTGCGATTGCACGGGGCGAAATCCAAACGTGTTCTATGAGGCTGGAATCGCACACACGCTGGGGCGAGATGTAATCTTGATAGCACAGACAGACCAAGATATTCCCTTTGACCTTCGGCATCTTCGTTTTATCCGATACCATAACAATGCCGAGGGACGTGCAGCGCTAGCGGAGGCATTGCAACGGAGAATGCAGACGCTACTAGGACACTAAAACCGTCGCATCTGATAAAAGTGCGCCGCCCGCTAATCAGCGTCCCGACGCGCTTGCCATTGCGTGTGCTCACGTGAGAATGCGTTTTCTGCGTCACCTACATATACGGAAAATGCATGCTCTGACGTGCCGTCGGGTAAGGCGATGCGTAGCAGGCCGATTTCGTGTGCGGTCAACGTGTATGACGCGGCCAGCTCTTGGAATCGCTTGGTTTGCAGCCATGCCATCACGGCACCCGCAGCGGCCACAAGAATGTCCGTCGGCCAATAATTTGTTGTTGGATAAGCAACCTTACCCGACGCGAACAGCAAAGCTACAACGTTCAGTCCGATCAGCAGGCCGAACCACCACCTAGAAGATTTCTTGTTTATTTTCGCCTTGTTGGTGTACCAGACATGTTGGTCATTGACTCGCTCAACTTCATATAGACGAACGCGCTCTTGCAACGATAGCGCTCGAACTTCCAGCATTTTTTGCGTTATCTGGGAGCCTGCCGCCATTTGTACCGCGTGTTCAGAAACCCGCCGATTCGAGTTGAATATTTTGGTAAGAGAATCTCTGAAGTGGTCACGATCATCGACATCACTCCGGTTGAACGGCTCGGCCTTCATCATATATCGCCATGAAACGGTCTTCACCGATTCAGCCAGTGCTCTTGTCCCATACCAAATCCGCTGCGGTTGCCTGGCAGCCAGGTAGATCGTCAGCCCGAGCGTAATCACCAGCGGCACAATTTGCAGAAGCGCAAAGCCCCTTGTCTGGACGTTCGCCACGGACAAAATTGCTGCGACGACGATGAAGAACAAATTGCCGCCCAATGCACGAAAGAAATTCTTCTGCGCATCCTTTGAAGCTTTGTCGGCTGCGTTATAGATTGGAGGGAAATCTTCCTCTTTCATAGGCCAAGTGATTTGTAGACTTCCGGTTTCAATACGACATTCTTCCACCCCTGTTGCTTGTGCCATGCAAAGTTGTCGCAAAACACATCGAGGGCTTTTTCTATGGCCTTTGCCTTAAAAGGAACGTGGATCGCGCATACATCTCGCAAGATCGGTGGGCAAAGATCCGCGTCCATCTCTCGCTTGCCGTTTAGGTTCACCGCAACAATCGGGATGCCCATTTCGATGCACGTCTCGATTTCCCACCGCACAAATCGGAACAGGTTCTTGGTCTTCTCGCCAACGATCACGATCGCCTGCTTGGTATTCTCGAGACGCTGTTTTAAAACCCTCTTGACATATGCTTCGCTGGCCGTGCCAGACATCGGCCGCAGATCGTGAGCATCGTAGAAGCTAAACTCCATCCGCTCGTTCTTGTTCCATCCCCGCATAAATGCGTATGCCCACATGTCTTCGTCACCGTCAAAGATGACATAGGTCTTGTTGCGGTATCCCATGATCGCGTCCCCGGGGCTCGTTGTTAGAAAGAGTGTGCCATAAGCGACGGTTGAGGAGCAGGGATTGCGGTTCGAACAATGCCGCTCTGCTGGCCGCGCATCCGGCCGACCGTCCATTGGCTGTCAATCAGGCCGTGTGTCCGAAACCGAACCCTTTCGGACAATAGCTCGAAACCCTGTCCGAAATTAAGCGAACAAACCTTTCGGACATAGGGTATGATTCGTACACCCTTTTCGAACAGGCTGAATGCACAACATGTCCCGAACCTTCGCGTATGCCCGTGTCAGCACAACGGACCAGACGGCGACGAACCAACTCCGCGAGATCGAAGCAGCGGGATTCGCTGTTGACAAACGCCGTGTCATTACAGAATGCATCTCCGGTAGCGTCAGCGCCGATCAGCGGCCAGGGTTCTCTGAGCTGCTGCTCAAGATGGAAGATGGCGATGTGTTGATCGTGACAAAACTCGATCGCCTCGGTCGGAACGCAATGGATGTGCGCGCGACCGTTGAGCTACTGGCGGATCGCGGCATTCGGATTCACTGCCTCGCCCTCGGCGGCGTCGACCTTACCAGTGCAGCCGGTCGGATGACGATGCAGGTACTAAACGCCGTCGCAGAATTCGAGCGAGACCTTCTGATCGAACGAACGCAGGCGGGTATTGCTCGCGCTAAATCCGAAGGTAAGGCGATGGGACGTCCAACTGCGCTATCGCAACAACAACAAGCCGAGGTTCGAAAGCAACTTGGCGAGGGCGCGTCTGTAGCCAGCGTGGCGAGGCAACACGGTACGAGCCGGCAAACCATTATGAGAATACGGGATTCGGCATGACAACTCCAATCGGAACTCATGCCCCTCACCTTCGGCCAATCTGACCTTAGTCTCCAAACGTCCACGAAAAAGGAAATGGCGAGACGCGCTTACAAGTAGTACAGCGGAATGTGTCGGTAAGTATGAGCCGCGCCGCGTTGTGGTGCGTGACTTTGATAGAAGTATCGCAGGTGGCGCATTTCAAAAGTGGCGAGAGTGTCCTTGACATTACATCGACAACAATATCGGAAAGTGGCGAACCCTGAATAAGCCGACCACCATTTATACTTCGAAATTTTAGAGCACGGAAAGTCCCCGCATCCATGGATTGAATTCGCCCGAAGAGTATCGCTATAACGTGCGTCAACAACAATAAAATAATCGGCAATTGAGAATATAGCGAGTCGTAAATATCGTCTTCGTTCGGATTTTTGAATATGAAATTAAAATTCTCAGGGGATGTCTTAATTTCGAGTCGATCGACAGTGACTAGATGAACGGCATGCTGGAACAATCCGTAGAGCCCAAACTCGTTGCGTGAGTCGAAGATCATTGAAACGATGTCATCCGCATCGATAATGTCGGTTAGCTCGGCCATCTCAATTGCAGCTGCGATGAGGTTCTTACGCCGATTTCCGATCATCTTCTGAGTGATACGAGACGAATCACCTGACGTGAACTCAGCATAGAAGTTATCCTCGTCGGCAACCATCCATATGAGATACATCAAACTGTCCAGCAATGGTTTCCGTAGCAAGTTGAATGCAGGAACGAATTTCCGCTTTTCAAAACACCTAAGAGATTCGTAGATGTGATGGCAGCAATCGGAAACCATCGCCATGGTGATAGTGTTTAACGTGACGCGACGACTCTCATCCTCCCGCCCGATCAGTCGAAGAGCAAAAATTGCATCGTGCTTCTCCGCAGCACGCCGAAACCGTCTTTCCTCTGATTTATTTTTAAATTTGAAAGATATTATATGGGCGCGCGCCTTTTCATACTCAACCAGCATGCGCACACATTCATCATGGAGGAAGAAGCAATACTCATGCGCCAACCGCAGTTCCTTCGGAATCCACCGCATCCGCTGTGCCGGAATAAGTTTGCCAGTCGCTGTCATTTTGCGTCGCAACAAAGATTCAATGAGATCGAGTTAAGCAATCGGATTGAATGATAAGCCCAAGACGCATTGCCGGGGGGAGCGGCGCGGGGAGATCCTTTGCGCGCAGCGTTCCAGATGGCGGACAGGTCGCGAGCGATGAAGTGACCATGGGCCCCTCGACCACATATCTCCAACGTTGTCTCCAAGAAAGTATGTGTTCTGGAGATATGGTTGGAGATAACGTCGGCCTTGCCGGACAAGGGTCACAAGCCGAAACGAGTGCTTATCTCCAAATCTCCAGATAATTTTGCTTCCGGCGGCACGGCAAAGGGACTCACGCAGGCCCCCTTCGACTAATGAAGCCTACGCCGATGCGCTTGTTGGTATTTTTGTTGGTATCTATGGAATGCCTTAACCGGGAGAGCCGATACAGTCGAGAGATATGAATTCTGTCGGGGGACCAGCCAAGCTCTACCCCCCAAGACTCACCGCCCCCCGCTCAAGCAACGACCACCGTAAACTCGACCCCCGACTCGAAATCCAGCGTCGTGGTCGAAAAACGCGGATCCTCGTCGAGGTAATCCTTGTACGGTCGAACGGCGTCCTCGGCCGTGTACATATTGTCGGCAAGCACGATCGACCCCGGCCGCAGCAGGCGCTCGATCTGCTTGAACAGCTTCAGATAGGCGTCAGCCCATACGTCGATAAACACCATGTCGACAGTCCCGTCCAGTTCGGCAACCGTCTCGAATACATCGCCCTCCCGCAAGTCGACATACGCATCCAGCCCCGCTGTTTCGACGTGAGCCCGCAGGCACGCGCATTTGAGCGCATCCCGTTCGGTCGCGATGACCACGCCACGGCCCAACGTACGCAGCGCGTCGGCAAGATACAGGGTCGACACACCGCAGGAACTACCGAGCTCGAGGATTCTGGCCGACCGTTGCGACAGCACGAGGTTGCGCAGGAATCGCCCCGTCTCCGCCGACACGGCCAACGACAGCGCACTGCTTTCCGACGATTCGAAATCGTCGCTGAACAGGCCGAACGTTTCGAGAAAGCGCCCTCGCAGCCGGGGCGCGAGCGTTTCGTATTCGTCGACGAGCGTCGGAAACGCCGCATTCGGCCCCTGGAACTGCGCGCGGGCCCGGGCGATGATTTCGCTCCGGCTTTCTTCATGAAGCCGTTGCAAAAGAACGTCGGTAGTTGAAGCCAAGTGCATTCCTTGACGAGATTGATCACATGAACGGCGTATCCGGCGACTGCCATCCGTCAGACTGCCTGCGACACCGTGCCGTCATCGGCGAGCACGGCCGACGCTAAGCCCTTCTGGCAAGCGTGATCGCCCGTTCGGGACACGCCGTCACGCAAAGCCCGCATGACCGGCAGGCCTGCGCATTCGGCGTGTAGGCGACTTTCATTCCATGCACGCGCAGTTTCAAGCGATGCATCAGGCCGAGGTCGAGGTAATCGGCCTGATCGACGCGCCGCACCTCGAACACGTTTTCCGGGCAAACGGTGACGCAATCCCCCTTGCCTTCGCAACGTTTCAGATCGACGATCGGCGCGATCACGCCCGCCTTCTGCTTGCAGTCGGCCGTTGATTTTTCGCGCATGTTCACTCCTCCGTGCGCCGGCTGCCGCGCGATCGCCATGCGGCCCGGAAATGCTCGCGCTCTTCGGGTGTCATGGCTTCCCACTTGCGCCAGTGGCGCCGGCCGTGCCAGCCGCGGTGTCCGCGAAATCCGCCGAACAGGATGCGGCTCAACACGAGCAGCCCCAGCGCATGCGCGAAGTCGATCGTCCGGGCGCCGACGAACAGCGCCGGCATCACCCAGTTCCACAACATCATGACGATCCATCCGAGCACGCCTATGGCGACCACCACGAGCAGCGCCTTGCCCGCACATCTGATTCGAAAATTCATCCGTCGACTCCTCTAGATATCCAGTTCGTCGTAAATGGGTTGCAGTCGAGCACGCAGATGCAGGACCGCGTAGCGTTTGCGCGCCAGCAGCGTATTAAGCGTGACGCCGCTTTGCGTGGCCATCTCCTTGAAGGACAGTCCCTCCAGTTCGTGTGCAATGAAAACCTCGCGCTGATTCGCCGGCAACTCGTCAAGCGCGTCCTGCAACGCCTTCAGCAACAGCGTGCGAGCGTAGCGCGCTTCAGGGCCGGCATCGTGCGCCGGTAACGCGAGATCCAGGCGATACTCGCTGTCCGCTTCGTCGTCGGCATCGAGCAGATCGGTCAGCGGCTGCTCCTTCTTTTTGCGAAAACGATCGATGATGCGGTTGCGCGCCGCACGGAACAGCCACGCACTCGCCTGTTCGATCGGCGCAGGAAGCCGATAAGCCTGGACGAATTCGTGAAGCACATCCTGCAGAACGTCCTCGGCATCGTCCGGGTCGCGTATCCGGCGCCGAATGAAGTTCCCTAGCCTCGTTCGTTCACGCATCACCGTCGCAGTGATGTCGCGGTCTGGGTCGGTCATCGTGTGCGAAGTGGGTGGCGGTTCCATGCGTCTGAAGACGTTTCAGGCGCGCGAATATTGTGGCGAAGGTGAAAAATTTCCGGTCGTACGCGTCGGCTTCCCTGCGTTGCAGTCGTTTCAAGGAACAGGCCCGATATGAGTCGGGCCGTCTTCGCACGAATCGTTTGACTCTGCGCACCGACCCAAGTACACTTCGCGCCGCGGGGTGGAGCAGTCTGGCAGCTCGTCGGGCTCATAACCCGAAGGTCGTAGGTTCAAATCCTACCCCCGCAACCAAATACCGAAAAAAGCCCGCTTTGCGAAAGCAAGCGGGCTTTTTTCCATTCGACGGTCCGAGATATTGCTGGCGCGCGCAGGCGGCACACGAATGATGTGTGCAATCGAGCATTCACCGCCATATGCGACACACGCGCGCACCTCGCCCGTTCGCCGCTGATATGCACTGAACGTTGCGTAGAATTCCGAACTTTCTTCAGTTCAGCACACGGACTTCGCCCATGCTTCGGACGATCGCGGCGCTCGCCGCGCTTTCAGCGATGACCGGCACGGCCAACGCCGCCGACACCGACACGGCCTCCGCCAAACAGCGCTACGTCAGCCCGGGCATCGCCAACGTCACTGCGTCGGCAGCCCCGCGTCCGGACAACACGTCCCCCGACACCCGCTGCCGGGAACTGGCCGCCGGCATCGACGCGGTCACGCACTCGCCCGACCGCGGCCAGAAGGTCGTGCGCGGGATGGGCCCGGACGGCAAGCCGCGCAACGAACTGCGGGCCTACGACAAACGGGCCGACCAGGAAGCCGAGCACCAGCGCCTCGGCTGCCGATAGCGAACGACGACGAACCAACCGTCACCCGGCCCGTTCACGCAGCGCGCATCAGTGTTTATGCATTCGCCCCGCCGTCGATCGTCAACCCGGTCCCGGTGATCGATCGCCCTTCCGGCCCGACGATGAACGCCACGAGCGCGGCTACGTCGTCGGCCTTGCCGTACTGCTGAATCGCCATCCGCGAACGCTGCGCATCGGCGTGCTCGCCATCGGCCGGATTCATATCGGTATCCGTGGAGCCCGGATGCACGATGTTCACCGTGATGCCGCGCGAGCCGAGATCGCGCGCGAGCCCTTGCGTCCAGCCGATCAATGCGGCCTTGCTCGCCGCATAGAGGCTCATCCCCGCATCGGGCACACGCGTCGCGAGGCAACTGCCGGTCGACACGATGCGCCCGCCCTCCCCGAGATGACGCGCCGCCGCCTGCGACGCGACGATCACCGCACGCACGTTCACGTTCAGCGTCGCATCGATATCGTCGAGCGTGAGGTCGTTCAGCGCGCCGGCCCGGAAAATCCCCGCGTTGTTGACGAGGATGTCGAGGCCGCCGAACGCCTGCGCGGCACGATCGACCGCGTTGCGCACGGCAAGCGGATCGGCGCTGTCGGCCTGGATCGCCACGGCGCGACGGCCCAGCGCTTCGATGCCGGCGACGACGGCCTGCGCCCGCTCGGCCGATTTTTCATACGTGATCGCCACGTCGGCGCCCTCGGCTGCCAGCCGTTTGGCGATCGCCGCGCCGATGCCGCGGCTGCCGCCGGTGATGAGTGCACACTTGCCCTGAAGTCGGTTCATGTCGGTTCCTTTCCTCATTTATGTAACGACCGACACAGAATGTGGCAAGTTGCGTCGCACAGTCAATTGATTTATTTTATCGATCGATACAGATATCGACGAAGGAACGGACGCAATGGCTGAACGAGGCCGACCGAGAAGCTTCGACAAGGAAGCGGCGCTGGATCGCGCGATGGAGGTGTTCTGGCGTCTCGGCTACGAAGGGGCGTCGATGACGGACTTGACGGCCGCGATGGGCATCGCGTCGCCGAGCCTGTATGCGGCCTTCGGCAGCAAGGAAGCGCTGTTCCGGCAAGCCCTCGAACATTACCGCGCAACCGAGGGGCGGGAAATCTGGGGGGGCGTCGAACGAGCGGCCAGCGCGTACGACGCCGTGCAGAACTACCTGATGGATACCGCACGCGTGTTCACGCGGCGTTCGAAGCCGGCCGGCTGCCTGATCGTGTTGTCGGCGCTGCATCCGGCCGAACGTTCCGACATGGTCCGGCAGACGTTGATCGCGATGCGCGAGGGCACGGTCGACGCGCTGCGGGAACGCCTCGCGCAAGGCGTCGCGACCGGCGAAATATCGGCGCACGCGAACGTCGATGCGATCGCGCGCTACTACGTGACGGTTCAGCAGGGGATGTCGATCCAGGCGCGCGACGGCGCGAGCCGCCGCGATCTGGAGGCCGTCGCGCAGGCCGCGCTGGCCGCATGGCCGGCGCTCGTCGGCGCGCGCGGCCCGGCCGGCGCGACTGGCGGATAGCGGCAGGACGCCGCCGGGAGATTACTGTTTCGCGGCTTGCTGCACGTCCTTCGACGCATGCCACACGCGATAGCGGACGTCGAAGCCATCCGGTACATACACGACGAGCGGCAGACGGCTGTTGTAGCGCAGCAGCTGACCGTCGCCGCGCACCTGCACGAACCGTTGCTGCGGCGCCTGGCCCGGGCACGCCATCAGCGTCGATGCCGGGCCCTTCACGTCGGTGAGCCGGTAATACGTGTAGCCCCAGCCCTTCACGTCCTCGGCGGTCAGCTCGCCGCCGAACCACTGCTGATTGCAGTCGGTCTGCAGCGTCTTGCCGATCATCAACTCGACGCGCGCATCGCCCTCGTTCTCGAGCGCGGGCAGCGCGATCACGGCGCGCTGCTGGCCGGCGGCTGCCTGCGGAAACATCTTGATCGACTCGGCCGGCACGGCGGGTGCGGATGCCGGCGCGGCCACGCATGCGGCGGCCGTCGTCACGCAGAAGGCGGCCAGCGCGGCCCGGATCGCGAATTTCATCGATGTGCTCCTGAAAAACAAATGAGCCCCGGATGCTAACACTTTCGTCTCAAGACCTTACGAGGCTGTAATTTGGCGACACAATTGCAAACAGCCGGCAATCCCCGGGCGCGGTACTTATAGCGGAACCAACGGAGAACATCATGCTGAAGCTCATTGCCGCCGCCGGCGTCGCCACCCTGCTGGCCGGCTGCGTGGTCGCCCCGGACGCCGGATACGGCTACGGGCAGCCCTACTATTCCGATCCCGGCTATGCGTACGCCCCGTCTCCCGTGTACGGCACGGTCAACATCTGGGGCGGAGGCGGTGGACGCGACTGGGATCGCGGCCGGCGCGACTACCATCACTGGGACGGCGATCGCGGCAACCGCGGCAACGGTTGGTGGCGCGGCGGCGGACGCCGCGGCGACTGGAACGAAGGCGGCGGTGGCGGCGGACACGGTCGCGGCGACGGCGGCGGTCATCGCCACTGACGCGCAATTGCAACCGTTTGTATCCACGCACGGCCCGCCGATGGCCGGCGGCGCATCACACCGGCGAACGGACGGCCACGCAATAGACAAAGGCCCTCGCATCGAGCGAGGGCCTTTCGTCGTCCTGCCGGGCGAAGCGAACGTCGGCGAGAGCGTGGCCGCCGGGCACCGAATCCGCTCGCGCGCCGCCGCTTACCAGCCCGCCGGCTGCGCGTAGCCACCCTGCACCGGCGCCCCACACACATACGCACGCTGGTAGCGGTCGTAGCAATAGTTCGGGCCGTCGTCCTGGTACTGCGCCTGCTGATAGGTCGGGTAGGCAGGCTGCTGGTACGCGGGCGCCTGGTAGTAGGTCGGCGGCTGATAGGCCGGCGCCTGGTACGCGGGTGCCTGATATGCGACGGGCGGATTCATCGCCGACGTCACGATCGCACCCAGCACCGCGCCGCCGATCAATGCGCCGATGACGGCGCCGCCGTCGCGGCCATGCGCGGACGCCGGGCCCGCGACCGCGAGCGAACCGGCAAGGACACATACTGCGGCAATCTTTTTCATGATGGACTCCCACGCGAAGTGGTACTGGATGCGATGCATTGTGGCGGTCCGCGACCGTAATAGATGCAGCAAGTGGTAACGCGCGATTACCGGTATCGCACCCGCCGAAACGCGGCGTCGCCGTGCTACGATTTTCGGCATACAGGAGACGCCGTCATGCAGCCCGAAACCGCCCGCCGTTTCGATACCGAATTCGCACCGCGCATCGCGCAGGCCATCGCCGCGTTCTTCGCCGATCACGTGCAGACCGACGTCGTCCCCTATGGCGGGCACGGACATCCGACGCGCGTGCAGATCCGCAGCGCGCCGCACGAGCACGTGAGCGGCTTCGTGCATCCGCTGAATCTCGAACTGACGTGGGACACCGACGAGATCGAGCGGCTGATGGAACCCGATGGCCCGCAGCGCTTCGAGCACTACCTCGCCGCGCTGCCGAGAAAGCTGGGCGCGTGGCAGGGCGCGCGCGACATCGATCTCGCATCGCGCACGCAGGCCGACCCGCTCGTGCGGCTCGGCGGCCTCGACTTCGAAGGCTGAATGCGCGCGCCCGCCGACGGCCGTGCGGCGCGACGTCGCGCGAGGCGGCCCGGTGATACACTCGACCGGCCCCGCCCCGGTGCAGCCGCGCCGGCCGGGCCGTTCATCGCCGCCTCCCCCCCTGCACATGGTTGCGCACGCAACCGGCAAGCGGGCGCGCGGACAACCATGCTCTCGCTCCTGTCATGAACGCCGATACCGGCCTGCCGCTTCCGCAACGCTACTGGGCGATCGTCTGCGTCGCCCTGGGCATCACGCTCGCCGTGCTCGACGGCGCCATCGCGAACGTCGCGCTGCCGACCATCGCGCGCGACCTGCGCGCGTCCGACGCCGCGTCGATCTGGATCGTCAACGCGTATCAGCTCGCGGTCACGATCACGCTGCTGCCGCTCGCGTCGCTCGGCGAACGTATCGGCTATCGCCGCATCTACATCGCCGGGCTCGCGCTGTTCACCGCGGCGTCGCTCGGCTGCGCGCTCGCCGGCTCGCTGCCGATGCTGGCCGTGATGCGCGTGATCCAGGGGTTCGGCGCGGCCGGCATCATGAGCGTCAACGCGGCGCTCGTGCGGATGATCTACCCGTCGTCGATGCTCGGGCGCGGGCTGTCGATCAACGCGATGGTGGTCGCGCTGTCGTCGGCGATCGGGCCGACGGTCGCGTCGGCGATCCTGTCGTTCGCGTCGTGGCCGTGGCTCTTCGCGGTCAACGTGCCGATCGGCATCGCGGCCGTGCTCGGCAGCCTGCGCGCGCTGCCGGCCAACCCGCTGCACGATGCGCCGTACGACTTCCCGAGCGCGCTGATGAACGCATGCGTATTCGGCCTGCTGATCACGGCCGTCGACGGGCTCGGTCACGGCGAAGGTCATGCGTACGTCGCGGCCGAACTGGCCGTCGCGTTCGTGGTCGGCTATTTCTTCGTGAAGCGTCAGTTGTCGCAGCCGGCGCCGCTCCTGCCGGTCGACCTGATGCGCATCCCGATGTTCGCGCTGTCGGTCTACACGTCGACGGCGTCGTTCACGTCGCAGATGCTCGCGTTCGTCGCGCTGCCGTTCTGGCTGCAGAATTCGCTGGGGTTCTCGCAGGTCGAGACGGGTCTTTACATGACGCCGTGGCCGCTCGTGATCGTGTTCGCCGCGCCGCTCGCGGGCGTGCTGTCGGACCGCTATTCGGCCGGCATGCTCGGCGGGATCGGGCTCGCGCTGTTCGCCGCCGGGCTGCTGTCGCTCGCGACGATCGGCGCGCACCCGGGCACGGTCGACATCGTATGGCGGATGGCGCTGTGCGGCGCGGGCTTCGGGTTGTTCCAGTCGCCGAACAATCGCGCGATGCTGTCGTCGGCACCGCGCGCACGCAGCGGCGGCGCCGGCGGCATGCTGAGCACCGCACGCCTGACGGGCCAGACGCTCGGCGCCGCGCTCGTCGCGCTGATTTTCGGGCTCGCGCCGGACCGCGGGCCGACGATCGCACTCTATGTCGCCACGGCGTTCGCGGCGGTGGCCGCGGTCGTCAGCCTGCTGCGCATCGCGTCGCCGCGGCCGGACACGGCAGCCTGACACCGTCGCGCGCCGCACAGGCGGCGGGCGTCATGCGGCGTCGAGCGTATCCATCACGAAGCGCACACGCGCCTTCACGCTCACGCGCGGCAACTCGATCAGCCGATAGCCGTACGACGTATAGCAATCGACCATCGCGTCGTAGGTCCGCACCGCCTCCGCGAAATCCTGCCGCCGCTCGGTGTCCTGCGCATAGATGTCGGGCCACGGCGGTGCGATGAACACGCGCCGGTGATAGCGGAAACGCCGCGCCGCGGCTTCCGCGTGCGCGGGCACCGCCAACCCGGTCAGCGTCAGATAGCCGATCACGTCCGGCACGCCGCGGTCGAAGAACACCGGACCGCGCGCCTGCCGCGCGAGGTGGTAGGACCGCATCTCCCAGCTCAGCATCAGCTCGGCGAACGCGGCCGGGTCGCGCCACGGCAGCGCAGGGCCGTCGACGGCCATCTGGTCGCGGATCACGCCGCGCCCGGCCTCCTGCGAGCGCGCAAACCCGGCGCGCTCGAGCGCATCGAGCAACGTGCTCTTGCCCGAACCCGGGCCGCCCGTCACGACGAAGAAGCGGCCGGTCGTGTCGTCGACCGCTTCGTCGTCGCGATCGGCGGCGCGCGGCGCAGCGGCGCCCGGCGCGGCGGCGCCCGGCACGAACTCACGCATGCGCGACCCGCCGGCCCGCGCGCTGCGTGACCGACGCCGCGGCCGCGACGCTGCGCAAGTCGGCGACGAAGGTGTCGCGCCAGACCGACAGGTCGTTCTCGCGCAGCCGCGCGAGGTTCTCCTCGTGACGCGCCTGCCGCTCCGCGAGCGGCATCGACAGCGCGCGTTCGAGCGCCTCGGCCATCTGCGACAGGTCGTACGGATTGACGAGCAGCGCGCCGGTCAGCTCGGCCGCCGCGCCCGCGAATTCCGACAGCACGAGCACGCCCGGATCGGCCGGATCCTGCGACGCGACGTATTCCTTCGCGACGAGATTCATCCCGTCGCGCAGCGGCGTCACGTAGCCGACCTGCGACATCCGGAAGAACGCCATCAGCAGGTTGCGCTCGTACTTGCGGTTCAGGTACTGGATCGGCGTCCAGTCGAGCTGCGAGAAGCGGCCGTTGATCCGGCCGGCCTCGCCTTCGAGCGTTTCGCGGATGTGCTGATAGGTCTGCACGTCGGAACGCGTCGGCGGCGCGATCTGCAGGAGCGACACGCGCCCCTGCCAGCCCGGCGCATTCGCGAGCATCCGCTCGAACGACTGGAAGCGCTCGACGAGCCCCTTCGAGTAATCGAGACGGTCGACGCTCATCACCAGCTTGCGGTCGCCCAGCGCCTCGCGCAGCATCTTCACCGGCTTGCGCGTGCCGTACTGGACGGCCGCCTGCGCGATCGCGTCGGGATGCACGCCGATCGGATAGGCCGCGACCTTCACGACGCGGCCATGCGCGTGCAGCATCCCGTCGTCGCTCGCCGCGCCGATGCCGCGCCGCTCGATGTAGTCGGTGAAGGCCTGCTTGTCGGCCTCGGTCTGGAAACCCGCGACGTCGTACGCGCACATGAACTTCACGAGCTCCTCGTGCGGCGGCACGAGGCGCAGCATGTCGGGCGACGGAAACGGGATGTGCAGGAAGAAGCCGATCGGGTTCTTCACGCCGAGTTCACGCAAGCAGTTCGCGAACGGCAGCAGGTGGTAGTCGTGCACCCAGATCAGGTCGTCCGGCCGCAGCAGCGCGGCGAGCTGCTTCGCGAGCATCGCGTTCACGCGCAGGTAACCGGCGTACTCCTGCCGATCGAAGCGCGCGAGATCGCCGCGGTAATGGAACACCGGCCACAGCGTCGCGTTCGAGAAGCCGCGGTAGTACTGGTCGTAGTCGCGCCGGGTCAGGCCGACCGTCGCATACGTCACGTTGCCGTCCCGCTGGATCGCGGGCTCGGCATCCGGCGTACCGACGATCTCGCCGTTCCAGCCGAACCAGACGCCGCCCGTTTCCTTCAGGGCGTCCATCACGCCGACGGCCAGACCGCCCGCGCTCGGGCGCGTATCCTCGCCGGCGGCGACACGATTCGATACCACGATCAATCTGCTCATGCGACTTCCCCTCCTCGATTCGATTGGCTGGCGCGCAACGCACGCCGAAGCAGGCGCGGCGGCCCGAAGGCGGCCGCGCGGCGACTCAGTTCCGAGAATTGCAATGAAATACGGCGGTGGAATGCGGCGACGACCGTATCAAGCGTCCTGCTCCTGACCGAGGTCGCGTTGATAGTCGAGCCCTTCCGGGCGAGCACCACCCTGGTTGTGATCGCCGTCCGACGGCGTCTCGTCCGGCGCGCCCGCAGGCGGTGCCGATGGCGCGTCGGTCTGCGGACGCGAGCGGTCTTCCGGATGGCCGGCCGCCGCGTCAGGCGGCCGGTGTGACAACCGTTTCGAACGGCGCATGGCTGGGTGTCTCATATGCGGCGCGGCTCGAGGCCGTCGTAGAAACATTCCATAACAAAACAGTCTAGGTCGCGTCATCGCGGCCGATGGTAACAATTACCTTCAATTTGTAACGTTTCGACCCTTCGTCGAGCATCTATCCGACAATAACGCCGCCCGCGCGCACGCGGCCTGCCGCACGGCGATTTGTCAAAGCTTTGCAATTTTCCCATGACAATTGCGAAACAATGACGCGGCATCAGGCGTGCACGCGTCGCCGCTCACCCAGACAGGACTTGCACTCAGGGATGAACATTCGTTTCGAATCGCCGCGCCGGGCCACGCCGGCGCGCGTCGTGCTGGCCGCGATCGCCACGGCCGCACTGCTGTCCGGCTGCAATTCGTTGTACAGCGAAGGCGCGACGGCCGGCGCCGGTATCGCGGGCGCCGCGATCGCCTCCAAGGTCACCAACAACGCCGCCGTCGCGACGGGCATCGGCCTCGGCGCCGTCGCCGGCGCGCGGGCCGGCGTCCAGTACACGCAACGCGTCGCGCACCGCTACACGCAGGAGCAGATCGCGAAGGCGGCCGGCCCGCTCGACGTCGGCGGCGTCGCGCCGTGGTCGACGCACCATTCGTTCCCGATCGAGGACGACGAGCAGGGCCGCGTGACGGTCAGCCGCATGATCAGCGTCGGTCCGCTCGACTGCAAGGAAATCGTGTTCGCGGTCGACACGCCGGCGAAGGCCGACAAGGCCGCGCAATCGGCGTTCTACGTCGCCACCATCTGCCGCGACGGGCCCGTGTGGAAATGGGCGTCGGCCGAACCGGCGACCGAACGCTGGGGCGCGCTGCAATGAGCGTCGCGATTCGTATCGCGGCGATCGGTGCGCTGTGCGCGGCGACGGTCGCGCTGTCGGGCTGCGGGTCGGTCGGCGCGGCGAGCGGCGCGCTGGCCGGTGCGGCGACGGGCCTCGTCACCGCGAACCCGGCGGTCGGCGTCGGTGTCGGGATCGCCGTGCAGGCCGCGACCGACGAAGCCGTCAACCGCACGATGAAGCAGCTCCATCAGAACCAGCAGGACGCGATCGCGAAGACGGCCGGCAGTCTCGCCGTCGGCGAAGTGAAGCCGTGGAAGGTGAAGAACACGCTGCCGCTCGAAAACGGCGACGGCGAGGTGCGGGTCACACGCGCGTACTCGTCGGCGCTCGCGCTGTGCAAGGAATTCGCGTTCTCGGTGAAGGACGGCGGCAAGGCCGACTGGTATTTCGCGAATGCGTGCCAGCAAGGCACGCACTGGAAGTGGGCGTCGGCGGAACCGGCCGTCGATCGGTGGGGGAATTTGCAGTAACGGGGCGATACGTGGTGCGTGGTGCGCGGCGCGTGATGCTCGAAGCACGCGAATACCGGGCCGGGTCGCACGGCCCGGCCCGGCGCGATCAGGACTCGACGTCCTCCAGGCTGAAGATTTCGGTCTGGTCGTTGTACGAGAAGATCTCGCCGTAACGGCCCCAGTCGATCACCGCGTCGAGCGTTTCCTCGGCCGCGCCGTCCGACAGGAAGTCCTCGAGCTCCTGCTCGAAGCGCACGCGCGGCGCGCGGTGGCCCGGACGCTCGTTCAGCACCTTCTTGATCCGGGCAGCAAGCGGCACGTGCTTCAGCAGGTGATCCGCGAACATCAGCTTGCGCTCCTGCGTGCCGAATTCC